>SXWC01000124.1 GCA_005789975.1 Planctomycetaceae bacterium
GGCCACCAACGCGGTGCAGATCGCCGAATACCTCGCCAAGCACGGCGTGCGGCCCGCCGGGATGAAGGCGGGGCGGCCGGTGCGGGAATGACGAGCCCGTCCGGCGGCGACTCCCGGCCGGCCGCGGGCCGGCGGATCGCCCTGCGACTCGCCTACGAGGGGAGCCGCTACGCGGGCTGGCAGGCGCAGCCCGGCGTGGCGACGGTGCAGGGGGCGATCGCCGAGGCGATCCGGTCGATCTCGGGCGAGGAGATCCTGCCCCGGGGAGCGAGCCGTACCGACGCGGGCGTGCACGCGCTCGATCAGGTCGCGGCATTCACCTCGGTGAGCGGCCATTCCGCCGCGGTCTGGGTGAAGGCACTCAACGCCCTGCTGCCCTCGGACATCACCGTCCGCGAGGGGCGGGAGGTCGCCCCCGACTTCAACCCGGTGACGGCGGCCCTCCGCAAGCGATATCGCTACAGGATTCACGACGCCCCGTGGCGGCCCGTGTTGCAGCGGCATCTCGTCTGGCACTGGCGGGGCCGGCTCGACATCGATCTGATGCGGGCGGCGGCCCCGGCACTCGTGGGCGAGCACGATTTCACGAGCTTCGAGAGCACCCTGTCGCCGCGGCGGACGAAGGTCCGCACGATCCATGCACTCCGGGTCGAGCGGCCGCCCGTGTCGGACGACGCGGCCGGCTCCGAAGTCTGGATCGAGGTCGAGGGCAACGGTTTTTTGTACAACATGGTCCGGATCATCGCCGGCTCGCTGGCGATGGTCGGCGCCGAAAAACAACCGCCCGAGTGGCTCGGGCAGGCGCTCGCCGCCCGCAGTCGGCCCGCCGCGGGGCCGACGGCGCCACCGCAGGGACTCGTGCTGGTGTCGATCGAACTCGATTCCGGGTGGGAATCACTGACCTCCGCGCTGGAAGCTGGATGATGGCCAAACTCCCCGAACAACTCGGCTCCCTGAAGCTCGTGCAGCAGATCGGCGTCGGCAAACACTGCCAGGTCTGGGAGGCCCTCGACACGAAGGCCCGGGCGAAGGTGGCGATCAAGGTGGTCGTGCCCGATATGGCCAAGGACGCGGGCCAGCGGAAGCTCCTCGAACACGAGCTCAAGGTCGCGAAGTCGCTCGACCATCCGACGATCATCAAGATCGACCGATTCACGGAAGACGGCGGCCTGCCGCACCTCGTGATGGAGTATTTCCCGACGCCGAACCTCAAGAAGCAGATCGCCTCCGGTGTCGAATCGCTCGCGCCCCGGCTCCAGCGGATCGTGACCGAGATCGCTCTCGCGCTCGACCACATGCATGCCCGCGGCTGGGTGCACCGTGACGTGAAGCCGGACAACGTGCTGGCCGCCGCGGACGGACAGACGAAGGTCATCGATCTCGCGATCTCCGCGCGGGCGTCCGGCATGCTCGGCAAGCTTCTCGGCGGCAAGACGCCGCCGCAGGGCTCGCCGAGCTACATGTCGCCCGAGCAGATCCGCGGCGAGTGCCTCGACGCCCGGTCCGACATCTACTCCTTCGGCTGCGTGCTCTTCGAACTCCTCGCCGGCCGGCCCCCCTACACGGGGACCGACACCAACGACCTGCTCAACAAGCACGTCTCGGCGACGGTGCCGGCAGTGGACGCCTTCAACAACAACGCCACGACGAGCATCTCGAAATACCTCCGGCAGATGCTCGCCAAGAAGCCGTCGGAGCGGCCGGGGACGATGAAGGACGTGCTGCAACAGCTCCGGGCGATCCGGCTCCTTGAACGGGCGGGCGTCTGACCGGCGGGATGCCCCCGACCGCGGGAGCGGTGCAGGGGGGCCCGGGAAACGGCGGCCGATTTCCCGGTTGACGCGGGGTTTCCGTGGCGGGGAAACTCTTGGGCCTGTCCACCCCGCCCCGCAAGAGACCACCGATGGCCGCCGGACTGCATCGACTGCCGCTCGAGAAGCCGATCTACGAGATCGAAGACCGGATCGCCGCCCTCGAGGCGGCGCCCCTGGGCGGCCAGCAGCCCGAGGAGCTCCGCCGGCTGAAGCGGGAGCTCGTGGAGGTGCAGAAGAAGGTGTTTGGCGGGCTCGATCCCTGGCAGACGGTCGAGGTCTCGCGGCATCCCAACCGGCCCAAGACGAGCGACTATCTGGATCTCGTGTTCGACGAATTCGTGGAGCTCCACGGCGACAAGTCGTTCGGCGACGATCCCGCCATCCTGTCGGGCTTCGCCAAACTCGACCAATACAAGGTGATGGTGATCGGCCATCAGAAGGGCAAAACGCTCGCCGAGCGGCAGGCCTGCCACTTCGGCTGCGCCCATCCCGAGGGCTACCGCAAGGCGATGGGCAAGATGAAGCTGGCGGCCAAATACGGCCTGCCGGTGATCTGCCTGATCGACACGCCCGGCGCCTATCCGGGGATCGGGGCCGAGGAGCGCGGCCAGGCCCAGGTGATCGCCGAGAGCATGTTCCTGATGGCGACGCTCCCGGTGCCGATCGTCTGCGTGGTGATCGGCGAGGGGGGCTCCGGCGGCGCGCTCGGCATCGGCGTGGGCGACCGGGTGGCCGTGATGGAGCACGCCTACTACAGCGTGATCAGCCCCGAGGGCTGTGCGGGCATCCTCTGGAAGAGCGTGGAGTTCAAGGCGGATGCCGCCCGAGCGCTGCGGTTCCGGTCGGCCGATCTCAAGGAGTTTGGCGTGATCGACGCCGTGATCGAGGAACCCGCCGGCGGCGCCCATCGGCATCCGCGGCGGATGGCGGCCCGGCTGAAGATGTATCTGGCGAGATCACTCCGCGAGCTCCTGGCCCGGCCGCGGGATCAGCTCGTCAACGAGCGGTACGAGAAGTTCCGCCGGATGGGGATGTTTCTCGAGGGCGAAGCGGCCGGCTGACGGCGGATGAGCGGCATGGCCGGGCCGGTCAGCCGTCGGGCGTTTCGATCAGGTGCTGCAGCCGCGCGGCGAGCTCGGCCGGATACCGTGCCGGCCAGTCACGCGCACCGCGTCGCGGGCCTTTGCATCGGGCCCGTCGAGGAACATCTCGATGCCGGCGACGCGGCGGCGGATGAATCCCGCCTTGGCCAGCGCCTCGCCGGCGCGATCGAGGTCTTCCCGCCGGAGCACGAGATCGACTGCCAAGAGCCCGTCGTACTCGGTCATGGGGAGCCTCTCCATCTGGCCTCCATGGTGCCACGGCGGGTGGAGCTTCCGGCCTTTTTCGCGGAGCAGGCCGATCGCCCGCAGCGTTCCGCGTTTGAGTTCCGCATGGATCGGCACGGGCACTGTGACCGTCGTGTCCGGATCAGTTAGCTAGCCTGCAGCGCCTCGACGCTGTTGATATGGATGAGTGCGCAGGTGACGCTACGGTCGTCGTCGGGATAGTAGACGATCATTTTCGTCTTCATGACAAACGCGCACTCTGGATGTCGGATCTCGTGGGCTTCCCCATTCGACATCCGGATCACAAACGGCTCGAAAGGCTCGCGGCGGAGGTAGTCGCGGATGGTGTCGGCGTTCACGGCAGACCTCGCAGGACTCTCCGGATACTGTACCGGTGAACATCGTAGCGGGCGTCCGCGCGGCAGGCAACGCGGCGGCTTTCTTGGTCGCGTGGCTGCCTTGGCCCGCCGGCTCAGCCGCCCTGGAGTTCCGTGTACTTGCGGGCGTTGCCGCGGGCGAGGTTGACCGGGTATTTCGCCTCGTTGGCCGCGAGCTTGGCAGTGATCGCCTCGGCGAGGTCGATGCCCAGCCGGTCGGCCAGGAGCATGGCGAACATCACGACATCGGCGATCTCGTCGGCCACAAGAGCCAGCTTGGCCGGGTCGGCCAGATCCTGATCGACCTCGGCGTCTGTCTTCCAGAGCAGCCGCTCCTGGAGTTCCGCCGCCTCGATGGCCGTCGCCGCGGCCAGGTTCTTCGGCGTGTGGACCTGGGCCCAGTCGCGGTCGTCACGAAACCGGCGGACAGCCGCCACGAGATCTGCGAGCGGGATTCTGTTTGGATCGGAGCAGGTGGGTTCCATGGCGGTGAACATAGCAATCAGCCACGAAACAGCCCCTCTCCCCAACGTCCGATAATGTCTCTTATGTCCGTTTCGGCCAAGCGTTTTCGCCTTGTTTTCTAGGCTCATTCCCCCTGCCCGCCCGATGTCCACGAGAGCCCGAACGTCGTGGCGAACACCACGCCGCCATGCCCGTGCGGGCGGCGAGTCGCGGTCCGTCGGCGAGCCCGTGCCCGGCATGCCGACGTCTCATCAGCGGATGGGGAGCGGCGTCTGTGCGCCGACCGGAAACTGCCCCGGCGGCTGCTGGTACTGCGGCCGGTTCGGAAATCCGCTCGTGGCCGGCGGTGTCGGTTGTGGCGGCTGCATGGTCGTGGCTGCCGGGCCGCCCCAGGCCGTCGGCGAGGTGAAGCCGGCGGGCACGGCCTGCTGCCCCCCCTGCCCCAGCGTCGCCGGTGCGGCGGCGTTGCCCGTCCAGGCTGTCGGCGAAGTGACGCTCTCCCAGATGGCTTTGAGCGCGGACGGCTGGGCCAGGCCGTTTGGCTGCGGCGGGGCGGCGACGCCGGCTCCCGGCTGCCGAAACTGGTCCTCGAACTGCTTGACGAAGGGCTGCACCGGCTCCGCGATGTTCGGCGGGAGCAGGTCGTCGGCCCGGACGATGATTTCGGCCACGAGCCGGCCGCTACGGCTGCTGACGATCTGGTTGCGGTAGGCAGGGGCCAGCGTGACGGCGAAGAACGTGACCACGACGCAGATCAGCCCGCCTTTTGCCAGGCCGAAGACCAGGCCGAGTTGGTGGTCGAATGCCGAGAGGTGGACGGCGTTGATCGCGCCCGAGATCACGCGGAACACCAGCCACACGCCCAGCGACGTGCCCACGTAGATTGCCAGCATCGCGATCAGCCGGTTCCAGGGGGCCGACTGACCCACAAGCGGAGCCAGGGAGCCGCTGAACCGCAGGGCGAGAAAGCTGCTGGCTGCGATGCCGGCGATCCACGCGATTTGCCAGACGATGCCCTTGAAATAGCCCAGGACCGCTGCCGCGGCGAGTATCCCCAGCATCACCAGGTCGTAGCCTTCGATCGACATCGAGCAGCGTCTCCTGGGATCCCACGGCCATGCGAGCGACGGAGTGTAGAGACCGACCTGCCGGCGGACGAAGCCCAGAAACAGAGTCCTCGAAGGCAGGATCATGCCGTTACACGAGGCACTGCAGACACGTCTTTCCCATCTTGCGCAGGGCACTCATCCGCACGCCGGCAAGGAGTCGGCGGCCGTGCAGATCGCCCAGCCTCCCCAGACTTCCGCCTTTTGCGGTTCAATCATCCGTCCATTGAAAAGGTGATAGTTCCGAACGTTTGCTTTCGGCGGTGCAGGGGATGCGGCGCGGTGTCGGCTGTCCCTTTGACGGGCAACGGTCGATACGAACGACGGAGTGCGCTGGACGGAAGGGAATCCGCTCGGTCGCTCTCCTTGGGGGAATCTCAGCGTGCCCGGCTTCCGCGAGCACATCACCGGCTCATCCTTAGTGGGTGCGGGCTACGGCGCGGCCGCCTGGTATCTGGGCGACATGCCGCCCATGACCTGCGCCCTGGGCACGGGGCTGTGCGCGGTTTCCGGCATGCTGCCCGACCTCGACAGCGGCCCGGGCACGCCGCTTCGCGAGAGCGTGGCGTTTGCCGCGGCCCTGGTTCCGCTGCTGATGATCCACCGCTTCCAACAGTGGGGCCTGCCGCTCGAGGCGATGATTCTCGTCGGAGTGGCTATCTATTTGACGGTCCGGTTCGGGATGACCTGGCTGCTCGAGAACCATGCGCGGCATCGCGGCATGTTTCACAGCCTCCCCGCGGCGGCGATCGCAGGCCAGGTGACGTTCCTCGCATTTTCCTCCGAGGAGCCGCTCCACCGCTATTTCGTCGCCAGCGCCGTCTTGCTCGGCTTTCTCACGCACCTCGTGCTCGACGAGATCTGGGCCGTCAGGCTCGGGCTTTTCGGACCGAAGGTGAAGAAGTCGTTCGGGACGGCGATGAAGGCCGCCGGAACGGAGCTCTGGCCGAACCTCATCTCCTACGCGATCGTGATCGTGCTCGGCGGCATCGCGGCCGCTGACGCGGCTTGGACCGAGCGGATGGCCAATGTCCGCCAGCACATGCAGCACGCCACCCGCACGTATTACCAGCAGCAACAGCAGCCACAGCAATATCCGCAGTCGCAGTTCCGGCGATAGCGGACTGGCGGGCAAGCCTGCACGCGCAGGATGCGAAGATCAGCGAACGGTGAAAACGCCGAGGGTTTCCCGAGGCGACACCCGCCGCATCCATCGGCGGCTGATGAAATGATCCGCGGCCCATCAGGTGCCGGCCCTTGTTTCGTGCAGCCGGTGACGGGATCATGGCCCGACAGTCGTTCCAACCCCCGCCGTGTGCACCATGCTCCTTGCCACCACGCTTCCCGACGCGACGGCTTTCGCCAGCCTCGTGGTGGAACTCCTGCTGATCGCGACCGCCGCCTTCGCGGGGGGGGCGTCGCTGGCGTTCCTGTCCCTCGGCCATCGGCCGATGCAGGTGCTCCTGTCGCTGACCGGGGGCGTGCTGCTCGGTGTGGGGATGCTCCACCTGTTGCCCCATGCCTGGATGCAGCTCGACCGCGACATCGAAAAGACGATGGGGTGGGTGCTGGCCGGCTTCTTTCTCATGTTTCTGCTCGAGCGGGCCTTTCACGGGCATGCCCACCACACCGCCGACGGTGGCTGCGGCCATGACCACGGCAGCCATGGCGATGACGCCGGTCATGGGCATGAGCACGCCGCCGCCCCTGCCGTGCGGTCGTTCGCCTGGTGCGGCGCGTTTGCCGGTCTCGCCCTGCACAGTCTCGCCGACGGAGCTGCTCTGGCGGCCTCGGTGGGGGCGGATGCCGCCCACGGCGTCGGGCTCTTGGCGGGGTTCGCGACCTTTCTCGCGATCCTCCTCCACAAGCCGTTCGATGCCGGCATCATCGCCACGCTGATGATCGACGCCGGAGCCTCGCCACGGACGAGGCTCCTGGTCAACGCGCTCTACGCGGCCGTCGTGCCGATCGGCGCCTTCGGCTTTCTCACGAGCCTCGCGCTTTTTGGCGGGCGGCAGGACGCAGTGCTCGGCATCGCCATGGCGATGGCGGCCGGGGCGTTTTTGTGCATCGCCGCGGCAGATCTCTTGCCGGAGGTGCAGTTTCACAGTCACGACCGCGTGTTGCTGACCACCGCGCTGGCGATGGGTCTGGCGATCGCCTGGGGGATCACCGCCTTGGAGCGGTCATCGCATGCCCATGGCGCCCACACGCAAAACGCGATCACGGCTCCGGCCGCCGCCCCCGCTCAGGATCGCTGAAGGTCCACGGACAGAGTCATTCCCGACCTTCGTCCACTGGATCGAGCGGAGGAAACGCCGGGGGCTTTTCCCGGTCGCTGATCTTCGCGTCCTGCCCGCGCGGACGTGGTGCACGGTCGGCTAAGCCGAGTCCCCCGCGGCGGCCGCGGCGGGGCCGGCCGATTCGACGTCGAGTCCGCGGGCGAGCCGCTCGCGTCGCACCTCGGCGACAATGTCGTCGATCAGCTTTTGCTGTCCGCGGATGCCGGGCATCTGCGCTTGAAAACACCAGGCGATGGCCGCCGCGAGGCCGAGGCCTCCGATGAGGTGCGGCGTCACCCAGTCGCTGCTCCCCCTGCGGCCCGCCGCCGGATCGGCCGCGCCCCCCAACGCCACGATCGCCACCACGGCGAGCATGCCCGCGAGTGCGAAGGGAAAGGCGGCCCGCTTGAGTCGGCCGCTGCGGGCGATGAATTCGTCGTCGAGCCCATACGCCTCGACCACCTCCCGGCACCACCGCCCGGTCCCGATGAAGTAGGTCACCGTCAGGCTGTTGACCAGCACCACGGAGAGCGCCGCAAAGACCCCCGACAGGCGATGGACGGTGCCCCAGCGGAGCACGGCGGGCTCGGTCACCCCATGCAGATCCCCGAGCCAAAGCCCGACGGCCGCCGTCGCCGCCAAGAGCGTCAGGGCGAAAATCGCCGCCCGCGTGAACACCCGCTCCATACCGTTTGAATCTCCTCGCGCGTCTCGTTGTCCGGCCCGCTCGGAATCGTGCCGGGAGGCCGATGCACGGCCCCAATGAACGTTATAGGCTGAAGCGATCCACCGGCACCATCAACCCCTCCCGCGATGAAGCAGATACACGCCCCTCCCGTGCTTGCGCTGACCTGCGGCGACCCCGCCGGAATCGGTCCGGAAGTGGTCGCCCTCGCCTGGGCCGCCACTCCCGCGCACGCCACCGCGCGGCTGCGGGTCTTCGCCGAACCGGCATGCTTGGCCGATGTGCTCGCCCGCCGCAGGGGCATGCCCGCACTCGCCGTGGAGCAGGTGGCCGCCGACGATCCGCGGCCCTCCGGGGGTCGCACGCTGCTGGTCGTCGATTCCGGACCCGCGGCCGGGGCCGGCGGGCCGATCGAGGCCGGTGTCATTTCGGCGGCCGGTGGCTTGGCGGCGGCGCGTGCCGTCGAGGCGGCGTTTGCGGCGACGCGGCGCGGGTTGGCCGACGCCCTCGTCACGGGACCACTGCACAAGGAGGCCCTGCACGCCGCCGGCTACGACGTGCCCGGGCACACCGAACTGCTCGCGCGGGCCTGCGGCCTGCCGGACGCGGCCGCATCGATGATGCTCTGGCTGCCGGCCGATCCCCAGGCGGGCCGCGCCGCGGGCCTCGGCGTGGTCCACGCCACGCTCCACGAGTCGCTGCGGTCCGCCGTCGAGCGGCTGTCGTCCTCCGGCATCGAGGCGGCGGGCTTGCGGCTGGCCGGGCTGCTTGCCGCGCTGCTCGGCCGCCCGCCTCGGATCGCGGTCGCCGCGGTCAATCCGCACGGTGGCGAAGGCGGACTGTTCGGCGACGAGGAGTCACGGATCGTGGCTCCCGCCGTGGCTCGGCTCGCGGCCGCCGGGGTGGCCGCGACGGGCCCCCTGCCGGCCGATACGCTCTTCCTGCGGGCAAGCCGGGGAGAATTCGACGGCGTGGTCGCGATGTAGCACGACCAGGGTCACATCCCCGTCAAACTGCTCGGCATGCACCGTGCGGTGAACATCACGCTCGGACTGCCGCTCGTCCGCACGAGCGTCGCGCACGGCACCGGCTTCGACATCGTCGGTCGCGGTCTCGCCGATCCGTCGAGCATGCTTTCGGCCATCGATGCCGCCGAGAAGCTCGTGGCAGCGGGTCGGCCTGCCGCTACCGCATCAGGCCGAGGCCGTTGACGTACATCTCGGTGATGTCGATCAGCCCTTCCGTGGCGGGCTGATAGAAAAATGCCGTGGCATCGACGGGCCCGTTGAGCTCCACGTCGTGAAGGTCCATGACGCCGATCGGTTCCGGAGTCGCGTCGGCGACGGGCCGCCTGCCGGGGATGGCCAGCCATTCGATGCGTCGCGGCACCAGATCCGACTTGCCGATCGACAGGCGGATGCTCCACGGCACGCCATCCGGCAGATCGGCCGGCCCCACGCCGCCGGGCTGTTTGATGCGGTCTTTCAACTCGGGGAGCACGATCCCGAGATGATCGGGCGCCCAGTTGCCCTGCACGATCCACACGGGCGTGCCTTCGAGATCGCCGGGCGTGGCCTCCGAAAATCGGAACCAGTGGCGGAGCAGCCGCAGCGTTCGCTGCAGTCCGCCGAGGTAGGCCGTGCCATCGGCGGCATCGGGCGCCTTGAGCGCGGAGAGTTTGCCGCGAACGCGGCGCACGTCGATCCGCTGCAGGGTCGCCGGCTCCTCGCCGTTGTGCTGGTGCATCCAGCAGAACAGCCCGTCGGAGACCTCCGTCAGCTCGAATGTCTCGGTGTCGCAGGTCAGCGTGGAGTCGAACCGGAACCGCTGCTCCTCCCCCTTCCCCGACTGGATGTAACGGCCCGTGCCCACGAGGACGCGGTCGCCCACGCGGGCCTTTTGGCGGATCTTGAGCGACACGGCCTTGGCGCGTGCGAACACGGCCAGCGAACTGGCGACGATTCTTTCCGCCTGGGCGGCCGCATCCTCCGTCGGGGCCGCCGCCGGGGTGGCCGCGCCATCCGGGCCCCGGCTGTAGACGCTCGCCGCCGGTTCGTCGCCGCCGGTGGGGGCGGTCCCGGCCGGGAGGAGCGCGACGACCAGGGCGGCCGCCGCCAGGCGACGGCGGAAGACGGGAGGTTTGGCGTGGGTTGGGATCGTCACAGTCGGGCCGACTTTGAGGATTTTGCCAAAGAAACCACCGTCCAAGCGTCGAAACATCTCTCGTGAATGGTCCCGTCGGGGCCGTTCTCCGGCTTCGTCGCCGGCGGTGAGTCTACGGAATCGGCTCTTTCCGGCCCATGCCGGAACAGGCCGTTCCTGACGGCCGCAAACGACCGTTCCGGCACGGGTTCCTGGAGGTATTGCGATGCTGAAGCGACGTCTGCAGGGCTTCGTCGGCATGTCGATCGCGGCGACGCTGACGGGCTGCACGATTCCGGCGAATTCGCCGTTCACCGGCCTGGCCCAGATCCGGCCGGTTGCCACCCCGCACACCAATGTTCTGCCCCCCGCAGCGATGCTCCAGCATCCCGGCCCCGGCGTTGACGGCCCCGGTCCAGGCATCATTCATCCGGCCTCCTACGAAGCCTCGCTCGAGGCGGCGGGCGTCGGCGGCATGATGGCTGACGGAGCCGGCGGGATCTACGGCATGGCCCCCACGTCGCAGGTCGGATTCGTCGGCAACGACGGGATGCAGGTTCGCTGGGACATCTCGATGCCGGGCGGGTTCGATTCCGAGCCGCTCGTCAGCCCGGGCCGCTACGACTTCCCGCAGGGTGCGATCTACCGTCTGAAGCTCACCGACATCCCCGGCCGCGAGGGGATCGAGCTCTACCCGTCGCTCGAAGTGGCGCCCGTGACGCCGCGGACGGCGGCCTACCTCGCGCACAACGCGGTGCCGTTCCAGATCACCGAGGAGGATCTCGACCAGGTGACGACCGGAAACTTCGTCACGAAGGTCGTCTATCTTCCCGACGCCGAGTATCAGGAGCTCGCCGTCGCGGGCGTGGAGACCCTCGTCAGCACCCGGCTCGACCCCGGTTGTGATCCGGTCGTGGAAGCCGATCGCCGCGGCTCGATCCTGGCGATCATCCGCATCGGCAACAAGGATCTCGAATCACCGGGTGCCGCCGGTGTCGCCGCCGGCGGTCTGGCCATGGGCGGCCCCGGCACCGCCACGCCCGCCGGCATGGCGGCCCCGCTCGGCATGCCCTGCGGCGGCAATCCGGCACAACTGCCCCCCGCCTTCCTCGCCGGCATGACGGCACCGCAGTACGGCATGCCCCACGTCGGCACGCCGATCGGCTTGCCCGGTCCCGCGCACGTCCCGCTCGGGGTGCCCGCCGGATTGCAGAAGCACACGATCACGAACCACACCAAGATGCACATTCCGCCCCCCTCGCGGTCGGTCGGTCTCCACGTTCAGGAGTTCCCGGGCCTCAGCTACCCGAAGCCCGCGCGACACGCCTACGTGCTCGAGCGGCATGATGTGCCGAAGCTCCATCTCAAGCAGCCGCACGAGGATCGCACGCGGTTCGTCGACAACGGCGGCATGGATCCCGACACGATCAACGCCGGTGCCCGCATGGTGCACGGCGGCGGAGGCGACGAACTGCCCTGCCCGCCGGAGCCGATGGAATAGGCGGCCGACGCGAGCTTCCCGGACAGACTGACCATCCGACCCATTCGGAACCGCATCCATGACCGCCGCCGGCATTCAAACCGCGACAGCCATCCCGATGCGGACGCACGACACCGGCACAAGGAGCATCAAGACTTTCCGGACAGGGACCGTGCTGCGGTTCTCCCGCGGGCTGCTGGCGACCGCCGTTCTCGTTTCGGCATCTTCGGGGGGACTTGACCCCGGGGCTGCCGCGTCGAGTCCGGCGGACACATTCGCCAACACCTCTATACCGGGAGCGATTGGCGCCTCACGGAGGCCGCAGCCCGGTCCCTGTCCGGAATCTCTGCTACCCGCGGGTGTGCAGCCGGTCGAGATCCGCGGACCGGCGGGCCTCGAGTTGGCGATCGAGACGGCCGAGGGCTGGTCGCCGCTGCGGACCGGACCGCTGCGAATGGGGCTGGTGGTGGGCCAGGCCTACCGGCTGCGAGTCGGAGGAATCCCGGGCCGTGAGGGGGAGGAACTTTTCCCCTCCGTCCGCGTGCTGGCGAAGCTGGCCACCCCTCCGGGCATGGCCTGGCGATTTCCCGTCGAGATCGTGATCGACGGGGACGACCTCGATTCCGCCTCGGGCGGCGCGCACGTTCGTCGCGTCGTCTACGCCTCGTGTGAATCGGAGCAGCCCGACCCGGTGCCTGCCGGCTGGTTCGACGTCAAGCCCGGTGACGACGCCCTCGAGGTCGCCCGCACGCTCGGCGATCCGGTCGCAGAGTTCGTGATCGGCAACCGTCTGCCCGCGCCGGGGAGCCTGCCATGAATGACACCCCGGATGCTCAGCGCGTCGTCGTGTCTCCGGCCGTCCGGCTCCGCTGGCTGCGGATGCTCGCCCTGGCGGCGACCGCTCTTTTGCTCGCGTCTTGCCGTGCGTTGCCGCTGACGGCCCTGGCGACGACCGGGGCCGTCTCCGACGCCACGATGCTCATCGAGGATGGTGCCGCCGCGCCGCTGGCTGCCGCGGGCCCCGCCGCGGCCGACGTGCCTTCGCTCGACGCCGTCGTCGATGCCGGGCCCGCGATCGAGGCGGTCGCCGTGCGGCCCGCTGCGATCGAGCAGGCCGCGATCGAGGATTTCCTGGTGACCCGTGCCGGACTCGAGGCCCCCTGCCCCGCCCTGCCCCGGATCGGTGGTGGCTGCGAGCCGCGCTGGAGGACGCATGCCCCGCGCACGGGGCCGGGGGGAGCGGCCTGCCCCAGCGGCGATTGCGGTCCTCGATGCCCGCCGACCGGCTGCCTGACCTGCGAGCCGCCACCGCCGCCGGTCGTCGGTCCGTATCTCGTCTGCGATGGCGGCGATGCCTGCCGGCCGGCGCGGGCGGTTGGTGACGACCGGCTCGCAAACCTCACGGCGGGCGACACCGTCGCCCGCTTCCGTCCGGCCGACGAGATGCCCGACTCGGTCGATGTGCGGCTCGTGGCCTCCAACTGCGCCTGCGTGTTCGCACCCCGCTTCGGCGCCGTCCGCGAGGTCACCCGCCCGTTCGAAGGCGCGCGGCCCGAGGGCCCCCGCGGACTCGCGCTCGACGCCGGCGTGGAGCTGGAGGAGACGCTGCAGCCGGTCTGCGGCAAGACGCAGAGCGTGGCCCTCGAGGCGGCCCGCAAGGCGCTGCCCGGTGTCGCCGTGCACGAGCGGCTCGGTCCGCTCGCGGTGGACCAGGGCGACATGCCCCGCGAGGACGACGGCCTTCAAGGCCCGATCGAGCGGGTCGCCGAGCAGACTCCCGAACTCGCGCGGCTGCGGCAGCGGCCGCTGGTGCAGGTGGGCTTCGACGTGCCGATCGCCTGGACGTGCATCAAGGCGGCCAACGTGGTCTTGAACGACCAGGCGGCCGCGGTGGTGGCGGTCGATCGCGGCACGGCCACGCTCCGCTTCGAAGAGCCGGGCCGCGCCGAACTCACGCTCTGCAAGCGTGCCGGCAGCGACACGGCGCGGGCGGGCGAGGAGCTCGACTTCACGATCTTCATGCTCAACTCGGGCGATCGTCCGCTCACGGGGGTGGTGCTCGCCGACGCCCTCCCGGCCCGGCTCGACTACGTTCCCGATTCCGCGGCAGCCAGCGTGCCGGCCGATTTCGTCACCGAGACCGGCGACGACGGGGCGGTCGTCCTCACCTGGCGGCTCGAGGGGACGCTCCAGCCCGGTGAAAGCGGTTTCGTTCGATTCCGCACGGTGGTGAAGTAAGCCACACCCGGTGGTTGCCCCCGCCGGTGCGCGGCGGTTACGATCCGCACACCCACGGAGCCGTCCGGCTCCGGTCTTTTTCCCTCGAGGTTTCCATGTCGAATCGCCCCCACGACTCCCGCTCGTCGCTCCTCCGGCTGGTTTTGACCGTGCTCGCCGTCGTCGCCGGGATCGGAATCAACGCCGTGTCGCTGCAGGCCATGCAGCCGGCCACCGCCGGGGCCGACCCCATTCCAGCCACCGAACTGAGCGTGCCGGCGCTGCCGCAGGGGACGCCCGAGGAGATGCTCGCGTTCGTCGAGGGACTCATGCCGCCGAAGACGCAGCCCCGCTCGCGGCAGGAGATGATGACGTACATCCGCGATGTTTCGCGGGTGGCGATCGAGGCGACCGACGCGATCTTCCCCCAGGTGAAGGCCGATGATCCGCTCTACGCGAAGGCCGCGAAGCTGAAGCTCGCGAGCCTGATGCGGCTTTCACAGTTGGGTGACGAGCAGGCCGGCGGTGATCTCGCCGCCTTCGCCGCGACCCTCGCCGACAGCCCCGTTGAGGAACTCGCGATGGAGGCCAAGCGGCTCCTCGTCGTCTCCGAGGCGCAGAAGATGTTCGCCGAGGAGAAATTCGACGCGGCACCGGAACTCGTGAAGAAGGCCGCCACGCTGCTGGCCGCGAATCCCGACGACCAGCAGACCGCCGGGCTCGTGATGCAGCTCTGCGGAGCGCTCGAGCAGATCCCCGACGGTGAGAAGGTCGCTGCCGACGCACTGATGACGTTTGGCCCGATCCTCACGGCCAGCAAGAATCCGCGGATCAAGGAACTCGGCGAGAGTTTCGCGGGCAAACTGCGGCTCCTCTCGCTCCCCGGCAAGCCGATGGAGATCAAGGGCGACCTGCTCGACGGCACGGCGTTCGACCAGAAGTCGCTCGTCGGCAAGGTCGTGCTCGTCGATTTCTGGGCCACCTGGTGCGGCCCCTGCATCGCCGAGATCCCCAACATGCTCGCCGAATACGAGAAATACCACGACAAGGGCTTCGAGGTGGTGGGCATCAGTCTCGACGAGGAGAAGGGGAAGGTCGATGCCTTCGTGGCTGAAAACAAGATCCCCTGGCCGATCATCTACGCCGGCAAGGGCTGGCAGGACCCGACGGCGCAGTTTTACGGCATCTCCGGGATCCCGCAGCTGATCCTCATCGGCCGCGACGGCAACGTGATCACGCTCAACGCGCGGGGCGAGAAGCTCGCCGAGCGGCTCGCCGAGCTCTTCAAGGACGCCGGCTGAACGCCGGGGTGTTTGCGTGATGCACGAGCCCGAGTCGGTGGCCCGGTCGCGGTGGAGCGTGTCGAAGCGGGCGGCCGCCTTCGATTCGTCGGGCATCCGCAAGGCGTTCGACCTCGCGGCACAGCTCGACGACCCGGTCAACCTCTCGATCGGCCAGCCAGATTTCGAGATGCCGGCGGCGGCCCGCGAGGCGGCGAAGGCGGCGGCCGACGCCGGCAGGAACGGTTACACGCCCACGCAGGGGGTTTCCGCGCTCCGCGAGCGGCTGGAGGCGGATGCCCGGCGGGAAACCGGGCAGCCTGACCGCAGGCTGTGCGTCACCAGCGGCTCGAGCGGGGCGCTCGTGCTCGCGCTGATGGCGCTCGTCGATCCCGGCGACGAGGTGATCGTGTTCGAGCCGGCGTTCGTGATGTACCGGCCGCTCGTCGAGTTTCTCGGGGGCCGCGTGGTGCCGATCGACACCTCGCCGTCGTTTCGGATCGATGTCGACCGGGTCGCCGCGGCGATCACGCCGGCCACGCGGGCGATCCTGCTGAACACGCCGGCCAATCCCACCGGCTTCGTCGCCGACGCCGACACGGTCCGCGATCTGGCGGCGCTCGCCGAGCAGCGGGGGGTCACGCTCGTCAGCGACGAGCTCTACCGCTCCTACTGTTATGACTCGCCCTTCCACTCCCCTGCCCTGCACTCCGAGCAGGTCGTCGTGATCGACGGCTTCTCGAAGTCGCATGCCATGACGGGCTGGCGGGTGGGCTGGATTCACGGCCCGAAGCCGATCATCGATGCCGTGACGATGATGCAGCAGTACACCTTCGTCTGCGCGCCGCAGCCGGGGCAGTGGGCCGCGATCGCGGCCCTCGACTGCCCGATGGACCTGCCGCTCGCCGAGTGCCGCCGCAAGCGAAACAAGCTGATGGAGGGCCTCCGTGGCCACTATGAGTTCGTGCAGCCCGGCGGCGCGTTCTATCTCTACCCGAAGGCTCCGGGCGGATCGGGCAAGGCGTTCGCCGAGCGGGCGGCTGCCGAGGAGAAACTGATCGTGGTGCCGGGCAGCGTGTTCGGCCGCGCCGACACCCACTTCCGCATCGCCTACACCGTCAGCGAGCGAACGCTCGACCGCGGCATCGCCGCCCTGCAGCGGCTCGCCGCCGGGCGATGAGCAGGCCGCCGATGCCGGCCACCGCGGCGAGGACCGCTGTCGCGGGCTCGGGGACCGCGATCGCCGTCAACTCGACGCCATTCAAGGGCAGGGCCACGATGCCTCCGCCGACACGGGTCAGCGAGATCTGCGGGTTCGACACGGTGGGCGTGAAGGTCATCGACGGGATCCCGAAGGCGGAATCGGTCTGGGTGCCCCGAAGGTTCGTCACCGTCCCGTTCATGGCCGTGACGACCGTGGCGCCGCTCGCCGAGATCTGCACGCTGCCGCCGCCCGCGGCGAATCCCTGGTTGGAATTGTAGGAATCGTTGTGCCATGTCCTGATGCGGTAGGTGCCGCTGGTTGAAAGCCCTGACAGGGCGATGGTGAACGACATGGTTCTCGTCACCCAGAGATCGGAGACGACGTCGTTGAAGGAGGTTCCGGCGACGGGATCCCGACCTTCGGCCGTGCCGCCGCGTGTTTCCCAGTTGCCGGCGGTGATGAGCGAGGCGGTGACGCCGGCCGAAGAGCCGCTTGCGGTCGGGGTCAGCGACAGCGAGGTCGTTCCGGTCAACTTCGCCGATTCTTCGGCAAACCAGCCGGGCTGCGTCAGCTGCCCTGCCGGCGACCCCGAGAGTTGCAGGTCCGAGACGAACAGGATCATGTCGGCCGGGGCGGGCATGGCGAAGCCGACGCAAGTCGCGAGCACGATCAGCGGTGCGAACCGGCGATGAGGAATGATCTTTCCCCGGGCTGTTGCCTAGGGGGGAATGGTAGCAAATGTGGAAGGTGGCAGAGAGGTGCCGCTGACGAAAAAGAAATGAATCGGGCACGGGCAGGGACGAATCGGCGAACGGAGCGTCAGGCGGACGCGGCACCGCAGCGGCTCTCGCATGCCGGGTGTCGTGGCGGACGGCGCGTGGTAGGGTGTTTTTGCCGTCGCTGCTTTCACCCCCGTTGCCAGAACCGCCACCATGTCATCGCGCACCGTCGCCGACGTCGCCAAGACACTCGACCATGCCGTCCTCAGGCCCGAGTTCTCCCGTGACGATCTCGCCCAGCACGCGGCGATGTGCGTGAGCCGGGGCGTGGGTTGCCTCTGCGTGCGATCGTGCGACGTGGCCGCCGCGGCGCGGCTCGTCGCCGGCAGTCCGGTCGTGGTCGCGAGCGTGATCGGTTTTCCGCACGGGGCCCAGCGGCCGGAAGTGAAGACCTGCGAGTCGCGGCTGGCGATCGCCGACGGGGCCCGCGAGCTCGACATGGTGATGAATCTGGGGGCGTTCCAGTCGGGGGACGAGGCGACGGTTCTCGGCGACATCGCGGCGGTGGTGGCGGTGGCGAAGCCCGCGGGGGTGGTCGTGAAGGTGATCCTCGAGACCTGCTACCTCTCGCTCGAGCAGATCGCCAAGGCCTGCCGGCTCGCCGAGTCGGCGGGCGCCGATTTCGTGAAGACCTCGACGGGCTTCGGCGTGAGGTCGAGCGGCCCGACGGGAGCGACTCCGGAAGCGGTGCGGATCATGCTCGACACGGTCGGCGGACGTCTGCGGGTGAAGGCCTCGGGGGGCATCCGCACCTGGGCCGACGCGGTCCGCTATCTCGACATGGGTTGCGCGCGGATCGGCGTCGGCGATGCGGCCGCGATCCTCGACGGCCGTCCGGCGACGGACGCCGCGGCCTACTGATCCTGCTCAGGCGGGATCCGCGGCCGTTGGCGCGGCGTGGAAGGCTCCGGGCGGCCCCGGCGGTCGATCGCGTGGACGGAGCCCAGGGATCACTTTTGCCCGCAGGCGGCTAGAATGCGCTCACACCTCGGAGACCCTGCGAAATGAGCAGCCAGCGAAGGCCCTCCACGCTTGCGGAACTGACGGCGAGCGGCTGGAGGAGCCGCACCGTGAAGGACGAGGTTCGGGAGAACTTCCTCCGGATGCTCCGGGACGGCGAGGAACTCTTCCCGGGAATCGTCGGGTATGACGACACCGTCATTCCGGAGATCAGCATCGCCCTGCTGGCCGGGCACGACATGCTCTTCCTCGGGGAGAAGGGGCAGGCCAAGAGCCGCGTGATGCGGCTGCTCGTGCGGTTTCTCGACGAGCACCTCCCCTACCTCGACGATCCCGCGATCCCGCTCCACGACGATCCCTACGCGCCGATCACGTCGGCCGGCCGGCGGCTCGTGGCAGGTCGCGACCCGGCGGAGGTGCCGATCGCCTGGTGGCCCCGGGCGGAGCGGTATGCCGAACGGCTCGCGCCGGGCACGAAGTTTGCCGACATCATCGGTGAAATCGACCCGGCGAAACTGGCGGGCGGCACGAGCATGTCGAGCGAGGAGGCCATCCACCTCGGACTCATACCACGGCTGCACCGTGGCATCTTCGCGATGAACGAACTTCCGGAACTCGACGAGCTCGTGCAGGTGGGGATGTTCAACATCCTCGAGGAGCGGGACGTGCAGATCCGCGGCTATCCGGTGAAGTTCGACATCGACGTGATGCTGCTCTTCTCGGCCAATCCCTCGACCTACAACCGCTCGGGGAAGGTCATCCCGCAGCTCAAGGACCGGATCGGCGCCGTGATCCACACCCACTATCCCCGCGACCGCGACCTCAGCATCCGCATGGTGGAGCAGGAGGCGGGGATCGATCTCGGCGGCGAATGGCCGGTCGTGGTGCCCGCTTTCATGCGGCAGATCCTGGAGCAGATCACGATCTCGGCCCGGAGGAGCAAGTTCATCGATCAGCAGTCGGGAGTGAGCGCGAGGTTTTCCATCGCCAACTACGAGACGATGGTCGCCAGCGCCCGGCAGCGGGGCGTGCGGCTCGACGAGCGGCCGGCGGTGCCGCGGATCAGCGACCTCGGCCACCTCTATTCATCGAGCCTCGGCAAGCTCGAACTCGACATGATGGGGAGCCATCAGATGAGCGAGCGGCAGGTGCTCGATGCCGTCGTGGCGGAGGCGATCGCGACGGTGTTCGAGGAATACGTCGAGGAGCACGGGCTCGACGAGATCGCAAAGGTCTTCGGCCAGGGGGTCAAGATCGAGGTTGGCGACATGGTGCCATCGGCCGCCTACGAGCGACTCGTCACCGAGGTGCCCGCCATCTGGGACAAGGCCTTCGAGGTCAACGTCGCCCGAGACCCGGCCGTGAGGGCCAGCTGCATCGAGTTCGTGCTCGCCGGGCTCTACGCCACCGAACGAATCAGCCGCCTCCAGGCCCATGGCCGGACGACCTACGATACCGGAGGCTTCCGCTGACCCATGCCCAATCGCGACACGCTCGGCGGCATTCTCCACACCTACCAGCGGTACGACCCGGCCCGGATTCCACCCCCCCGCCCGCCGGCGGTCGATCTGGTCTCGCCGGCGATCGATCATCTGCTCGAGTTCGGCGACATGACCGACCTCACCGAGGAGCAACTTGCCGCGGCGGTGATGCTCGATCCCGAACAGATCAAGGGCCTGGGGCCGTCGCTCGACTCGATCCGACGGCAGCTCGAGGAGGCGCGGCGGAAGATCCTCGAGCGGTATCAGACGGAGGGCGTGCAGAAGAAGGCGCGGCGGCAGTTTCGCGAGGCGGCGCAGCGGATGCAGCCGCCGGCGAGGTCGCGGGAGGGGTTCGCCAAGGCGGTTCGCGAGGAACAGATCCGGCAGCTCGAACGGCTGTGGTATTCCGTGGACGACGACCAGTCGCGGTTTGCGGGACAGCTCCCCGGGCTGATCGAGAAGCTCGGCGAGGTGTATCAGATCGACGAGCTCGTCGCGAAGTGGCAGTTCACCGGCCGCGAGAAGCTCACCGTGCCGGAGGCACTCGAGGTGAAGGAGCGGCTCGAGGAGATCGAAGAACTCCTCAGGCAGGTCGAGGAGGCCCGGAAGAATGCCCGGGTGTTCCTGATCGACATGGAGTCGCTCGGCCGGTATGTCGAGCAGGGTGAGCGGGACGAACTCGATCAGCTTCGGCGTCAGATCCAGGAGATCGTGGAGCAGGCGGCCGCCGAGCAGGGCCTGCAGCGTCGGAAGACGGGTTACGAGCTCACGCCACAGGCCCTGCGAATCTTCCAGGGGAAACTCCTCGAGCAGATCTTCTCGGCGCTCGACCCCTCGCGGACGGGGCGGCATCAGGGGGGCATCGTCGGCGACGGTGCGGTCGAGCTCGTGCCCACCCGGCCGTACGAATTCGGCGACTCGGTGGCCCACATGGACATTCCGGGATCGCTGGTCAACGCCATGCTCCGGCAGGCGGGCGACGACTCGGCCTCCAGCGACGGTCGGCCGCGGCGGCTGCGACTCGACGCCCGGGATATCGAGGTGCATCGCACGCGAAACAATCCGAAGTGTGCCACGACGGTGGTGCTCGACATGAGCGGATCGATGCGTTACGGCGGGCAGTATGTGAGCGTGAAGCGGATGGCGCTGGCGCTGCAGGGGCTGGTGCACCGCGAGTATCCGGGGGATTTCGTCCAGTTCATCGAGATGGCGTCGTTCGCGAAGCCCCGTTCGGTCGGCGAGGTCCTGACGTTGCTGCCGAAGCCCGTCACCATCTTCGACTCGGTCGTCCGCCTGCGGGCCGACATGGCCGATCCGGCGATCAGCGAGTCGGACGTGCCGCCCCATTTCACCAACATCCAGCACGCGCTGTCGCTCTCGCGGCAGCATCTGGTTCGGCAGGACACCCCGAACAAGCAGGTGATCATCATCACCGACGGGCTGCCCACGGCCCACTTCGAAGGAAGCGAGCTCTACCTGCTCTACCCGCCGCACCGCCGAACGGAGGAGGCGACGATCCGGGAGGCGACGCTCTGCCATCGCGAGGGAATCACCGTCAACGTGTTTCTGCTCTCGGGCTGGTCGCAGTCGAGAGAAGACATCAAGTTTGCCTACCGACTCGCGGAGGCCGCGCAGGGCAGGGTCTTTTTCACCGCCGGCAAGGATCTCGAGAGGTTCGTCGTCTGGGACTACCTCGCCCGCCGCCGGTCGATCATCGGCTGACGCAACCGGTCCCCGGAGTGGTCGGGAAAACCGCTATCCCGCCGCCGGCCGCTCGCTGTCGGGCTTTTCTGACGGCAGCGCAGCGGAGGTCGGCGCGGCATGCTGATTCCGGGAAGCCCGCACAGCCGGCGACGGGGAGAAGCCGCGTTCGCGGGCGAGCATGGCGAGCGAGCCGGCTGCCGCAACGGCGGCAGCCGTTGCCAGTGTCCAGAGCGGCACGATCCGGCCGGGGGCGACGTCCTCCCGTTGACGGGCCGAGTCCGCGAGGTCGATCGGCTCCTCGCCCGCGGAACGCCGCTGCCGTTCCTCGTGGGCACGCTGGCGGCCGAGGAATCGCCCTTCGACCTGCTGCTGCCGCACGTCGAACTTTCGCGCGATCAGTCCGATCCCAGCCAGCGCCATCACCGAAAACACCGCCCCCCAAAACCAGCCGCTGTCGGTGAGTGGTGGGGCGGGCGACATCGAGAAAACCCTCGTTTCTCCGCACCCTGCTGCGGGTCCGATCACCTTAGCAGACTGTGGAAACCCGCGGCGCTTCCCCCCTGGTCGATCGTGCGGACGACGGTCATGGATGACTCTGGTCACGGAAAGCGACCGCCGCCCCGGCAAATCGGGAGGCGAAACGGTGCTTCCAGTGCCGATACCCTCCGACTCCGGCCCACTTTTCGCACGTCTGGTTGTCAAAAATGACCACCGGCGTAAATTGACCTGTATGTCCGACTCGGCCCCCAACTTCCGTGACTCCGACGCAGCCATCGTGGAACTGCTCCGCGGGGACGCCGTTCTGGGGATCGGGGAGCTTGCCGGGCACCTCGGGGTGACGGCAACGGCGGTTCGGCAGCGGCTCGATCGGCTGATGCGGGCCGGTGTCGTCGATCGCAGGGTCCAAGCGAGGCCTCGCGGCCGCCCCGCCCATGTCTACAGTCTCACGGCGGCCGGTCGGCGGCTCGGTGGCGACAACTTCCGGGATCTCGCGATGGTTCTGTGGCGGGAAATCAGGTCTGTGCGGGAGCCGTCGGTCAGGCAGGGTCTCCTGAACCGGATCGCCGGCTCGCTTGCCGACGTCTACCGCGACCGGGTTTCGGGGCAAACGCCCACCGAAAGGCTCTCCAGCGTCGCGGCCCTCCTCGGTGAACGCGGCATTTCGTGCAGCGTCGAGCAAGGAACGTCCCTGCCGGTGCTCACCAGCTATTCCTGCCCCTACCCCGACTTGGCCGAGCAGGACCGTTCGGTTTGTGCGGCGGAGCGGCTGATGCTTCAGGATCTGGCCGGGGTCGCTGTGCAACTCTCCGAGTGTCGCCTCGACGGGGCCGCCTGCTGCCGGTTCACCGCCGCGGGCGACGCCAGCCGACCGGAGGCTGCCCCGCCGCCGCTGTCGCAAGGGCTTGAAAGAATGCCGATTCCATCATCGAATGCCGGTCGGTCGTAAGCCGCCAAAGACAGTCACGGAGCCCCAGCAATGACGATCAACGCCGCCCAGCCCAGTCTGCCGAAGCCCTGGATCGAAGGTCGCTTCGAGGAAAACCTCGTGCTCACGACGGTCGAGCAGGCGATCAACTGGGCCCGCCAGTCGAGCATCTGGCCGATGACGTTCGGTCTGGCGTGCTGCGCGATCGAGATGATGGCCGCCGGTGCGAGCCGCTACGACATGGACCGTTTCGGGGCCGGCGCGTTCCGGGCCACGCCGCGGCAGGCCGACTTGATGATCGTGGCGGGCACCGTCACCTACAAGATGGCCAGCCGGGTGCGCCGCCTCTACAACCTCATGCCCGATCCAAAATACGTGATCGCCATGGGCGCCTGCACGACCGGCGGTGGGCCGTACTTCAAGTGGGGCTACCACGTCGTCAAGGGCGTCGATCTCGTCGTGCCCGTGGATGTGTACGTGCCCGGCTGCCCGCCGCGTCCCGAAAGCCTGCTCGAGGGCCTGATGCGGATTCAGGACAAGATCCAGGGCCAGAGGATCGCCAGGCAGAAGGGCGGGATGGGGAAGATCGCCGATGAACTTCCCGTGCCGCATCACTCCGGCTACGTGGCTCCCGCCGTCGCCGCCGACGAACTCGTGTTCGACCACCAGAAGACCCAGTCCTGAAGACGTTCCCGAAGACAGTCCTGATCTCCCCACGCCCACCCCTCACCGCCCTCCCGACAATCATGACCCACGCCGCAAAAGAAAAGCTCGTCATCTCCAATCTGCACGTCTCCGTCGAGGGCCAGGAGATCCTCAAGGGCGTCGATCTCGAGATCGGCCGCGGCGAGATCCACGCGCTCATGGGGCCCAACGGCTCCGGGAAGAGCACGCTCGGCTACGCGATCATGGGCCACCCGTCCTACGAGGTCACTTCGGGTTCGGTCGAACTGATCGATGCCGACGGCAACCGGCATGATCTGCTCGCGATGGAGCCCGATCAGCGGGCCCGCGCCGGCGTGTTCCTCGCGTTTCAACGGCCGATGTCGATTCCCGGCGTGCGGCTCGCAGACTTTCTGCGGCACGCGGTCACCAACGTCCGCAACCCCGACCGCAAGGAGGGGCAGGAGTTGATGGCGATGCGGGACTTCCGCAACGAACTCAAGAGCAAGATGGGCGAGCTCTCGATGGACACCGATTTTGCCCGCCGCTACGTCAACGACGGGTTTTCCGGCGGAGAGATGAAGCGGGCCGAAATTCTGCAGCTCGCCATGCTGCGTCCGAAGTTCGCGGTGCTCGACGAGACCGACAGCGGCCTCGACGCCGACGCCGTCAGGCTCGCAAGCGAGAGCATCGCCCGGATCGGCGGCGCCGAGATGGGCATCCTGATCATCACCCATCACGAGCAACTGCTGGAGCACAACATCCCCCTCAAAACGCACGTCATGCTCGGCGGAAGGATCGTCGAGTCGGGCGGGCCGGAGCTGGCCCAGGAGCTTCACAAGCGGGGTTACGAGCGGATCCGCGGGGCGTATCCCGAGGCGGCCGCGGCGGAAAAGGCGATGGAAGAGTCGGCGCGGGCGGTGTCCGCCTGACGGCCGGGGCTGGAGCGGTTGTCGGTTGAGCAAGTGTCGGTGTAGCGGGTCATACGTGTCGGTCAACGCAGGAGCAGCATCATGTCCACCGGACTCGACGAATCAGCGACGCTCGCGGCTGTCCACGCGCAGCTCGGCGAGATCAACAAATACGACTTCCGCACCGATTCCCCCGCCGTCTTCAAGGCCCGCCGGGGCATCGATGCGGCCATCGTCTCGCAGATATCGGAGATGAAGCGGGAGCCCGGCTGGATGCGGGACTTCAGGCTGAAGTCGCTCGAGATTTTCGAATCCAAGCCGATGCCCCACTGGGGCGGCCACGTGGGCGTGAACTTCCAGGACATCTTCTACTACCTCAAGCCGGCGGAGCAGCAGGGCAAGACCTGGGAGGAGGTGCCCGACGCCATCAAGAAGACATTCGACCGGCTGGGCATTCCCGAGGCGGAGCGGAAGTTTCTCTCCGGGGTCAAGGCGCAGTTCGAGAGCGAGGTGGTCTACGGTTCGCTGCAGGAGGATCTCGCCAAGAAGGGCGTGCTCTTCACCGACACCGACACGGCCGTCCGCGAGCATCCCGACCTGCTGCGGGAGTACTTCGGGAAGATCATCCCGCCCACCGACAACAAGTTTGCCGCGCTCAACTCGGCCGTCTGGTCGGGGGGCTCGTTCATCTACGTGCCC
>SXWC01000125.1 GCA_005789975.1 Planctomycetaceae bacterium
CATGCCGGGGATTTCTTCCGGCGGTTCGTCGTCGGACCCGCCGCCGCAGCACGACGGCGCGGCCGCCGCCTCACAGCAGGTTGGCGGAGCCGCACGGCAGCACGAGTCGGCCGCCTTCGCGGGGCGGGCGGCGGCGCGGCGGGCCAGGCTGGCGAGCGTCGCGGG
Organism: Planctomycetaceae bacterium; assembly: GCA_005789975.1. The sequence goes on from SXWC01000125.1 coordinate 166, forward strand.
GGCGACGTCGTGGGCCCTGGCCCAGGCCAGCGTCTCGGCGGGCGAGTTGCAGCAACAGTCGTTGAAACACTGCTCGGCCGACGCGCAGCCGCAGGCCTTGTCCATGCAGGGAAACGGGGTCGAGCGATCCTTGACGGCCAGCCGCGCCGCGGCCGCGGGGTTTGTCCGACCGGCGACGATCGCGGCCGTCGGGCCACCGATCGGCAGCGGCAACCCCGAGGCGACGAGCAAGGAGACGGCGAGACACGTCCAGGTGGTGAACCGTGTTGTCGATGTGCCGCGGTGCATGACAGCACGAGCCTAGTCACCCAAGACCGATGATCCAAGCGGGCCGCCCATCAGCGGGAACTTGGCGATCAGAGTGCCCCGAGCGAGGCGACCGCGGTGGCGAGTTCCGCCCGGGCAGACCGCTCGTCAACCGGCTCGAGGCCGATCCAGCCCCGGTATCCGCACTCCTCGAGGGTGGCGAGCGCGGCGGCGACGTCAACCTGCCCCGTACCCAGGATCACCGCGCGGCCGCGGCCCGCGAAGGCGCCCGCGACGGCGTCGGTCGCATGCACGGCGGCGACATGGTCCGCGAGGGCCGCGATCGCCGCGGCCGGATCGTGGCCGTGGACGACGAGCGAACCGGTCACGATGTCGCACGTCAGTGAGCCGGCGGGGAGCGCCGCGACGAGTCGGGCAAGATCGGCCGGCGCGGCCCGGCCCGCCTCGGCGCAGAGCGTCGCGCCGACGTGCTCTCCGAAGTGGCCGATGTCGGTCAGCACTTCGACCAGCAGATTCCAATGCGGTCCCGCCGCCTCGGCGGGAATGTCGCCCACGTGGTTGAGGACGATGCCGGCGCCGAGATCGTGCGCCAGCTTCAGGGCGGCCTTGGTCGCGGCGATCCGGCCCTCGAGTCGCTCGCTGTCGCCATAGCCGCCCCGCGTGCGGAACGAGACCGCCGATATGGCCATGCCTTCGTCGCCGAGCCACTTGCGGATCTGGCGAAGGCCGGTCTGCGTGACCTGTTCCGGATCGAGTCCGCTGCGGGCGTCGAGTTCGACGCCGGAGACACCCAGATCGCGGGCCAGCCGCAGGGCCCGGCGGAGATCCGTCGAGAGCGCGGCAGCGGGCACGGAGAGTCGGGATGTGTCCATGGAGTGCCGGGGAAGAAGGCGTGTGGTTCCGGGGATCGCGGCTGCCGGGGATCGCGGCTGCCAGGACACCATAGTATCTTCTCGGCATGCCAGCGCTCGCCTCCGTGACCGCCGCCCTCGAGCACCTCGCGCCCCTGCGGCTCGCCGCCGACTGGGATGCCGTCGGTCTGCTCGTCGCCCCGCATCGGGATTCGATCGACCGGGTGATGACCTGCCTCACACTCACCCCGGAGGTGGTGGCCGAGGCCGTGCGGGAGCGGGCCGATCTGGTGGTGTCGCACCATCCGCTGCCGTTCAGGCCCGTGACGCGGATCACGACGGCAACCCATGCGGGCCGCACGCTGCTCGATCTCATCCGTGCCGGGACGGGCATTTGGAGCAGCCATACCGCCTGGGATTCCGCGGCCGGTGGCATCAACGACCAACTCGCGCAGCTCCTCGAACTCGGCAATGTGTCGCCGATCGGCCCCGATGCGCATCTTCCGCAGGTTGGCTTCGGCCGCTCGGGCACCACTAACGGGAACTGCACGGTGGCCCATGTGGCGGCGCGGGCCGGCAGGGCGCTCGGGGTGTCGCGGGTGCAGATCGCCGGTGAGGCCGCTCGCCCGGCCGGCCGCGTGGGAATCGTCTGCGGGTCCGGAGGCGACTGCCTCGAGGAGGTTCTCCGGGCGGGCTGTCACACGCTCGTCACCGGCGAGATCAAACTCCATCAGGCGATCGACGCCCAGACCGCCGGCCTGGCGGTCGTGGCCGTCGGGCACCACGCCAGCGAACGATTTTCCATGGAGGTGCTCGCCGGCCGGCTCGGCGCGGCCGTGCCGGGATTGTCGTGCTGGGCCAGCCGCGACGAGCGGGATCCCCTGGGATGGTTGTAGGGGCGTCCACCGGCGCGTTGCTCCGGCGATTTCGTGCGCTACACTTGGGGGTGTCGTCGTTGCGCCGATCGGGCCCTTTGAAGGGGGTGGCATGCCCCGGTTTCTCACTGCTTTGCCGGTCTACAACGAGGCCGCCCACGTCGAGGGCGTTCTCGACGAGGTGCTGCGGTTCGCCGCCGACGTCCTCGTGGTGGACGACGGCTCCAATGACGGCACCTCGGAACTGCTCGCGGCGCGAGTCGCCCGCCGCGGCGACGTGAGCGTGGTCCGGCATGCCCTCAACGCGGGCTACGGTGCCGCCTTGGCCACGGCCTTCCGCCACACCCTCGCCGGCCCCTGGGACGGGCTGGTGACGATCGACTGCGATGGCCAGCACCAGCCGCGGCTGATTCCCGACTTCATCGCCGCCGCGGGCGATGCGACGGCGCCGGCCGACATCGTCAGCGGCAGCCGCTACCTGCAGAAGTTCGCCGGTGACAGCGCGGCTCCGGAGGCCCGTCGAAAAATCAACGCCGAGATCACCGCCGAGATCAACGAACGGCTGGGGCTCGACCTGACCGACGCCTTCTGCGGTTTCAAGGCCTACACACGGCACGCCCTCGAGCAGCTCCATGTCACCGAGACCGGCTATGCGATGCCGCTGGAGGTCTGGGTGCAGGCCGCCGCCGCGGGGCTCGCCGTCGTCGAGCTTCCGGTTCCGCTGATCTACCTCGATCTGGCGCGGAGTTTCGGAGGTGCTCTGGACGTTGCGGCGACCCGTCTGGCCTACTATCGTCGCGTGCTCGATCGGGCCGAAGCGACGGTCGCAGCGGCTGCCGGGGGCCGCGACGCTTCGACCTGAGGCTTTTCGTCCGCCGGCGAGAACGTCGTCCGTCCCTGGGCCCCGTTGTCGGCAATGCCTCCGTCGCGTCGAACCTATTCACCGCCCGAACCGTCCGGCGGTCGCCTGATCGATCCGCCCGTGGCCCCGCGGCCCGGCAGCGGCTCGATCGAGGCCCTCGTCGACAACAACCGGCTTCTGCGGGCCGCCCTCGATGCGCGGATCGGCGACATGCGGCTCTGGGAGCTCGTGGCTGCGACCCGGCGCGAGGTGCTGACGGTGGCGGCCGAATACACGGGCCACTACCGCGACGTCACCCGGCCTTCCGACGTCGCCGACTGGATCGCCAGGCCGATCATCATGGGGGGCCATCAGCCCGAACTCTTCCATCCCGGGGTCTGGCTCAAGAACTCGGCGCTCGACGCCTATGCCCGGCAGGTCGGCGGGACGGCGCTGAATCTCGTCGTCGACACCGACCGCTGCGGTCGCACGAGCGTGCCGGTGCCGCTCGGCGGTCCGCGGGGGGCGCACGTCGAGGATGTGCCCTTCGACACCTTCAGCGGCGAGATGGCCTGGGAGGAGCGGCCGGTCATCGATGCCGACTGCTTCGCTTCCTTCGGGCAGCGGGCGAGCGACCTGCTCGAGCCGCTCGTGCCCAAGCCGATCCTGCGACGCTGGTGGCCGCTGGCCGTCGAACGTGCGCGGGCAAGCCACCGCATCGGCCTCGGGATCGCGCAGGCGCGGCACATGCTCGAGGAGCGGTTCGGGCTCGAGACATTGGAGCTGCCGGTCAGCGAGATGGTCCGGCTGCCGACGGTGATGGTCTTCATGGGCTGGCTGCTTGCCCACGCCCGTCAGCTGCACGATGCCTACAACGCGGCGCTGGCCACCTACCGGCTGGAACGGCGGGTCCGTGGTCGTGGCCGGCCGATGCCCGACCTTGCCGTGCGGCACGACGCCCACGGGGAATGGATCGAGGTGCCGTGGTGGATGTGGTCGCGGGACGATCCACGGCGGCGCAGGGTGTTCGCCAACACGGACACCCCCGGGGTGCTGGCCCTCTCCGACATGGACATGCTCCGCGTCGAACTGCCGATCGCGGCCGACCTGTCACCGTCGAAATGGGTCGATGCGCTGTCGCGGATGGAGGAGCATTCCATCCGGCTGCGGCCGCGGGCGATCGTCACCACGCTCGTCTCGCGGCTTCTCGTCGCCGACGTGTTCGTGCACGGGATCGGCGGGGCGGCCTACGACTCCATCACCGACGACATCGTCTGCCGGCTCGTCGGGTCGGCACCCCCCCGGCATGCCGTGGTCTCGGGCACGCTGCGACTGCCGATCGACGCGGCTTTTCCCGGATTCGAGGCGAGTGATCCCGCTGGCGAGTGGGCGGCGGTGAAGGCGACGCTTCGCGACATCGAGTTTCATCCGGAGCGGCATCTGATGCCGCAGGCCGCGCAACCCGAAGAGGTGCGGGAGCTCATCGCGGCAAAACTCCGTTGGATCGACACGCACCCCACGGTCACGCTCGCCAAGCGCCGCTGCCGGGAGATTCGCGCCATCAACGAGCGGCTCGCGGCCCGTCTCGATCTCGCCCGTCGCGACGTGGCCGCCCGGACGACGCAACTGTCGGATGCCGTGAAGGCCAGAAACGTGCTGAGGTCCCGCGACTATCCCTGGTGTTTTTTCGGGGAAAACGCGCTGAAAACATTCCTGCTACTGGAAAACGACCCAGACCCCGCATAGATTGTCCGCCAACGGACTGGTTTTGATTTGCTCCAGGGACAGGAGGCATCATGCATCGGGTGGGTCTTTTCCCGAGACGGCGTCCGACGGCGTTTCACGGCCGCTCGTCTTCCCCGCGCCGAGGTTCTTCGGCCCGGCGTGCGGCACCGCGTTCGGCATCCCGCTCGACGGCCCGTTCGCGGCCGGCGGCAGCGGCCGGCGCCGTGACGACGCAGCCGAAAAAGAACAGAAGCCGACTCAACGTGCGGTCGGCCGACGCTCCGGCCCGTCCCGCCAAGCCGAAGTCTGCAGGCAGGGCCGCGGCGACTCCGGAGGTGAAGATCGCCGCCGGAACCGACCGTCGCGCCGCCACCAAGGCAGTCGCCAAGGATCGCGTCGAGCTGCCGGCGGGGATGGTGGAGACTCTGGAAATCCGCCCGGCGGGCACCGTCGTCAGTCGCCGTCCCCTCGAGCGGAGACCGGCGATCCAGCATCTCCCGCTGCATCCGGTCCTCCCGCTCAAACCCCCCGCTTGGATGCTCGAGGAGTGTCAGGTCGCACCGGCCCGGGCGGGCGATCAAAGCGAGATTCTCCAACTGCTTTCCGGCCTGCCAAAGCCCCCGTCGCGGGCCGAGTTTCATGCGGCCGTCGATCATCCGGAGCACGATTCCGCCAACCGTCTCGTCGCCCGCCTCGCGGGCCGCATCGTCGGCCATGTCGAAATCGTGCCCCGCGACCTGCTGGTGGGATCGGTGGCGGTGCGGGGGGCGGTTCTCGACCGCGTCGCCGTGCTGCCGGAGTGCCGTGGCGCCGGCCATGGGCAGCGGCTCGTCCGCGCGGCGGAAGACCGCATGCGGCAGTCGGGCGCGGTGGTCGCCTTCTCGCGGACCCGCATCGCGCCGTCGTTTCACGAACTCGGCTGGAGCGTGCTCGGCCGTGACTCGGCCACGCCCGGCCGACCGACCGACATCCTGGCAAGGCTCCTCGAAGGCGGGCAGCGGGCCGGCGAGACGGTGACGATGCGGCAGTGGCGGCATGTCGAGCTGCCGGCGCTCCTGCGGATCTACAAGCAGAATGCCTCGCGGTTTGTCGGTCCGCTGGACCGCAGTGAAAACTACTGTCGCTGGCTGGTGAGTCGCGGTGCGTTCGATTCGATCATCGTGGCCCTCGTCGGCCAGGATCGCTACGAGCTTCACGAGTCGAGCGCGCGGATCGTCGGCTATGCGATCCAGTCGGGCAACCGGGTGCTCGAGCTGATGGCCGATCCCGAGTTTGCGGGACTGGAGCGGGAGATCCTCGCCCGGGTCTGCGCCGAGGCCATCGAAAACGACCGCCAGGAGATCGTCTACGAGTCGAGCGTTTCAGACCCGCTTCACGAGGCGGTGGCCGGCGACGGCAGCCTCGTGCAGGGGGGCGACCGGATGCTCGTCGCCAAGGTGTTTCGGCCGCTCGACCTGATCACGGCCCTGTTGCCGGCGGTGGCGGCCCGGGTGGCGGAAGCCGACGTCCGCGAGACGCTCGAACTCGGGCTCGATGCTCCGTCGTTTCGCGGTTCGATCATCGTCGCCGAGGCCAAGGGTGCGGAGCGGCAGGCCACGGTGCATCCGGGCCGCGTCGGCCGCAGCTACCTGAAGCTCTCCGACGATGAAATCGGTCGGCTGCTCCTCGGGCAGTGCGATCCCGGCGAGGCGGCTGCCGCCGGGAGGCTCGAGGCCTCGACCCAGGTCGCGCAGAAACTCGCCGCCCAGCTCTTTCCGCGGATGCCCCTGTGGTGCCCGATGTGGGACGACCTGCCGGCGTAGAGCGCTTCGCGGCGGGCCCGGTGCCGGCAAGGGCCTTCGCCGCCCTGTCCCAGGTGTGCCGGCGGTTTCTCCGGCCTGCGTGGCCGGCCCGCGCGTCCGCGCAGAGGTTTCCGGAGGCGACTGCCTCAGCCGCCGCCCGCCAGCCAGGCGTCGGCCCAGGTGCGGACGTGCTCGACACCCTTGCGGTGGCAGAAGTCGCCGAGCGTCTCGTTCGCCAGCCGCTCCGTCTTGAAGAAGGCGAGCACTGCCGTGATCTCGCGGGCCAGGTCCTCGAACGGCACGACGTCCTTGTAGTGCTCGTTGAGCCGGTCGCCCAGCAGGCGGCCGCCGAGGAAGATCGTGTACTTGCCGGCCGTCCGGCCCACGATGCCGATGTCGGAGTTGTAGGGGCGGGCGCAGGCGTTGGGGCAACCGGTCATTCGCAGCGTGAAGGCCTCGTGTGAGAGGCCGAGCTTGGCCACTTCGGGCTCGAGAGTGTCGATCAGGCCGGGCAACACCCGCTCGCTCTCGGCGACCGCGAGTCCGCAGGTCGGCAGGGCGACGCAGGCCATGCTCCAGCGGCGGATCGTGCTGATCTCCTCGGAGGTCTTCACGCCATGGGCATGGAGAATCTCCGCGATCCGCTCCCGATCGGTGATCGCCAGGTCGGTGAAGAGCAGGCTCTGATGGGCCGTGATCCGCACGCCGGGCCTCAGATCGCGGAGGATCCGTCGCAGGGCGTTCTTGAGCCTGAAGTGGCCGGTGTCATGGACGCGGCCGTTCTCGATGTTCAAACCGTAGAAATACTTCCCGTCTCCCTGCGGATGCCAGCCGATGTGGTCGTCGAAACCGTGGACATCCGCCGGATGGCAGGGGGCGAGCGGCTTGCCGAAATACTCCTCGACCTTCGCCCTGAAGGCGTCGAGGCCCATGGTGTGAATGGTGTACTTGAGCCGCGCGACCTTACGGTCGGAGCGGTTGCCGTAGTCACGCTGCACCTTGACGATCGCCTCCGCGATCCCGCAGACGTCCTCGGGCGGCACGAAGCCGAGCCGCTTGGCGAGCGCCGGAAAGGTCTTGGCGGCGCTCGGTGTCACGCCCATGCCGCCGCCGGCCAGGACGTTGTAGCCGAGGATTTTCCCGTGCTCGTGGATCGTGAGGAAGCCGAGGTCGTTGGCATAGACATCGACGCAGTTGTCTTCGGGCAGCGCGAACGCCGTCTTGAACTTCCGGGGAAGGTAGGTGCGGCCGTAGATCGGCTCGACGTCCTTCGATCCCGGGGCGATGTCCTTGTCGCCGGAGGTGCCGCCGGCGAGGGTCTTCTCGCCGGTGTCGGGATCGGTGAGCCAGATCTCATAGTAGGCACGTGTTCGCGGGGCGAGGTGCCGGGCGAGGGTGTCAACCGTCGCCTGCATCTCGTCGCGGACCGGATCGCCGTGGATTGGCGCCGGGCAACACATGATGTTGCGCTCCACGTCGCCGCAGGCCGCCAGAGTGGTCATCTGGTTGACGTGGACCCGCTGCATGAACCCTCTGAGATCGCCTTTCACCACCCCGTGATGCTGGATGGCCTGACGGGTGGTGAGCCGGATCGTGCCGTTGCCCAGCTCGTCGCCCATGTCCATCGCCGACAGGAGTTGCTCGGCCGTGAGCTTTCCGCCGGGCACGCAGGTGCGGATCATGAAAGAGATCTCGCGCTGGCTCTTCGCGCCATCCCGTGCCTTGCGGGCCTCCCGGTCGTCCTGCTGGTAGGTGCCGTGATTCTTGAGCAGTTGCACGCTCGCCTTGCCAAAGCCGGGATTGGCGTCGGCGAGTTCCTGCGGGATGTCTCCCTTGAGGTAGTTGCTCGCGGTCTTCGCGACCTCCACGGCCGATGGTTTCGCCGCGGCGGCGGTCGGGGATGCGGAGTCGGTCGGGTCTGCGTCGGCCATGGTGCGTTCGGGGCTCGGAGAGGGCGGAATGTCGGGGACTGCCCGCACGGGAAAGGATAGGCGATCGGGGGTTCGGGGGCGATATCGGCTCGCCCTTCCTGCGGTGCCCGGCCGGAGGCGACAGCGTCGCCTGCGGCCGGAGCGTGGACGGGCCATGGATGGCCGGTCACGCGTCAACTGGATCGCCGGACGCGATCACAGCCGGAGGCGACAGGGTCGCCTGCGGCCGGCGCGTGGACGGGCCATGGATGGCCGGTCACGCGTCAAAATAGAGACAAAACTCATAAGGATGCGGCCGCAGCCGCATCGGGTCGATTTCCTTTTCCCGCTTCCACTTCAGCCAGGTCGTGATCACGTCCTGGGTGAAGACATCTCCCCGGAGCAGGAAGTCGGAGTCTTTCTCGAGCGCATCGAGCGCCTCGTCGAGCGAGGCCGGCGCCTTGGGCACGTTGGCCAACTCCTCCGGCGGCATGTCGTAGATGTCGCGGTCGAGCGGCTCTCCGGGGTGCATCTTGTTTTGGATGCCGTCGATCGCAGCCAGCAGGATCGCGGAGAAGGTCAGATAGGGATTGCAGGTCGGATCGGGACAGCGAAACTCGACCCGCTTCGTCTTAGGGCTCGCGGAATACATCGGGATCCGACAGCTGGCCGAGCGGTTTCGCTGTGAATAGGCGAGGTTCACCGGGGCTTCGTAGCCGGGTACGAGCCGCTTGTAGCTGTTGGTGGTGGGATTCGAGATCGCAAGGATCGCCGGGGCGTGCCGGAGGATTCCGCCGATCGCGTGGATCGCCATTTCGGAGAGGCCGGCGTAGCCCGTGCCGGCGAAGAGGGGATGGCCGTCCTTCCAGAGCGAGATGTGGGTGTGCATGCCGGAGCCGTTGTCGCCGTAGATCG
>SXWC01000126.1 GCA_005789975.1 Planctomycetaceae bacterium
CCACAGCGCGATGCCGTTGGCGCAGGAGATGTCCTCGCGAATCCGACCCACGAAGACCTCGTCGCGGCCGGTCGCCGGCCGCGGCATGGGATAGCGTTTCGCGTCGAGATCGTCATCGACCACGATTCCGGGAAACGCGGCGAGCAGGCGGCGGACCTCGGCGGCGGTGAGTTTCTTCTCGGTCTCGATGAGAATCGACTCGCTGTGGCCGTTGGCGACCGGCACGCGCACGCAGGTCGGGCTCACGGCGATCGACTCGTCGCCGAGGATCTTCCGCGTTTCGAGCACCATCTTCATCTCCTCGCTCGTGAAGCCGTTCGGCCGGGGCGAGCCGATCTGCGGGATCAGGTTGGCGGCGATGGGGTGCGGGAAAATCTGCCGGGGCTCGGCCTCATGGGCGAGCCAGGCCGTCGTCGCCTGCTCCAGTTCGCGTGTCGCGGCCAGGCCCGCGCCGCTCACCGCCTGATAGGTGCTGACGATCACCCGCGTGACCCGGGCGGCGTCGTGCAGCGGCTTGAGCACCATCACCATCTGCGTCGTGGAACAGTTGGGGCTGGCGATGATCCCCTTGTGCGTGGCGATCGCCTCCGGATTGACCTCCGGAATCACGAGCGGCACTTCGGGATTCATCCGGTAAAAGCCGCTCTCGTCAACGACGACGGTGCCCTGCTCCACCGCCCATGGCACGAACTCCGCGGCCACCTCGTCGGGCGTGCTGCCGATCGCGATGTCCACACCCTTGAACGAATCGGGTCCGAGCACCTCGACGTCGAATGTCGCGTTCCCCACCCGCATCGGCCGGCCGGCGGATCGTGCCGAGGCCAGCAGCTTGATCCTCTTCGCCGGAAACTTCCGCGCGACGAGCATGTCCACGATGATGCGGCCCACGGCGCCGGTGGCGCCGACCACGGAGAGGGTGTCGATCATGAGAGGCTCGATGGGGTTCCTGAGGGGTGGCTGGAAGTCGCTGAATCGCTCGTCACGAACGAACGCACGAACTGACGAAAGACGCTTGCCGGCACGAATGCCATGTTGGCCGTGATCATGGCCAGCCCAAACTCCATCATGCCCATGGTCAGGCCGATTCCCAAGTGGACCGCCACCGCCATCGCCAGAAACAGCCTGCGGGTGAGCCGGGGCCAGACGAGGGCCGGGTAGGAGAGCTCCCAGAAAAGGGTGGCGAGCGTCAGGACGTTGATCACGCGCGGGTGCGAAGCGAGGGCCCGCAGATCGGAGGTGCGGTAGAGGTCGTTGGCGATCGCACCCCAGAGGGCCGTCCCCTCCCACCAGCTCGCCCCGAGAAGTTTCCCGGCACCGGAGAAGAAGTAGACGACGCAGAGATGCACCTGGATCAGTCGCAAGGCCAGGTTGGCCGGCACCGAGGCGTCCGCCCCCCCTGCCCTCCCCTGCTCCGGCCCGGCGAGCAGCCGGTCGACCGACCAGCGGGCGCCGCTCGGCCCGATCACTAGGCCGATGAGCAGCAGCCCGAGCGTGTCGTCGAGGCCGAAGACGTTGAGCGGGGCGCGGTTGGCGGCGCTCACCATGCCCGCGAACGACACGACCGCGGCCAGCGGCGTCGCGAGCCCGATCGTCAGGGCGACGGCGGCGGCCAGCGACACGCCGGCCAGCACCCGGATCATCGTCGGCGACGAGCCCGCGAAGTACCAACTCCACTGCCACGGCTGGTCGTTCATCCGCCAGACCTGCGTCGGCGGCATCCAGCCACGGTCGCCGAAAAAGGCATCGACGTCGAGCAGCCAGACGACGCACGACCAGGTCAGGATCAGGCCCGTCGCAATCCGGATCGCGGCCAGCGGCAGCGGATCGGCCGGGGTGAACCAGAAGGCATCCCACCCGGCGGCCCATTCGGCGAACCAGCCACGGTGCGACATGGATTCGCCGGTGCGTTGATGCTGACGGTTTGTCCTCATCGCGTGCCCCCTTCCGACCAGGCGTAGGTGCCCAGCGGTGTCACGACGTCGCTCGTGATCGCGGCCGAGATCACCTCCTGCGGATCGGGGAGGTAGTGCTCCACCGTGTCGATTCGCACGCTCACGCCCCCCTCCCTGCGGAGCAGATTGGCGGCGACGCCCTTCACGAGCGGCTGCCACTCCCGCCGCGCCCGTTCGCGGATCTCCTCGGGGGCATCGGACGGCGGCACCAGCACGGCGATCTTCTCGCTGACCATGAAGCGGCGGTGGTAGAGCAGCCGGGGCCGGTCGGCGACCGGGTCGGGTATGCGGCCGTTGCGGGTCGAACCATCGGGCATCGTCATCGTCCAGAGCAGCGAATGGCCCGGTCCGGGATTCGGCGCGAAGAACCGGTAGCCGTGGCCCAGGTGGGCCGCGCCCACGAGCGGTCGCAGTGGCTGCAGCAGCCAGCCGGCGAGTTCGCTCGCGGGTGCCGGTCCGGCCAGCGGCGGCACGACCACGGCCGCGAGCCAGACGAGCAGTGCGATCGTCGCCGACGCGCGTGCGGCCATCGACCACCGGGGCTGGCTCGGGAGATGAGGGTTCATGGGAACGGCGACCGGGGCGACAGGCGTCCTTGAAGGCAATCGGACCGCCCCACGGGTCGGCTGCAATCGCCCTCACGCAAACCCTAGGTTGCGAACGGCGCACGGCTGGCCCCCTGTGCCGCGGTCGGCTCGTGACGATTGCACCGGTCGCACCGCGGCTCCCGGCGCAAAGCGAGACTCCCGCGTGGCACCGGGCCACGCGGGAGTCTCATGTGAACAACATCGGTCGCAGAGTCGCCCGATCAGTTGATCGAGGCGGTGGTCTCGGCCGAGGCGACGCGGGCCGACGGGTCGAGCGTCAGATCGACCGAGTCGCCGGCGGCGAGGTCGATGACCTTCGACACGGTCCGCTCACGGCCGTCGACGACGGTGGCGACGCGGATCTCATAGCCCTTCCAGCTGCTGCCGCCCGACAGGCTCCCGGTCTCGAACGTGCGAACCGCACCCGTCGAGGCCGTGGCGTTGCCGGCGAGCCAGACCTTGGCGTCGGCGGGAACCCGCAGCGTGACGGTCGTCTTCACCTCGGAAACGGCCGCGTTGAAAGACACGCTCGACTGCTGGCCGGCGGTCAGCGAAACGACCTTGGTCGCCTCCTTGCCGCCATCGATCGCCATCCGGACGACGAACTCATACTTCTGGCCGGCCACGAGGCCACGCGACAGGTAGCGGCGAACGCCCCCCTGCGACGTCGTCTTCGCACCGTTGACATACACCGTGGCCGCGGCCGGAACCTCGACCACCAGCAGGCCACCGTCGTGCGGAACCATCTCTCGCGAGGTCGAATCGAGTGCACCGGGCACCACGGACGGCGTGCCGATGATCTCGCCGCCGGTCATCGAGGGAGTCTCGTTGATCACACGGTACGACTCGATCGGCATCGCGGAGGAGTAGCCCTCGACGGACGACGATGTGGAGTAGCCGCTGTACGAGCCGCCGTAGGAACCGCCGGACGAGCCACCCGACGAGCCGCCCGACGAACCACCGGACGAGCCGCCGTAGGAGCCGCCGGACGAACCACCGGACGAGCCGTACGAGCCATGGCTACCGCCCGACGAACCGTGGCTGCCATGGCGATACGCCCGCATGGCCCGCTTGTGGGCATGGTGCGAGCCCCAGCTGCCATGCGAACCGTACGAGCCATACGACCCGTAGCTGCCGCCCGACGAGCCGCCGCCGTAAGAGCTGTAGCTGCCGCCGGAAGAGCCACCCGAGCTGCCGCCCGAGCTGCCACCCGACGAACCGTAGCCACGATAGCGGTGGTTCCAGCCGGCCTGCACGTCGCAAGCCGCCGCGACAACCGCGACGAACGAAAGCACACCCGCGATTCGGATCCAGCGACGCTGAGCCACCATGACGGTCAATCTCCCTGGGAAAGTTCGAGGTCTGACGTCGCCGTCCCCGAACCAGTTTCCAGGGGCAGAGGCGTAGTCTGGGCCAAGAATAGTTTGCCGACTGGGCAAAGCAAGGAGGATGGGAAAGATATTCCGGCAGATTTCTCCGGGCTGCCGCGCGGGGCCTCCGAACGGGAAATCACCGGAAATCAGCCTGAGATCGCACCTTTTCAGGTCCGAGGCGACGCTGCGAGCCTCATCGTGGCTCAGCCGAAACGGTCACCTGGTCGGCGTCCAGCGTCCCGACGCCTCCCCCCATCCCAACCATCAGGCTCGCCTCCCGGGCCCACGCCGGCACGGCGGCCACCTCCTCGGCCTGCTTCCAGGAAAACGTTCCGCTCCACGGGCCCATCCGGAAGACCGCCGACCGCTTCCGGGTCTCATCGAGAAATTTCACGATCACCATCGGCTGTTCGTCGTCGCTTCGGCCCGCGACCAGATCCGTTCCGCGGACGAGAAGCCGCACCCGCAGCCGGGACACCTGCCCTCCATCCACGGCGAAACCCTGAAAAATCTGCGCGGGCCTGCCCGGCTCGGCGTTGGCCAGCCGGAGGTGCCACGTCCCCTCCCCTGCCCCGTCCGAGACCACCTCGCACTGCCGTCCGTAATACCAGGCCTCCGGCAGCTTGCCGCCATCGACCAAGTGCTCGAAGCCACCATTGCGGATCGCCGGACGCCCGCCATCGGGCAGGACCCTCCGCGACTCCTCGGCGGCGCCGGTCATCGGCACGAAGAGCGTCGGCTCGAGGGTCTCCCGCACGAGTTCTCCCTGCCGCTTCGTGATCCGCACGAGCTTCTGATCAAACCGTTCCCCGACGGGGATCACCATCCGCCCCCCTTCGGCGAGCTGCTCCAGCAGCGGCCGCGGCACGTCCTCCGGAGAACAGGTGACGATGATCCCGTCGAAGGGGGCGTGTTCCGGCCAGCCCTGGTAGCCGTCGCCGGCCTTGGTGACGACGTTGGTGTAGCCGAGTCGCTTGAGCGTCCGCGCAGCCCGGTCGGCCAGCGGCTTCATGATCTCGATCGAATAGACGGTCGTGACGAGCGGCGAGAGCACGGCCGCCTGGTAACCGCTGCCCGTGCCGATCTCGAGCACGCGGTCACCCCGCTTCGGCTCGAGTTTTTCGGTCATCGATGCGACCACGAACGGACCGGAAATCGTCTGTGATTCGCCGATCGGCAGGGCCATGTCGAAATAGGCCCGCGGCCACTGTGCCGGTGGCAGGAACTCGTGCCGGGGCGTGGCCCGCAGGCTCCGCAGCACCCGGGGATCCCGCACGCCCCCGGCGGCGATGTCGTCATCGACCATCCGCCCTCGGGCCGCGGCGTAGGCGTCGTCCTGCGGCCCGGCAGCCGCGGCGAAGACGCCCACGTTCCAGACCGCACAGGCCACGGCCAGGGTGATTGCGAGTCCTGCAGGTCGCATCGTCAACGCTCCTCGGGATCGACGAAACAGCCGGCATCTCCCGCCGTGCCCCACCCGCGGCTCACCGCTTCGCAGCGGGCTTGCTGCCGATGAGCTCGATGTCGAACACGAGCACCTCGTTGGGCTCGATCGCCGGAGGCGACCCCTGTTCGCCATACGCCAGCGCCGCCGGCAGATGGATCCGCCACTTCGAGCCCGCCTTCATCAGGGGCAGCGCCTCCTGCCAGCCCGGCACGACGCCGCGCAGCGGAAACTCGGCCGGTTCAGCGGCCGGATCGGTCCCGTCGAACTCCTTGCCGTCGATGTGCTTTCCCGAATAGTGGGCGATGACGACGTCGTCGAGCGTCGGCTGCGGGCCCTCGCCCTCCTTCAGAATCTCGTAGAGCAGGCCGCTGGGCAACGCCTTCACGTTCGGCTCCGCGGCCTTCTTCGTCAGATACTCCCCCCCCACCTTGAGATTCGTCTTCGCGGCCGCCTGCATCTGCTCCGCCATTTTCGCCTGCTGCCGCCGCATGGCCACCTCGAGGCTCGCCATGGCGGCGCGAAACTGCTGCTCGTCGAGCATCGGCTTCTTGCCGGCCACCGCGTCGGCCAGGCCTGCGGCCAGCCCCATCTGATCGACGGGCGAGCCGATCTCCTGCTGCTCGGCGAGGATCTGCTGGCCGATCCGAAACCCCATCGCGTAGCCCATGTCCTGCTTCGACGCGGCCGCACCCGCCGGCACCGGCGCGGCGAGCGGCTCCTGGGCCCCTGCCCGGCCGCCGCAGACGGCGGCCACGAGGAGCAGACAAACGACGGGCGGCATTCTCATGACTCTTCTCCAGTTGGCTCGTGAGGGGCTGCGGAAGCGCACGCCGGAAAGATAACAAACCCCGCCCGGAAGCGTGTTCAGGTCGCCGGCGGCTTGGCGAGCGAACCCCGGGTGAGTTCCAGGAAGGCGGTTTCGAGGTTGACGTCCTGCTCCCGCATGGAGACGAGGCCGTGCCCTTCGGCCACCAGCCGCGCCGCGATCGGCGACGGATCGGTCACGCCGGCGGCGATCGCCACCACCACCTCACCGTCCTTCACGGTCACCGCCGCCACCTCCGGGCAGCGTTCCAGCGTCTTGGCCGCCGCCTCCGGCGCACCCACGACGCGGATCCGCATCGTGGGCCGGCCGCGAACGCGGGCCAGAAGATCCTGGACATCTCCGCAGGCGAGCAGCCGGCCATACTCGATGATGCCCACGCGATTGCAGATGTCCGCCAGCTCCGGAAGGATGTGGCTCGAGACGAGCACGGTCTTGCCCATTCCCTGCAGCCGCTTGAGGAGGTTGCGCATCTCGATGCGGGCCCGCGGGTCGAGGCCGCTGGCCGGCTCGTCGAGCAGCAGCACCTGCGGGTCGTGGAGGAGCACACGGGCCAGGCCGAGCCGCTGCGTCATGCCGCGGGAGAGGCTCGTCACCAGTTCGTCCCGCTTCGACACCAGATCGACGAGTTCCAGCGTCCGCTCCGCCACGCGCCGCCGCGCGGGCCCGTCGATTCGATACGCGGCGGCGAAGAACTCGAGATACTCGATCACCCGCATGTCGTCGTACACGCCGAAGATGTCGGGCATGTAGCCGATCGCCCGGCGGATCTCCCGGGGGTGCGTGTAGATGGAATGGCCGCAGACGTAGGCCTCGCCCCACGTCGGCGACAGGAGCGTCGAAAGGATCCGGATCGTCGTCGTCTTGCCCGCCCCGTTGGGGCCGATGAAGCCGAACAGATCCCCCTGCTCCAGCTTGAGGTCGAGCGACTCCAAGGCGAAGAAATCACCGTACTTCTTGGTGAGATCGACCGTCTCGATCATGGCACTGGCTCCGCAGCGAGGGGAATCACGATCCGACACAGGGTGGCGGTGGCTGGATGCGCGTCGATGTCACCCGCCCCGCGCCGGGAGATTTTCCAGGCCGTGCCCCGCTCCCCGGCGGCCGCCACGCCCACGAGCACCGCACGATCGACCGTCAACGCGGGCGACAGGTCGAGCCGCCCCAGACGGCCGGGGCCGAAGACGGTGTAGCCGGTGCCGCCCGCGGCGGCATGAAAGGCGGCCACCTCGAGGATCCGGCCCACGTCGGTCGATGCGGCATCCCAGCGGGCCGCCACCTCCCGCTCGCGGATCGAGCCGCGACGGGTGATCGCACTGGCCAGCGACCTCGGGCCGCGGCCGGCATCCGTGTCGTAGCGGTCGCCGGGCCGCAGCGTGCCCACGTCGTAGAGCCAGCCGGCATGCAGGAGCCGACACTCCTCGAGAACAAAGGGCATGTGGTGGGCCACGCCACCTCCCAGGGTGCCCTGCGGCGTGCGATGGAGCGTCGATGCGACGACGGACGACGGCACCGCCGCGGTCCATTCCGCCTCGAACAGGCGGCTCGACCCGGCGGCAATCCCCGCGCCGTCGAGGCTGGCGAGCGACTCGCCGTAACCGTAGTCGGTGGCGGCGAGCGAGGGATGCGGAGCGGTCGATTCCACGCCGGCAAAGCCGCGACCGGCGTCGGCGAGCCACGACACCGCGACGTCGCCGCCGCCCCAGGCGGCGGGGACCGCGGCCGAGGCGTCGAGCAGATCGTTGTCGGCCGAGAAGACCGCCGCCCACGACGCACCGCGGGCCAGGCCGCTCGCGGCATCGACGTCGACGATCCCGGCGACGTGGGCCCTGGTCGGTCGGCCGCCGCCCCACCAGACCGTCAGCGCCCATCCGCCGCAGGTGAATGCGAAGAGCAGCGCCGGCAGCGTGATCCACGAGAGCCACGGACGCCCGCTCCGCGACACGAGCCACCAGTCGCACGGGTAGAGACAGAGCACGTACAGGATTCCGATCGCGGCGATCAACTCGAAAGGCACCGGCCGCGAAAGCACCCTCATGCCGGCCGTGGAAAACGTGTCGAGCGCCGCCCGCAACTGCCCGGCGAGGTCGCCGCCTCCATCGGGCGTGTCGCCCACTCTCTCAGGACGCGTCCGGCCGCCGAGCAGCGCGAAGAGGAGCGTGTCCCAGCCCTTCCAGCCCCGCAACGACTCCTCGTCGATGTCGATTCCGAGCCAGGTGACCGTGCCGAAGCCCAGGCACCGCCGGACGATGAGCGGCACGGACGAAGCCCCTTCGCCGGCGGCGACTTCAACGACCCCCTCGCCCCCCGTCGCGGCTTTGGCAAACATCGGCGCCGTCAGCCCGGCGGCAGGCACGCGATCCGCGAGGCCGTCGGCCCGGGCGTGCGATTCGATCGCCCCCAGCCGGCGCAGCGGCACCATCCGCTCGAAGGGTCCCGGCAACCAGTCCGCGACGGGGCCCGTCATGCCGGCGACCAGCGGGGCCGAGCCCCCGGCGATGAAGACGAGTCGTCCGCCGTCACGGACCCACGCGTCGATTCCGGCGAGCACCTCGGCGGGCAGCGATTCCGCCGCACGGCCGCAGACGACGATCGTGTCGGCGGCATCGTAATCGCGGGCCGCCGCCCCCTCGACGAAAGGCCCTCGCAGATCGACGGGGACGACCCTGGTCCGCGTCCCCTGTTCGCGATCGAGGAGCCGGGCGGCCCGCACCGCCGCCGGGAGCTCGCCATAGATGACGAGCACGTTCTCCGTGGAGGCGATCGGCTCGCCGAGCCGCACCTCCTCGCCCGCCGGATCGACGGCAGTGCCGACCGCGGCCCCGCGCTCGACTCGAACCCGGCCCGAGGGCCTGCCGAACCGCACGCACGATCTCGCCATCGGCTTCCCTTCGGCGTCGGCGACCACGAGCATGGGCGGCGAGCGGACGAACTGTCCCTCGGGATCCTCGACGGCCACGTGGATCGTCTCGCCGGGCTGCAGGCCCGCGGAGGATGACACGACCAGCGGCGTCCATGCGCCGGTCCGTCTCACGCCGCCGATCCCCGCCATGACGCGCAGCCCCGTCGCCTCGCCGCCGGAGACCTCCCCGGCACACTGCGCCGCCAGGAGGACGACCGCGACCAGGCCGCTTGAGGCCGCCCGCCGACTCATGGCTTCTCCGCGTCTGGGCAGGTGCAGGCCAGCTGTCCGCATCCCGGACATCCGGTGCCGTATTTCCGCCGGACCGCCTCGTCGAGATCGACGCCCACCACGTTGGCGATCGTGGCCAGCCAAGCCAGGACGTCGGCAAACTCGAGCGTCTGCTCGTCGTGGGTGCCGCTGCGGAGTGCGGTGGCCAGTTCGCCGATCTCCTCGGTGAGCCACATGAAGGTTCCCTCGACGCCCCGCGACGCATCCTTCTCGTGATACATGGTGCGGATCAGGTCCTGAAACTCGCGTAGCGTCATCCTGGCGGTGCTCCTGGGGGGCGCGGACGGTGCCATGTCGGTGGGAGGATCCCAAGAATACCGTAGGCGGAGGCAGACGATGCCCTGGGAGGAAGATCGACGAAGGCCGGGTGGCGGGGAAGCCCGAGCCACGGGCAAGCCCGCGCTGGTGAAGAGGACTCAGGGGCCACAAAACGGCGCGGTCGCCGGGGGACGCTGCGGCGGGGTGCCGGCGGTGAACTCGCCGGCTACGATGGACTCCTGTCGGCCTCCAGGCCCTGCCGTCCCGGCATCGGCCCTCCCATCGCCGCCATCACGGACCCTCCCATGAGCACGCCCCGCCCGATTCGCATCTTCGACACCACGCTCCGCGACGGCGAACAATCGCCGGGTGCGAGCATGAACCTCGCCGAGAAGATGGAGATCGCCCACGCGCTGGTGGCCCTCGGCGTGGACGTGATCGAAGCGGGCTTCCCGATCGCCTCGCCCGGCGACTTCGCCAGTGTCCGCGACATCGCCGGAGCCGTGGCCGGGGCCACCGTCTGCGGCCTGGCCCGCTGCAACGACGCCGACATCGACCGCGCCTGGGAGGCTCTCCAGCACGCCCGCCAGCCGCGGATCCACGTGTTCCTCGCCACGAGCTCGATCCATCGCGAGTTCAAGCTGCGGATGAACGAGGACGAGGTGGTCGCGCGGGCCGTCGCCGGCGTGAGCCGGGCCCGCAATCTCTGCGGCGACGTCGAGTTTTCGCCGGAGGACGCGGCCCGCACCGAGATCGACTTCCTCTGCCGCGTGGTCGAGGCGGTGATCGCGGCCGGTGCCACGACCGTCAACATTCCCGACACCGTGGGCTACGCGACGCCGATGCAGATGCATCGAGTGATCAAGAGCCTCGTGGACCGCGTGCCCAACATCGACAAGGCGGTGATCAGCACCCACTGCCACGACGATCTCGGCCTGGCCGTGGCCAACAGCCTCGCCGCCGTGGAGGCGGGCGCAGGACAGATCGAGTGCACGATCAACGGAATCGGCGAGCGGGCGGGCAACTGTTCGTTGGAGGAGGTCGTGATGGCCCTGCGGACGCGGAGCGACCACTACGGCTGCGACACGCGGATCGTCACCCAGAAGCTCGTGCCGACGAGCCGGCTGGTGGCCAACGTGACCGGGATCCAGGTGCCCCGCAACAAGGCGATCGTGGGCCGCAACGCCTTCGCCCACGAGGCGGGGATTCATCAGGACGGCATGCTCAAGGAGCGGCGGACCTATGAGATCATGCGGCCCGAGGACGTGGGGCTCGAGCGGACCGACCTCGTGCTGGGCAAGCACAGCGGCCGCGCGGCCCTCGCCGATCGGGCGAAGGCCCTCGGCTACCAGCTCACACCCGAGCAGCTGCAGACGGTCTTCGAGCAGTTCAAGCTGTTGGCCGACCGCAAGAAGGAGATCTACGACGGCGACGTCGCCGCGCTCTGCGAGCAGCAGTTCTCCGCGCTTCCGGAGCAGTTCGCCTACGAGGGCTACAGTCTCTCGAGCGATTCCGGCTCCGCCCCCACGGTGACCCTGCGGGTGCTTCAGGAGGGCGAGCGGAAGTCGGTGACCATCACGGCGGGCGACGGTCCGATCGACGGCATCTTCCTGGCGATCGAAAAGCTCACGGGAATCACGACCGTGTGCCGGGACTTCCGCGTCCAGGCGGTGACGGTCGGCAAGGACGCGCAGGCCGAGGTCACGGTGGAACTGGAACATGCGGGACAGATGCAGCGTGGCCGCGGCGTCTCGACCGACTCGCTCGAAGCCTCTGCAAAGGCCTTTCTCGCCGCCACCAACCGACTCGCGCTCGGCGTGATGCCCCGACTCCATCCGCAACGGCCCTAATGCGGCCGGGAGCGGCCGCGGGCGCAGTGCGGCCGCGGGCTCGGGGCGGGCGACTGCTCGCTTTGTCGTCCCGCTGGCGGTTCCCGGCGGTTTCAGATCGCCTCGCCGCCGCGTTCGCCGGTGCGGATGCGGACGCACTCGTCCATGGGCAGGACGAAGATCTTGCCGTCGCCGATCTCGCCCTGCTCGCCGGAGCGGCCCCCCTTCACGATGGCCGCAATCGTGGGCTCGACGAAATCGTCGTTGACGGCGATCTGGAGCTGCACCTTGCGCAGCAGATTCACCGAGATTTCGTGGCCCCGGTAGGTCTCCGCGTGGCCGCGCTGCCGGCCGAACCCCTGGACGTCGAGCACCGTGAGGCGAAACACCTCGACTTCCGAGAGCGCCTGCTTCACGCTCTCGAGCTTGCCCGGCTGGATGATCGCGATGATGAGCTTCACGGACGGTTTTCCCGGCGGGGGCGGGGGCGGATGATCCGCAAGGCTACTCCCGCACCGTCGCCCGCACCAACCGCAGGACGCCTGCCGTGCCGGGAACGGCGACGGGACCGCATGCCGCGGCCTGGGTGAGTAAGGCGGATTACCCACCCAGACCGTCGTGCGGCATCCTTCCGGACGGTGTGCCGAGGTGGGCGGAAGACGACCCCTCGCTGAGCCGGACGCACCGGCTCACGTGGCACTTGTGCGCTGGCCCGGCAGAGTGCAAACCCCGTGCCGCGACCAGCTGCCGCTGGTCCCGATCCCACACGCACCGTGTTTCGCGGCCGACTGGTCGATATTTGGGTTGGCCGCGGGAGCCGCACCCTTCCCCCGCAGTCGAAGGAGGCCCGCGCAGTTTTTCGGCACGGGGCTGCCCATCGTCGCAGCAGCAGGCTACGGTGCCGCCAGGCCCATCCCACGCGGCGGGCGGGCGACTTCCAAGGAGGCCGGCGTGGACAACGGAACTTTCACTGCAGATCTCACCCCGCTCCTGAGACTGCCGCGCGGCGAACTCACGACGGCCATCGCGGCCGCTTTTCCCTCCGTCGCCGCGGGGCCCGGCCGCGGTGGGCCCGCAGCCATCCGCGGGGGACGCGCGGAAGCGGTGTCGCGGCTGGCGGCGATCGATCCGGTCGCCTACGAGCGCACCCGCAACCATGTCTCGGGTGCGGTGACGAAGCTCTCCCCCTGGATCAGGCACGGGGTTCTCGGTCTCGCGGAGGTCCGCGACATGGCGCTCTCGCGGGTCGATCGGCCCGAACAGGCCACGAAGCTCGTGTCGGAGCTCGGTTGGCGCGACTACTGGGGGCAGGTCCAACTGGCGGTCGGCAACGCGATCAGGGGCGACATCGAACCGCCTGCGGCGCTGTCGAGGGTTCCGCAGCTCGATCGCGTGCCCGACGACGTCCTCGAAGCCCGCACCGGCATGGAGTGCGTCGATGCCTTCGTGCAGCGACTGCATGAGACCGGCTGGCTGCACAACCACGAACGCATGTGGCTCGCCTCCTGGCTGGTGCATGCCCGCGGCGTCCGCTGGCTGGCCGGGGCCGACTGGTTTCTCGAACACCTGCTCGACGGCGATCCGGCGAGCAACCACCTCTCGTGGCAATGGATCGCGGGGACGTTCTCCGCGAAGCCCTACATCTTCAATCGCGAGAACCTGGAGTCGTTCACCGCGGGGGAGCACTGCCGCCCCTGCCCCGTACGCGGGGCCTGCGACGTGGAGGGGAGCTACGAGAGCCTCGCCGCCAGGTTCTTCGTGGCGGACGGCGGCGGGATCGCCAGGCCGCCGCTTCGCATCAGGCCCCGGCAGCCGTCGGCGGCCGACGTGGCGACCGCCCGGCCGCTCGTCTGGCTCACGCTCGACTCGGCTGCGGCGACGAGCCCGGCGGCGACGGCCTTTCCCGATTCGCCGCGGCTGTTCGTCGTCGATCAGGGATGGCTGGGTGAGGAACGGCCGTCGCTCAAGAGGCTCGTGTTCCTGTTCGAATGCCTCGCCGACCTCCCCGATGTCGAGGTCTTGGCGGGTGATCCGCGGACGGTGGTCCCGACGCGGGCCGCCGCGCTCGGCTGCGACGCCGTCGCCGTGACGGAGACCTCCTGCCCGCGAACGCGGGCCGCCGCCGAGGCGATCGCCACCGTCGTGCCGGTGCACACGGCGGCCTGGCCACGCTTCTGTGATCGCTCGCGGGTGACCGACCTCGGACGGTTTTCCCGTTACTGGCAGCAGGTCAGCCGCTCGGCACTGACGCCGACCCGGGCCTGAACCGGGACCAGGGAGGCTCCACGGCGGGAGCGACCGACAGCGACACCGGCACGGCCGTCCGCGGATGCCGAAACATGATCGAGGTCGCCCGCAGCGCCAGCGGGCCTGGTTCTCCGCGGCCGTAGAGACGGTCGTTGACCAGCGGGCATCCGAGCCAGGCCAGATGCACGCGGAGTTGGTGCGACCGGCCGGTCACGGGGTTGAGTTCGACCAGCGTGAGCCGGCCGCCGCGGCCCGCGTCACACACCTCGCGGATCTGCCACCGGGTCGTCGCGCGACGTCCGCCGATCGGATCGACCCGCTTGCGTGGCGGCCGCGCGGGATCGTCGGCCAAGGGGAGATGGATCGTCCCCTCGTCGGCCGGCAACGCGCCGTGCACCACCGCGAGATACCGCTTCGAAACCGGTCCCGCCTCGAAGGCGCGGCCGAGCAGCCCCCGCACCTCGCGGGACCGTGCGAGCACGAGCAGGCCCGACGTGTCGCGGTCGAGCCGATGCGCGGCCTCGAGCGGCCCGAAGCGGGCCGCCAGCACTCGGGCGACGTCGGGCGGATCGAGCGGCGTGCGGGCGGGAACGCTGGGCATTCCCGACGGCTTGTCAACGACGATCAGGTCGTCGTCCGCGAGCACGATCCGGAGATCCGAAACAAGGCGGTCGTCCATGGCCACCGGCGGGGAGAGACGTCATGGTTGCGGAACGGGTTTCAGAGCAGTCCGAGCAGCGAAGCCCAACGGCACAGGACGGCCGCCGGGTGAGCACCCTCGGCGTTGACCGCGAGCGAACCGACCGAATATCCGGCCCGCTCGAGTCGCTGGCGGTCGCTCTCCATGCGTCGCTGGAGCGGCTCGCTTCCGGCTCCCAGCAGGATCCACCGCGAGTTTCCCGGCTGCGCGGTCTCGATCGACATCGACCGCGGCATGCTGGCATCGGCGACCGCGATCCCGCGACAGGCGGAACCGAGCCGTTCGGCGACGAGCCAGGCGAAGGCCCCCCCTGCCCCGCTGCCGGCCACCGCCACGCGGGTTGGATCGATCGGCCGCTTCGCGTGCAGCGATTGGATCGCGCGGAGCACGCCCGGGATGTCGTCGCGGCTCCACTGACGATTGTCCGACGATCCGGGCAGGATCACCGCAACGCCCGAATCGGCGACGGCCGTCTTCCATGTCGTCGCCTCGCCGTCCGCGACCGGTCCGTGCGGAAGCCCGAGATAGACGAGCACGGCGACCGGCGCACGGCCGGAGCGCGGAATCACCGCCAGCGGCGGGTCGGCCATTTCCGCCGCCTCGAGCCTCACGACCCGCGCTGCATCGACCGGACCGGCGAGCGGATCGTCCGTCGTCGGCTCTCCTCCCGGGCCGACTGCGGGAACCTCCGCGGGCAAGCCGGCCAGTTCGATCTCGGTCGCCGCAGGCCGGCCGTCGGTCTCCACCGTCAGCCGCACCCGTTGCCCCGGCTCCCTGCCCGCGAGAAATCCGGCGAGCGCCGCGGCCGAAGGCCTGACGAGCGGGGGAATCCCTTCATCGCCCTCCGCGGCGATCGAAGTCACGGTGCCCCCCGCATTCAGTCCGGCCCGGTCCGCCGGGCCGCCGGGCAACACCCACCCCACCTCCACGGTCGCCGCCTCGTCCTTCTGCGGCGTCGGCGTGATGCCGAGCACGGCCCGCCGCCATGGAGGAGGCGCGGCGGCGAGCGTCGCCTTCACCGTCAGCTTCGTGGCCGCACCGGCAGGTTCCCGCCGCTCGATCACGAGTTCGACCTTGTCGCCGACATGCCGCGGCACAAGGCCGTGCCGCAGGTCGGCGATCCGGGCCACGGGGCGGCCGTCGATCTCGACGATCCGATCGCCGACCCGCACTCCCGCGCGGGCCGCGGGCGATCCCGGCCGGACCGTCCCGATCACGGGCTCACCGTTGATCTCGTCGCGCGAGCGGTAGCCGATGCCGAGCATGCCGCGGGCGAGCGACTCGCCGCGGGCGAGCCGGGGAAGATCGCGGACGAGATCCTCGAGCGGCACCGCGAAGCCGATCCCCGCGTCGTAGAGTTCGGTGCCGAGTTTCATCCCCGCGGTGTCGGCGGGCAGGGGCGTCACGACACCGATCACCCGGCCGGCGATGTCGATGAGCGGGCCCCCGTAGTTCATCGGGGAAACGGAGGCGTCGGTCTGCACCGCGAGCCCCCAGCCCCGGTTCACCGCCGACAGGATGCCGACGGCCACGCTCGGCTCGGCCGCGTTCCATGCCCGACCGACCGCGATCGTCCACTGCCCCGGGGCGAGGTCGCGACGAGCAATCACCTGGAGTTCGGGTGCGGCGGGGAGGGGCTCGGTCTCGAGCAGGACGATTCCCCGGGCGAGGTCGCGGCCCCGCGGCCTCGCGGCCCGGCGTTCACCATCGGCCAGCACGACGATCGCCTCGGTCGCATCCTCCGGCACGGCGAATGTCGTGGCCAGAATCAGCCCCGCACGGTCGATGATCAGCCCGGTGGAGGGTCCCGACGCGCCGCTGGCCTCGGCGGCGGCCGAGAGCGTGGATTGCGTGCCCACGGCCGGCTCGATGCGGACGACGGCGCCGGCCACGCGGGCCACTGCCGCGCGGAACGCCGCCTCCTCGGCGAGCGTCGGCTCGCCCGCGACCAACGGAGCCCTCGGCGTCGCGACCACGATGCCGACGAGCATCACGGCCGCCGGCAGCCAGGCCGCAAACCCAGGGCGACGCCATGACTTCCCCGCACCGCTCATGGCGTCCCCCGTTCTCGGGGCCGCGGGCCCACGTCGCAGTCGATCACGGTGCCGTCACGAATCACCGACAGTCGCAACGGGTCTCCGGGGGCGATTCCGCCGGCGGCCTTCTGCACGGCCGCCCGGGACGCCACCGACACGCCGCCCACGGCGACCACGAGATCGTCGGCGCGGAGTCCCGCCCGCGCGGCGGGGGAATCGGGGACGATCGACTCGACGAAAGGGGGCGTGCGGTCGATCAGATCGGGCACGAGCACGATGCCGACGAGCCGCAGGTCGAGCGATTCGAGCGGTCCGGCCGCGGCGGGCTCCGCGGCGGTGCCCGACATGATCGCCTCGCAGCCGAGGGCGATTTCATCGACGGGCAGCGCGTAGTTGAGCCAGATGCCCCCGGCCGTGGTGCGGAGCTCCTTGCCGAGCATGCCGACGAGCCGCCCGTGGGAATCCACCACCGCTCCCCCGGGCGAACCTGGATTGTTGGTCGTGCTGTCGAGCACGTAGACATCGCCGGTGTAGGGAGCCTCGGCGGCGCCGCGGCGGGCCGCGAGCGGCACGATGGCCGCCACCACGCCCCGCTGCACGCTGACACGCTCGTCGCCCGCCGCCACGGCGAACAGGTTCGACAGTGCCATGATCCGCGTGCCGGTCGCCACACGGCCGGCGGGTTCGAGCATGAATGCCGGGAGATCGGTGGCGTCGATCGTGAGCAGCGCGATCTCCCGCCGCGGATCGACTCCCACCAGCGTGCCCCGAAATCGCCGCCCGTCGTCGAGCACGCAGTCGATCTCGTCGGAGTCGAGCACGGTGCTCATCGCGGTCACGATCCGGCCATCCGGCGACACGATCATCCCCGACTGATACGACTCCAGGCCGCGAACGCCGCCGGCGCCGTGGATCTTGACCACCTTGCGGGCCGCCGCCGCGGCCGTCACCTGTGGAGGCGCGACCTCGTCGGCGGCGACCGCCACGAGACCGGCCACGGCCACCAGCGCCGTCACGACCAGGCTCCGGATCATGGCGATACCCCCTGCGGAGCCGCCGGCTCGATCACGAACGTGCCGAACTCCTGTCCGCCCCGACTCACCTCCAGCCGGGCGGGCATCGCCTGCGATCCTGCTTCACCCGCATCGTTCCAGACGAGCCTGATCTCGCAGGGCTCGGCGTCGGGGCTCGTCCAGAGATCGATCGCCACCACCCGGCCGCCGTCCACGGCGAAGCGGGCCTCGACACCCGACGCGGCCGACTCCAAAACATCGACGAACTCGACGATCGCAGCGTCTCCAAGCTTGGCCGGATCCCGCGGTGCCGTGCCCCAAAAGATGGTTCGTCCGACAGCGGCAGGGCCGGCGGTCACGAGCTGCCGCCAGAGCACGAGGGCCGCGAGCATGCCGCCGCTCCCCGGAGGCACCGGGCTGCGGTCGAGCGCGTCGTCCACGGCGAGCGTCGAGGTGCCCGTCGGCAGGTCGATCGACGCGGAGGTGTCGGAGAGCTCGATGCGAAACTCATCACCCGTCGCGAGTCTTCCGGCAAAGACCCACGGCCCCGACGGGAGGCTGCCGCGGGCCGCGGCGATGGCGGCGGCGACCCGGTCGCGCTCCACCACGTTGAAGTGATGGTTGGCGAATCCGGACCGCGGCTCGTGGAGCCCGCGGACGGCTTCGGGCAGTTCCGGCTTCGCGGCCTCGCCCCCCTGCCGCGGCTTCTCCTCTTCGGCTCCTCCCGCGACGATCGCGGCCAGTTCCGCGGGAGCGTGGATGGCGGCCAGCCGCACGAGCATCTCGAACCGCCGCCCGCCACGGCGGGAGACCAGCGGCACCTGCCAGCCCGCCGGGAGCGTGCCGAGCACGTTCTTGAACGCGTTCACCGAGCGGACCGGCCGCCCGGCGAGCGCGACGATCTCATCGTCATATCGCAGACCCCGTCGCCAGGCGTCTGAGGATTCGAGGATGTCGGAGACGACCACACGGCCCTCGGCACTCGTCGAGACGGTCGCGCCGAGCGTCGCGTGGTCGCAGATCCTTCCCGCCCTGAGGCAGCCGAGGAAGTTTCGCACCTGATTCGACGAGATCGCATACCCGGCCCCGACGTTCACCCGCCCCCGCTTCTCGAACGACGCCCGCCCGTTGACGCCGATGAGCCGTCCCTGCGCATCGAACAGCCCGCCCCCCGAGTTGCCCGGATTGATCGCGGCATCGACCTGCAGGCAGTCGGTGTATTCGAGGATCGTGCCCGCCGGAAACTGGTAGCGGTGCACGCCCGACACGATCCCGGCGCTGATCGAGGGCCTGAGGTCGGTGGCCAGCAGGAAGGGGTTGCCGGCGGCGAAGCAGAAATCGCCGACATCCACGAGGTCGCTGTCGGCGAGTTCGGCACAGGGAAAATCGTCGCGGCCGAGCAGCTTCACGAGCGCGAGATCGCCGGTCGGATCGATCCCCACGAGCACGGCGTCGTGGAGCCGGCCGTCGCTGAGGCCGCAGGTCAGCGCGGGGCCGGCGGGCTGCACGACGTGGAAGTTGGTGGCCGCATATCCGTCGGGGGTCAGCAGCACGCCCGAACCGCCCCCCGCCTCGCCGGCAAAGATCGAGACCGCCGCGGCGGATGCCCGCCGAATGGCGTCGACCCGGCTGCGCTCCGCCTCGAGCACGACGGGATCGACGTCGGCGGCCCGTGCCGCGGCGCCGGCGGCGGCCCCACTGGCCACCGCGACGAAGACCGCCGCGAGGATGCGTTGCCTCGGGGGAGCACCGCGTCGCAGAAGGACGGGAGTCGGGATCATTTTTCGAAGACCGCCCCGTCGAACCGGACGGGGCCTCCCATGTCGCCGGAGAGAAAATCGACGACGATCGAGAGCCGTCTGGCCGCCGCCACATCGACGTCGATCGGCAGACCGCCGACCACCGCGGCGTCGAGCCGCTGCTCCCATACCGGCTTGTCATCCGCCAGCACCGTGATCTGCACGCCCCCTTCCGCGCCTTCCTCGGCCGCCCGCACGACCAGCGTGCGAAACCGGCGGCTCTCGGCCGGCACGATCCACACGGCACGACTTCGCGGCCGCATGAGCAGCGAACGGTCGCCCCCCCCTTCGCCGGCGGCCTTTGCGCCCGGCGTTGGCACCAGTCGCGGTGCGAAGAACGCCGCGAGGCCATCGACCGCAGCGAGCGCCCCGAAAAATGGTTCGGCCGACACCGCCGAAGGCTCCAGGGTCGCGAGGCTCACCGTACGGCCGGCGGCGTAGTCGATCGCCTCGAGCATGCAGCCGGGGATTCGCACCACCCCGTCGAGCACGAGTCGCTCCGCCGTCCACTCGATGGTCGAGGCCGTCAGGCTGCCCCCGGCGATCGTCACCCGGCTGCCGCTCCCCGCGGTCGCCGGGCGAACCCAGACGAGGCCGAGGACCTTTGCCCGCTTGACCGGAATGCGGTCTCCATCGAGCACCACCGTCACCGCCTCGGGCGACACCCCGGTGATCGCGCACTCGACGAGCTCGAAGCCGTCTGCCCGCGTCACGGCGATGAGATCGGCCACAGGCTCGGCGGGCACCGCCGCGAGCCATGCGTTCCCGTCCGCCGCCACCTCCCCCCCTGCCGGCCGCGGTCCCCAGGCGACCTTCTTCACGAGGTCGATCGGCAACTCGATCCGGCCGGCGGCCCGCACGATCACCGCCGTTTCGCCCTCCCAGAGAAAATCATCGCCGCCGATCCCGGACCCATCGGCGGTCGTCACCTGCACGGCTGCCGCTCGAGCGGGCTCCGCAGTGGGTGGCTGTCGTCCGAGCCTGCGAATGGCGGCCAACGGCATCCCCTGCGGCCCGGCCCCGCGGTCGAGCACCGCCTGCTGCTGATCGAGCGACTCGAGCACCGCCTCGGTGACCGAGCCATCGGTCGCCTCAATGCGAACCGGCAGGCCGGCAGCGGCGGATTCGGGCACGAGCGGCGGCCAGCCCGCCGCCGCGACGACGATCGCCATGAGCCGCACGGCGCCCGTGCCGCCCGTGCCGCGGCACGGGCGAGAGAGGGCACGGCGGCGAACGGTGGTCACGTCCTGCACGCTCAGCGATCCTCCCCGCCGGACGCGAGCCGTTTGAAATACTGTTCGATCGCCTCCCGGTAATGCGGCGGAAACTCCCGGCCGATCTGCTGCAGGGCGCGTTCACGATCGTGGGGGGGCAGACGGCCCCAGTCCTCGCCACCGCCGACATCGCGTGTCTGCACGTCACCCGGGGCCCTGCCCCCCGCCGGTCGGCTGTCCTCCATCGGCTTGCCGGCCGATCCCTGCCCCTGGCCACCGCCCGATCCCGCCGCCCCGCCGCCCTCCTGCTGCTGCTGTTGTTGCTGCAGCTTCTCGATGAGTTTGTCGAGTGACTCGATCACGCCGTCCTGAACATCACGGGTCGCGGTGCCGGCCCGGCCGAGTTCGAGCCGCCGGGTGACGTCCCGCATCCGGCGGGCGATGTGATCGAGCGAATCCGCCTCCAGCGCCGCCATGTCGGCCCTGAGCAGCCGTGCCACTCGGGCATACCGCACGGGGATCTCATGCTCGCGCTCGAGCAGCCGGTCGAGCGACTCGAGCGCGGCGTCGGAGGCGAGCAGCCAGTGCTGGCATGCCGCCCGATGAAAGAGCAGCGTGGCGGGATCGACCGAGTTCTCCACGTCGACGCCCATGAGCAGCGGCATGGCGTCGTCGAAGCGGTCCCGCCGCACCAGTTCCCGTGCCCACCAGAGTTTGACGGCGTCACGTTCGAAGGGGGGCGTCGCGGGATCGTCGAGCCAGTCGAGATCGGGGTCTGCCGATCCGGAGCCGAATCCTGATCCGGCCGCGCGGATCGCCTCCCCCCGCGGGTCGCCGGAGGCAATCGTCTCCATCACGGAATCGAGCACATCCAGATGCTGCCGGTCGGCGGCGGCCCAGGCCGCGCGGGCCCGCGTCGATGCCGCCGCTGCCTCGGCGGGAGCCGCGGCGGCCGCGAGCCAGGCGAGGGCCGCGTCGCGGACCTCTTCGACAGGCGGGAGACGCCACGATGGCTCGCGGGCGAGTTCCGGTTCCCCGCCGCCGGCCGCGGGAAGCGTCGCCCCCGCGGTGTGGCCGCCAGCGGCAAGGCACAGGCCGAGCAGGATGGGGAGGAGGAAGGCGAGACGGCGTCGAGAAGGCGATATCATGCTCAACGTCACGCTCTGCCGGAGATGTCCGCGGTCAGCCCTGCGACCCCGTGCATGATAGTCGCCGACCTTCCCTCCGGGAAACGTCCGCCGCCCGGCCGGTCGAGCAGGCCCGCGGGCTTTCGCCCCCGGGACGCTCCGAGAACCGGACTCGTGGATCACACATCCGGCTCTCCGGGTTTCAGTACCCCTCCCCAAATCCTGACCCAGGTCTTGTGGGAGAATCCTCGTGCCCCTGGTGGGGCTGGAAAGGGTTCTCAGATGAAGAAGCGACGCAGTACAGAGCAGATCGTGGGCTTGCTTCGGCAGGCTGATGTGGACCTTGGGAAGGGCACGAACGTGCCCGATGTCTGCCGACGGCTGGGTATCAGCCAGCAGACGTACTACCGCTGGCGAACGAAGTTCGGCGGGATGGATCCGAAGATGGCCAAGCAGCTTCAGGAACTCCAGAAGGAGAACTCGAGGCTGAAGAAGCTTGTTGCGGACCAGGCCCTGGACATGCTGATCCTCAAGGAGGCCGCCCGCCCAAACTGACTTGCCCCGAGCGTCGCCGTCGGACGGTGGAATCCGTCCGGCGGACCTTGGGACCGGAAAAGGTCTCGGAAAGAAGGGTCTGTCGGGTGCTCGGGCAGAACCGAGGCACGCAGCGGCACCGTCCCAGGAAGGTAGACGGCGACCGCGAGTTGCTCGGGGTGATGCGGAAGATCGTGGAGACGTTCCCGAGGCATGGGAGGAGTGGCTGGCGAGGGCGTGCGTTCGCACGCTTTACATTCAGAAGGCGAGCCCCTGGGAGAACGGCTACGTGGAGAGCTTCAACGGCAGGCTCCGCGACGAGCTGCTCGACCGTGAGTTGTTCCTGAGCCTGCCTGAGGCTCGGGTCGTTCTCGACCAGTGGCGGATGGACTACAACCACAGGCGGCCGCATGGCGGCCTGAAGTGGCTGACCCC
>SXWC01000127.1 GCA_005789975.1 Planctomycetaceae bacterium
CTGCACGTCGAGCAATGCCCGGGCCGTGCTCGAATGGGCCTTTGCCCGCACCAAGCGGGTGCTCTTCTTTCCCGACCAGCACCTCGGCCGCAACACCGCGCGGGCCATGGGCATTCCGCTGGCCGAGATGTCGGTCTGGAATCCCCACGCCCCCGCCCTTGGCGGCAACTCCCGCGGGCAGTTGGAAAAGAGCCGCGTGATCCTCTGGCAGGGGCATTGCAGCGTGCACGCGATGTTCAAGCCGGAGCACGTGGACGCCATGCGGGCGAACGTTCCCGGCGTGAAGATTCTCGTCCACCCGGAGTGTGCGATGGAGGTGGTCGACAAGGCCGATCTCACGGGCTCGACGAGCTACATCCTCAAGCAGGTGGAAAACGCCCCGCCAGGCACCCGGTGGGCGATCGGCACGGAGCTCCACCTCGTCAAGCGGCTGGAGCAGAATCATCCGGAGCAGACGATCCGATTCCTCTCGCCGGTGGTCTGCATGTGCGCGACGATGTACCGCATCGATCTCGCCCATCTCTGCTGGAGCCTCGAGCACCTCGAGCGGGGCAGGCCCGTCAACGTGATCCGCGTCGATGACGAGACGGCGGCGTGGGCCGTCACCTCGCTGGAACGCATGCTCGCGGTGAAGTGACGGCGAACCGACCGCGGTTCACCCGGTTCGTCCGCTTCGTCCGGTTCGTCCGGTTCACCCGGTTCGTCCCGCCGGGGAGGCGGGGCACGTCACGGATTCAGCCCGCGTCGGCGTATTCGTCGAGGAGCGACTCGATGCGGGCGAAGACGTCGGCCATCTGGTCGGCATCGGGCAGGAGCGTGACCCGGAAGTGGTCACGGTAGGGGACGTTGAAACTCGAACCCGGCGCGACCAGGACATGCTTCCGTTCAAGGAGGTGCAGGGCGAACGTCTGGTCGTCGAAGCCCGCGAGGCCACCCGGCAGACGGTCGGCGTGGACGCGGACGAAGGCGTACATCGCCCCCTGCGGCGGCACCACCGAGAGCCAGCGGCTGCCGGCCACGGCGCCGAGCATGGCGGCCCGGGTGGCGTGGAGCCGGCCGCCGGGACGCGTCAGATCGAAGATCGACTGGTGGCCGCCGAGCGCGGTCTGCACGGCGAACTGGCCGGGCACGTTCGAGCAGAGCCGCAGTGACGCGAGCAACTCGACGGCTTGGAGGTAGTCGCGGGCGTGCTCCCGCTCACCGGAGAAGATCAACCAGCCCACCCGCAGGCCGCAGGCCCGGTAGACCTTGCTGAGGCCGGCGAAGGTGAGGCACAGCGCTCCCTTGGCGAGCGTGGCGGTGGGCACGAACTCGGCGGTGTCGTAGAGCATTTCATCGTAGATCTCGTCGGCGCAGAGCACGAGATGGTGCCGCTCCGCGATGCCGGCGAGGGCTTCGAGCACCTCGCGTGGATAGACGGCGCCCGTCGGGTTGTTGGGATTGATGATGACCAGCGCCCGCGTGCGTTCGGTGACGAGCGCCTCGATCTCGGCGGGGTCGGGGACGAAACCGTGTTCCGGACGGCAGGGGTAGTGCACCGCCTTCGCACCGTGGATCACGACCGAGGCCGTCCAGAGCGGATAGTCGGGGCTCGGCACGAGCACCTCGTCGCCCGGGTTCAGGAGCGCCCGCATCGCGATCATGATGAGCTCCGACACGCCGTTGCCGATGAAGACGTCGTCGGCCGTGATGTCCATCACGCCCCGGTTCTGCTGCTGCATCACCACGGCCTCGCGTGCCGGGAAGATGCCCTTCTGATGCGAGTAGGGATCGGCCTGGTGGAGGTTTTCCACGACGGCCACCCGCATCGATCCGGGCATCCGAAACCCGAACGCACCCGGGTTGCCGATATTGAGCTTCACGATCTCATGACCCTCCCGCTCGAGCTGCTCGGCGCGGCGGGCAAGGGCGCCACGAATCTCGTAGCGGACCTCGTGGAGGTGTTCGGAGGCGCGGAGCGGTCGGAGACTCATCGGGGTGGGATTCCGGGGGGAGGGGTTCCGGAGGAGACCATGATCCTACCTCGTCGTCGGTGGTCCGGCTGCTGCCGTCAGTCCGCGAGCGAGGCGGTGAGCGATTCCCAGGACATGGGCAGCCAGTTCACGCAGTCGGGCAGGCCGGTCGGCGCCCGGGCCGTGCCGACGGTTCGCACCGGCGTCGCGTTGGCCCGGTCGATCGACCGGTCGATGGCCGTGCCCAGTCGTTCGAGCCACTCCGGCACCTCGACGCCCGACCCGCTGGCCAGGCCGATGAAGGACGTCGCCTTCGCCTCCAGCGCCGCTCCAGCCGAGGACGATTTGCCGGTGATGAGCTCCGCCACGGCGGGATCGACCAACGCCTCGAGTTCGTGCTGCTCGAGCATCGTGGTGAACGGCCGGCGAACCCGGTCGCCGATGCTGGCCAGCCGCACGCTCCAGTGCCCCTCGAGTTGGTCGAGCTTCCGCACGAGCCCCGCCGCGGTGTCGCGGGTCTCCTCGCGGAGCCGCTCCCGCCACGACTCGGCCGCCGCGGCCACGCCGCGGCCGGCGAGCACCCGATGGGCCATGTTCACCGGTCGCAGCGTCCAGGCGATGCGGTCGTGTTCGGCCTTCACACGCAGGTAGTCGAGGAGGATGGAGAGGCATTCGCCCCGGTCGGATTGCGTGGTGGTCGAGTTCCAGTCGCGATACTCGGCATGGTTCTCCGCGACGCTCTCCAGCACCAGCCGCAGGCGGGTGGCCGCCTGCTTCATCGGCAGCGCCCCCGAGGCGAGGTCCTCGATCAGCCGGGCGGGATGACGGCTGGCCGGTGCGTCGGGCCCCTCGGAATCCGCCGCCCGTTCGAGGAGGTGTTCGAGCCAGTTTCGCACGCCGCCGCGAAGGATTCCGCGGAGCGACGACGGCGCCAGCAGGTGCTGGGTGAACAGCCCCGAGCCGTAGCGTTCCACGAACTCCCGGATTCCGGCAAAGGCCTTGTCGTCGCGGACGCGTTCGAGGACCGAGAGCCGCAACTGACGGGCATGCGTCATCCAGGTTTCGAGCAGTTTGGGGACGAGCAGCGAGAGTCCCTCGAGGATGCGGTCCGTCTGCGCGGCGGCTTCGGGATCGCCGTCGCGGCTGCTCTCCACGATCCGTTCGACCAGCGCGGTCGTTCCCGCCTCGAAGACGCGGTCGAACTCGCTGACGCTCGCCCCTCCCGGAGGCCGCGTGCTTTCGAGCGCCTTGGCGAGCTGCACCACCATGATCGCCCCCCGAACGAGCCCCAGGCGGGGCAGCGACGCCGCCATGCGCTCGAGCAGCCGTTCGCGGGTCCGCGCCCTGACGATCCGGTCGGGACGGCCGCCGCGGGAGAGGGGAACATAGAGCACCGGCTTGCCGACGAGACGTTCGCAGACGGCCTGGCAACGATCGGCGGACTCGGCCGCGTCGCCCCGGATGAGCGCCGCGACGAGGCCGCCGACGGAGGTCGGTGGGGCCGGCACGGCTGGCGACGGCCCGAGCCGCAGCCGGGCCGACAGGATCCAGAGCGTCTCGCCCGCCTGGACGGCCGCCTCGATCAACCGTTCCGCCGCCGCGTCACGCTGCCATCGCAGCCGGTCGAACTCGGTCGGTGCCATGCCCGGGGGCGGCTCCTGATCGCGGGCGGCGACCAGCGTTGCCGCCCGGATCATCGTCCGCCGCAGCCGGCGCAGCGTATGACGCCAGCCGGTCACGGAGTCGAGTTCCTCCCGCACGGGCTCCGCCCCGTCCGCCGCGTCGATGGCACACCATGCCGAAACCGCCTCGTGAAACAGACGAAACATCCCCCGCATGAACTCGGCGGCATCCTCC
This sequence comes from Planctomycetaceae bacterium, assembly GCA_005789975.1. The sequence continues at coordinate 3,810 of SXWC01000127.1, forward strand.
ACGGCGGCCAGGCTCCCGACCGACGCCCCGCCGCCGTCGAGATCGATCATGCCGCCGTCCACGCCGTCGTCGGCCGAGTCACGCCACACCATCGATTCGTAGGCGGCGGCGACGCGCTCCTCGGCATCGGGCCGGTCCTCGTCGTCGCCTTCGGCATCCCCCCCGCTCGGGTCGTCTCCCGGCTCGCGGCCGACGGCCGCCGCCTCGACGACATCGATGACGTCGCCGGTGTTGGCCTCGACGAGTTCCAGGAAGCGGCGCACCCGCGACCGCCCCTGGGGTGAACGGTCGAGGCATGCCTGGGCGATCCAACGGCTCGCCGCCGTGAGCCAGACCGGGCCGCTCCGCTCGACGGCCGGACCCTCGAGCAGCGACGCCCAGTGCACGAGCAGCCCCGCCGCGCCGTCGAGGTCGCCTTCATCGAGCAGGGCGTCGGCCGCCCGCGCGTGGGTCTTCGGCGAGGAGAAGCCGGCGACTTCGCGCCGCCAGAATCCCGCTTGCGGCGGCTCCGACGCATGTTCGCGTCGGCGGGAGAGCGACTCGATCACCTCGCGGGCCGAGTCGAGGCACTCCCGACCCGAAAGATGCGGCACTCCGGAGACCGTGGTGGTGGCATGGCGATCCCACCACGCCGCGAGTTTTTCGAGCGACGCGGCAGCGCGGGCGGCTGCGGGACTGGCCGTGGGGATGCTGGCGTGTCGCCAGGCCGCCGCATATCCGTCGAGGATCGAGCCGGTGGCCAGCACGAGGTCGTCCACCCGGGGATCGGGCAGGCTTTCACCCCCCGGTTCATGGAGCGGGAACTGGCCGGAGAGACCGAGGATGTTCCAAGGATCGACCGCGGCGCCGCAGCCGACGGCTCGGAACAGCAGGTCGGTCGCGGTGTCGAGCTCCTCGAGCGCCGAGGCGGCGTCCGCTCCCCGCCACACCTGCTGCTGGGCCGCGACGACATGGCTCGTGATCCGGGCGAACATCCGGGCAGACGCGGCCGGCACGGCCGTCGCGAGCCGCTCGGCCGCTTCCGCCCGGCCGAGCCGCGCCAGCAAAGCCGCGAGGGCCACGTTCTCGACCTGCCGGCCGCGGCGGCCCGCGAGCATCGCGTTGATGTGCCGCCGCACGCCGCCGAACGGCTGTCGCACCCGATGGGCCTCCTCCTCCAGCCGCTGCCGGTGCGCGGCCGGAAGGTGCGTCAGCAGCCGCCGGTAGAACTCGTCGCGATACGAGGCGATCCGCGGGAGGAGTTCGGCGAGCGGGAGCCCCGCCTGGATCGCGCCGGGGCCGTGGCCCGAGAGGCCGCTGGCCATCAGCATCACCCCCGCAAGCACGGCGGACGATTCCCAGCGCAACTCGGCGGTGGTCGCGGGCGTCCGATCGACGAGTTGAGCCGCGTCGGGCCACGACAGGATCCCGTCGAGCGTGGCCTGCTGGACGACCATCCGACGATACAGCCCGCGTTCGTCGATCCGCGCTGGATCCCAGAGCCCGAAGAGATAGTTGGGCCGGCTCGCCGCGGGGTGGAGGAAGTCGAAGGCCCGCGGATCGATCGCGAGTTCCTCCAGCGCGTCGAGGTCGAAGTCGGCCTGACGGAGCAGCTCGACGGGCACCTCACCCAGGATGCCGATCGCCCCGGTCACCAGCTGGCGATACCTGCCGTGCGCCGCCCCCACGCCGGCAACGTAGAGGGGGATCGGCCGTACGCGTTCGTGGGGATATGGCTCCGAAAGGCGGCCGTTCTCGAGCACGGCGAGCGGCCGCCAGCCGACGTAATCGTCGAGGCGGTCGATCACCCGTGCCATGACGGCGTCACGGTCGTCCTCGGCGTTTCCCTCGGCGAGCAGCCCTCGCATCGCGGCCATGAGAAAGAACGGACGCTCGATCGCCCCCGGCGGCTGGTGCTCCAGGAGATCGTGATGGAAGCGCCGGTAGGCCGGCAGCAACCCCTCGAACACCGCGTCGATCGCCCATCGCGCCTGGACGGCGTCGCGGAAGGCCGGCTCCGTCTGCTCGAGTTCGAGAAGCCTCGCCCGCAGCAGGGCTGCGATCCGCGTCGCGGTGTCGGCCCCCTCGGTGACCGAGCCATCGGGGGCCGCGGGCTCGATTCCCGCATACAGGTCGTTGATGCCGCGCCAGGCCGCCGAATCGAACGCGCCCGCAGAGAAGTTGAGGTAGCCCAACACGATCGCCGCGGCATCCCTGGAACCTGGTGACTTCACGGCATGCGGCATCGGAAGGGGGATTCGCGGGAGGAGCGGGAGGAGCGGAAAAATCGGAACAACCGATGAAATCCTATCATTTTTGCCACACCGCGAGCACGAACTATCCTTGGCCTGACGCCGGGCCACGGGCCCGCGCGAACCGCCAGGACATCGGCTCTCATGCGCTGCCTCACTTCGCCCCTCGTCGCAACGTCCCTGCTCGCGATGCTCGCCTCGATCGCGAGCTGTCCTTGGGCCGCGGGGCAGACGCTCCTCTGCGGCACGGCAGGCGACGAACTCGTCGCGGCCCGCGCCGGCCTCACCCGCGAGTGGGCCGTGCAGATTCCGTTCGACTCGGCGGGCTGGAGCCTCGAGCACGTGACGATCGGCGAGAATCTCGTGGTCGCCTGCTCCGGCGACGGCGGCGTGCACGCCATTCAGGCCTCGCCCGGCCGCAAGGGCGCGGCCCGTGCCGGGAGCGTGCTCTGGTCGCAGCGGGTGGGCACACCCGGCGGGCCGGTGGAGGCTGCGGGCGTCGGTCCCGCGATCGTGACGGTGGCGCGGGATCTCGACATCTATGCCTTCGACAGCGTTGACGGCAGCCGCAAGTGGCACCGGAGTTTCGGTCGCCCGCCATCCGGGGCCGCCGTCTCCTCCGATGACTGGGTCTACGGTCCGCTGTCGGCCAACGGCGTGATGCGGCTGCCGGTGAACCCCGCCGCGAAGCCCCAGGCGACGGATGGCGGCGACCAGGACGCCGCGGCCGGCAAGGCGCGGCGGGCGAAGACCGCGAACAAGGGCATCGCCGGGACGGCCGCCGATCCCCTGCTGCCGATCTCGCTCGATGCCGGCGGCCGCGTCGAGTCGGGACCGACAGCCTACAAGGGGGGGGCGGTCTGGTGCACCGAGGAAGGCCTGCTTGTGGGTATGGTTCCCTACAGCCTCGGATGGAAGAGGCTGGAGTTCGACCTCAGGTCCGCGCTGACCGGTCCGCCTTCGATCCGTGACGCGGCGATCTTCGTGGCCACCGCAGCGGGCGACCTCGCCCGCCTCGACCAACAGGGGCCGGCCGACTCACCCGAACTCGCAGCCGTCTGGCATGTCGTTCTCGTCGATCGTCCGGAGGGGAGCCCGCTCGTCTCCGGCGAGACCGTCGTCGTCTCGTTGGGCGATTCGGGCATCCACGCCTTTTCGGCCACCAGCGGCGACCTCCTCTGGAAGAGCTGCGTGGCCGGTCGGCTCGTGGCCACCACCGGCAACCGCGTCTGGTGCGTCGACCGCGTCGGCCGGCTGGCGAGCCTCGACCTCGCCACCGGCATGCCGAGCGAATGGATGTGTCTCGGAAGTTTCACGCTGCCGCTGACCAACACCTTCACGGAGCGATTGGTCCTCGCCTCTCCCGACGGTCTCGTCGTCTCGCTCGCTCCGCGGAGCACGACCTCGAAACTGCCCCCTCCGCCGGCGAAGGACGACGACGGGCAACCACCGGCCGCCGACGAGCCGGTGGTCGATGAGCTGACGGAGACCTGACGCGGTCGAAGGGGCGAGGATACGCCCAACCAAGCCGGGGCGAGGATACGCCCAAGCCGGGGCGAGGATACGCCCAAGCGCTCCTCGAGCGTTCGCCGACCCCCTCGCCGACCCCTTCCAATGTGCGGATCGTCGCCAGAGCGATCCCGAATGCGCTCTAGCGGCCGGGGCTGAGGGGCACACGGGACTTCGGGTCCTGACGCCAGACGGCCCCGAGCAGGTCGTAGAGCGTCCGGTCGTGACGCACCAGCCGGTGCGGGTCTTGGAAGAAACACTCGCTCGCCACCGCGAAGAACTCCGCGTCACTCTCGGCGGCGTAGTCGTCGAAGGCCGTCGAGCGGCCGTCGTCGAGCGATTCCTCGAAGCGGCTCCGGCAGGCCTCCATGCCCGCGACCCATGTCCCACGGTCGGCAGCGGGCAACGGCGGAATGCCGTTGATGTCGCCGTCGAGCGCATCGACCAGATGCGCGCATTCGTGGATCACCACGCTGCGCGGGCCGTCCCGGAGTCGGCCCCCGTCGAGCACGCTCGGCCACGAGAGCACCATGCTGCCACCCGACCAGGTCTCACCGACCCGGGCCTCCCGCCATTCGAGCTCTCCGCCGCCGTCGAGTGGCGTCGATCGCGGCACGACGTAGTCACCCGGGTAGACGAGCACCGACTTGAGGGAGTCGAACCACTGCCCTTCAAACCCGAGCGTGACGAGGGCCGCCTGGCCGGCGATCGTGACGCGATGTTCGTCGGTGATCTCGAGGCCACCGCAGCCCTCGAAGCGTTTTTCGGCGACGAACACCGCGACCCAGCGGCGGAGCCGATCGGATCCAGCCTCGTCGAGCCACTGCGACTGCTTGACTCCGCGGCGGAGGATGTCGTGCCAGGCGTTGGGGAAAGCCTGCTCGGCGATGGCTCGACGACGGCGGCCCCGCATCCACGACAGCAGCATGGCACGCACGCCCTTGGCCGGGGGGCTACTGCGGTGGAACCGGGGAGAGGGGCATGCGCCGCAGGAACAGGTCGAGGGCCATGATCAGGCAGCCCACCGAGAGGGCGACAAACGAGAGCAGGAGCATCGCCGTGTCGACGTTCATCGGAGCGCGTCGTCGGGGCTGTGTATCGTCGTCGGCCATCGAAACCTCCCGTCGCTCCCGCGACCAGACATGAACTCAGGCCTTGAGCCGCGTGGTGACCTTGTCGCCCCGCTGCACGATGCCGCGGGCGTAGGACTTCACGAGTTCCGCCACCGCGTGGTCGGGCATCACCGTCTTCACGACGGCCCGACCGATGTAGTCACCGCCCCGATAGACCTCGAGCGTGTGGCCGACCTGCAGCCCGTCGTCGCTGCCGAGCGAGACCTGGATCGCGCTGGCGGCCACCGCCATCACGTCGCCGTCGAGCGTGGGTACGCGGTCCTTCGGCAGGCTCTCGAGTGTCAGGCCGTTCTGCTGGAGCAGGATCCGGGCATTGGCGACCTGCTTCTCCAGCTGGGCCTTTCGTTCCCCCGCGATGGCGAGTTGGGCCTGCACCTCGGCCAGCGAGGCGGAGAGCTTGGCCGAGCGATCGACCTGCGAGTCGACCTTCGCCTGCTGCTCGCTCACCTGGGCGGTGAGTTGCTCCACCTCCTCGGCGACGGCCTTCAACTGCTCGCGGGCGTCTTTCAGTTCGTCAAGCGCCTTTTGCTGCGCCTCCTCACGATCGGCCTTGGCCGTCTTCAGCTGCGAGAGTTCGTCGTCTTTCTTGATGATGGCCGACTGCAGTCTGGCGACGACCTGATCCCGCGACTGCTCCGACTCCGCGACCTTCCGCTGGAGCTCGGTGATGTCCTTGTCGAGCTTCTCGCGCTCGGCCGTCGCCTGCTTGAGCCGGTAGTCGTATCCGGGAAGTTGGCCCGGCAGGCAGTCCTTCGGATCGCGGTAGACCTCGTCCTTCCAGTTCACGTGCGACATGTAGATGACGCCGGCGAACGTCATCAGCACGAGGCTCATGACAAACACCGCGAACACGAAGATCTTGCCGATGACGTTCATGAAATCCCTCGCCGTGGGGCCGCACCGCGGGTGGTCGCGACGCCGACCACCGTATTCTCGGCGGCGGCGGCCATGCCGGGCAAGACTCCCGGGGCTTGGCCACGACCCCCGGGAAAGTGATCGGCAGTTGGGTCAGGATGGCTCAAGGGATGATCCGCCCGCCCCTTCGGTCGATGGTCGATCCTTGCCACGCCGCCACGAAACGAGTGATTCGGCCGCTGCGGCCGCCATGATCGCCACGCACAGCCCAATCGGCAGGGTTCCCGCCACCAGCCAGGGGCTGGTGCGACCGTCGGGCCCGACGGTCACCCGCAGGGCGGCCGTTGCCCGTCGGGGCCCCCGGGCCAGGAGACGGCCCGAACCGTCGATGGAGGCCGAGAAGCCGGTGTTGGCCGCCACCACCACGGGAGTGCGGACCTCGACGGCCCGAAACACCGCCGCCACGAGGTGCATGTCGAGTTCGCTCGATCCCCAGAACCAACCGTCGTTGGTGAGATTGACGATCAGATCGGGCCGTCGGCCCGCGGCCGCGAGGCCCCGCACGAGGGAGCGGAATGCACCGGGAAGGGCGGTCTCGTAACAGATCGTCGGCGCGACCGTGAAGCCGGCGACGTCGACCGCGACCGGTGCCTTTCCCGGCGTGAGACCTCCGGGCAGGGGCGTGAGCCGGTAGAGCACCGGGAATCGGTCGGCCAGCGGCACGTACTCGCCGAACATCACCGGGTGCATCTTGTCGTAGCACGCCAAGGCCACGCCCTCTGGATCGAGAAAGACGGCGGCATTGAAGTTCTCGACCCCCGCGGGCACGTGCGGTGTGACCACCTGCCGATCGAGACCGACGAGCCAGCACGTGCCGTAGCGCTTCGCGTAGACGGCCAGCGCGTCGCGGCGCTGCCGGCCGAGCAGCTCACGAACGCGGGTTTGCCGCTCTGCACGGGTCGCTTCGTCGGCACCGGCGGGCTCCAGGCCGAGCATCTGCTCCACGACCGCGTCGTCGAGCGGCTCGTCGGGATGGATCTCGATGAGACCCCACCGCCACATCGTCTCCGGCCAGACGATGAGGTCCGGTCGGCCCGCATGCTCCGGCGTCGTCAACGCCTCGATCGTGAGGTCGTCATAATGGCGGGCGACATCGGCGGCGGCGTCGGGATCGTGCTTGAGTTCGGTGTCGATCGAGCCCTGCACGAGCAGCACGTCGAGCCGCCTGCCGGTCACGGCGGGTGCGGAGGCGAGCCGCCAGGAGCCGTAACCGAGGGCCAGCGCGAGCACGCCCGCCGCGACGGCCACGCTGCCGAGCGCCCCGCGAACACCCCGGCGGATCAACGTCGCGATCGCCGCCGCCACCACCATCACGATCCCGCCGACGCCGACCGCGCCCAGGGCGTCGGCGGTCTGGAGGAGCGTGGTCCACCGCCACTGAGTGTGGCCGAGCATCGCGAAGGTGAAGCCCCCGAGCACCCAGCCCCGCAGTTGCTCGCACGCCATCCACGAAACGGCGGCCGCCGGCAGCAGCGGCCAGCGCCAGCGGCCGACCAGCCGCCGCGCCGTCCAGACAAAAAGCGGCAGATAGACCGCGAGATAGGCGGAGAGCGCCACCCAGCCGATCGAGGTCGCGGGGTGGGGCAGCCGCAGCCAGTGGATGGCGAGCAGCCAATGCAGCAGGCCGCCTGCCCAGACCGCACGCCAGGGATGACGGCCCGGCAGTCGTTCGTCCGCCACGATTGCGAGCCAGGGCAGCGGCGCGAGCCAGGCGAGCAGCCAGAGGTCGGCGGGAGGCTGCACGAGAAACATGGCGACCGCTCCCGAGAGCGCCAGCAGCCAGAGCCGCCGGTTGCCCGACGGACCCGTCATCGATTCGGCGTCGGTCTCCGTGTCGTTGCGGATCGTCCGGCTCACTCGTCCACCTCGAACTCCGCGAGCACCGTCCCCGCCGCGACGAGGTCGTCCTCCTCGGCGAACAGCGCGACGAGCCGACCCGAGACGGGGGCCTCGAGGTCGATCGTGGCCGCGCCGGCGACGAGCTCGACGACGCGGTCGCCCGCGAGGACCGTCGCTCCCGTGGGCACCAGCCAGAGCGAGACCGCCAGCGGCGCGGCACCGAGCCCGAGTTCGGGAACCAGAAGCCGTTCGCGCCGCCGCGGCAGGGAAGGGGTCATCGGGGTCACCGCAGCCCGCGGAGCCACGCGAGCACCACGCTCCCCACCACCTCGAGCGATTCCGCGGCGCAGTTCGCAGGGACGTCTTCGGTCGTGTGCCACTGCGGGTAGTCGAAATCGATGATGTCGCAGGTGGGGATGCCGCCGATCATCCGCAGCGGCACGTGGTCGTCCTCCACCGTGTATTTCGGACGGGGAATGAACTGCCGGGCGCCGATCCGGGCGGCCGTCTCCCAGATGGCATCGACCACCTCGCGGGTCTCGGGCCAGTCGACGCTGTGCTGTTCCTGCCAGATCGCGAGGTCGCGGTCGGCCACCATGTCGACGATCACACCGCTGCGGTAGGCATGCTTCAGGCGACCGGCGCGACGGTCGGCCGCATACTGCCGCGCGAAATAGTTCGACCCGAGGCAGTAGGGCTCGCGGGGGGCGACGACATATTCCTCCGCGTCGAAGAGGACGAAGTCAACGCCGACCGGACCGGGAAGCGTCGGCATCGCGACGGCCAACTCCATGAGCAGGGCGACGCCGCTGGCGCCGTCGTTGGCACCGACGAACCGCCCGCGGGGATCGATCGGATCGCGGTCCGGAAAGGGCCGGGTGTCGTAGTGCGCGCCGATGAGCACGCGATCGGCACGGTTCGGATGCCAGGTCACGATCAGGTTTTCGACGTGCACGGGCCTGCCCGTGCGGCGGTCGCGGATCTGGAAAGCCTGCCCGCTCACCGTCGCCCCCGCCTTGCGGAAGTGAGCCGCCAGCACCGCCCGCTGTCGGTCCATCGCCGCCGAACCGCTGGGCCGCGGCCCCAGTTCGCAGATGGCCTCGAGATGGGCGAAGGCCCGGGCGCCGGAGAAAGCCGGCTCGGCCGCGACGTCACCGACGGCCACCCGCGCGGCCACGAGGGCGATGACCAGCGGGCCGAGGCGGTGCATGGCGGTCGGGGGAGGCATGAGACGGCGGCCGGAGCAGGGGCAGGGTCTTCCTCCGGGCAGTCTACCCAGCGGACGGACGAGCCAGCCATGGCGATCCGCGGGCATGATGGGGTGGAGGGCGTCTTCCCTGCGGTAGCGCTCGAGGCCGACGAGCGGCGAGGGCGATCTCGCGGGTCGTTTCGCCCGACCGGTGGAGCACCACCGCCGGAGCACCTACACTCCGCGGAGGGTGGAAGAGGTTCCGTGATGTCCGGGGTGCCAAACATGCCAGCACGATTCCGTTCCCGCCCCGGGTCTCGGCCTGCGTGGTTCTCGGTCATGCGGCTGCTGTTTGCCATGAGCCTCCCCGCCGCCGCGACGGCGGCGCGGGCCGGCGGCGGCCCCGAAAACCTGTTCGTGGTGGTCAATCCCGCCAGCGACGCCAGCCTGGCCGTTGCCAACGCCTTCATTGCCGCCCGTGACGTGCCGCCGATCAACGTCTTCATGCTCCCATGGAAGGACTCCAGGGAGAATACGACCACCGCCCGGTTTCGCAGCGAGCTGCTCATGCCGGTGCTGCGGGCGATCGACTCGCGCCGGCTCGCGCCGCAGATCGACTGCGTGGTCTGGTCGAGCGACTTCCCCTGGCGGATCGATTTTCAGGACGAACTGCCCCCCGAGCTCGTCGGCAGGGACCAGTTCCCCTCGGCCTCGCTCACCGGCATGACGATGTTGTACGCCGCGGTGCAGAGCAACTCGCCCGCCTGGCTCGACGCCGAGAGCAACGACTATTACCGCCCGCTCGGAAACGACAGCGTGCCGCAGACGACCCTCGGCTTCCGCGGCTGGTATGGATGGGGCCAGGATGGCGAGCTTCTGGAAGCGGGGGGCACCCGCTATCTGCTGTCGGCGATGCTCGGTGTGACCGCCGGTCGCGGCAACACGCCCCGGGAAGTGGCCGCCTATCTCCGGTCGGCGGCGCGGGCCGATGGCACCAAACCGAAGGGCACCATCTATTTCATGACGAACGGCGATGTGCGGACGACGACACGCTCGAGCGTGTTTCCGGCCACGGTGAAGGCGCTCGGCAAGCTCGGCGTGAGTGCGGAGATCGTGTCGGGCGTGCTCCCCGCCGACAAGAAGGACGTGGCGGGGCTGATGGTCGGCTCGCCCGACTTCGACTGGCGGGCCAGCGGCAGCAGGATCCTGCCCGGCGCGATCTGTGAAAACCTGACCAGCTTCGGGGCGATCTTCACCCCGTCGGCCGGACAGACGCCGCTCTCGGAGTTTCTCCGCCACGGGGCCGCCGGGTCCAGCGGCACCGTGATCGAGCCCTACTCGATCCAGGCGAAGTTTCCACACGCCGCGATTCAGGTTCACTACGCCCGGGGGGCGAGTCTTGCGGAGGCGTTCTACCAGTCGGTGCGATCCCCCTACCAGCTGCTGGTCGTCGGCGATCCGCTCTGTCAGCCGTGGGCTTCGATCCCGACGGTCGAAGTGGTGACCGCCGCCGATGCGCAGCCGCTCCAGCCTGGACAGACACTCTCCGGCACGGTGGAGCTGACGCCTCGGGCCACCGTGCCCGGCAACAGCGTGGTCGATCGCTTCGAGCTCTTTGTCGATGGCGTGCGGCTCACGGAGTGCGGCTCCGGCGGCCGGCTCGTGCTCGACTCGACGGCGCTGGCCGACGGCCACCATGACGTGCGGGTGGTGGCGATCGAGTCGTCGCCGGTCGAAACACAGGGTCGGATCATCGTGCCGGTGTCGTTTGCCAATCACGACCGTTCGATCGAGCTGGCGGTCGAGCCGCTGCAGACGACCCGCAGGGGCACCGTCCGCGTGGCGGTGAAGGGCCGGGGGATCGAGGGGGCGGTGGTGTTCGCGCTGGGCCGCGTGCTCGGTCGCATCACCGGTGCCGAGTCGTCGATCGAGGTGCCGGCCGAACTGCTCGGTGTGGGCACCGTGATGATCCGGGCCACCGGTCGCGGCGGCCCCACGCCGGCCGACGGCGTCAACGCGGTTCCCGTGGCGGTCGAAGTAGCCGAGTGACGCCGGTGAGCGGTCTCGGCGGAAAGCCTCCCCGCGGCCTCGGTTCCGGCCGTCGCGTCAGCCGGCGAAGACCTCGAGCCTCCCGCCAGCGAGGCCGAGCAACGCCGCCCGGGCCGAGAGTTCAGCGAGCGCTCGTGCGCCCGTGGGGCCCAGGTCGATCGTCCAGTCGTTGACATACAGATCGACATGCTGCATGAGCACGCGATCGTCGAACTCCTGCGCATGCCGACGCATCGTCGGCAGGGTGGCATGGCGATCACGAACCGCGAGCGTGAGCGAGTCGTGGATCACCCGCTGCACCGTGGCGATCGTCTCGAGCGGAAGCCGGCGGCTGGCCAGGATGCCGCCGAGCGGCAGAGGACAGGCGGTCGCCGCCTCCCAACGGCCGCCGAGGTCTTCGACGAGTGCGAGGCCGTGCGCCTGCCAGGTGAAGCGTCCTTCGTGGATGCAGACGCCGAAGTCGGCCGTGCGGGCCTCGAGACGCGGCATGATCTCGGAGAAGACGACGTGCTCGACGCGGGTGCTCTGCGGGTGGAAAAGGTCGAAGAGCAGGGCGGCCGTGGTGTGCCGGCCGGGGCAGAGCGTGAGTTGGCCGGCGTCGGTCGGTCGCGCGGCGCTCTCGGCCGCGAGCAGCAGCGGACCGACGCCAAAACCGAGGGCCGAGCCACTCGGCAGCACCACCACGTCGTCGGCGGCCAGGAGGGCGGCATGAAAGCTCGCCTTGCAGACGTCGAAGCCCCCGGCGAGCAGCCGCTCGTTGAGTGTTTCCACGTCGAGCAGTTCGACCTGAAAATCCAGCCCCCTCCAATCCACCGCCCGCGTGAGCAGGCCGTGGAAGGCGAACGTGTCGTTGGGGCAGGTGGAGATGCCCAGCCGAATGGCCTGCGTCATGACCGGCCTCCGAGGAGCACGACGGCGAGTGCGGCGGCCGCCCGGCAGGCTTCGACACGCTTCCAGCCGGACGTGTCACGATCGCCGGCCGTGTTGGAGATGCCGCGGACGATGCCCAGCGGCACCCCGCCGAGCCGGCAGGCCGCCGCCACCGCGAAGCCCTCCATGTCTTCGGCCTCCGCCTCGGGATGGAGTCGCAGCCGCGACCGCACGTCGTCGCCGGCCGCTGCTGCCGAGCAGGCGGAGAGCAGGAGACCGGCCCGCGCCGCCGCTGCCGGAAGGGTGCCCATCGTGCAGGCGAGGGAATCCCCGATGCGCGTCGTCGGATCGAGTCCGTCACCGGGCCACTGCGGCCAGCCCATCGCCTCGGCGGACGTGAACGCAGCGCCCGAGCCCGCGCCGACACCGTGGCAGGCCACCCGCTCGAACGCGTACGCCTGCCCGATGGCGAGTCGCTCGGTGAACCGGCCGGCGATCCCGACGAGCAGAACACCCGCCGGCCGATGCTCGGCAATCAGCCGGGCGGTGCGGGCGGCCGCCACCACCGGGCCGAATCCGCAGAGTTCAACGCGGAGTGATGAGCCGCATCCGGACGCCACCACGGGCTCGATCGAGCCACGCTCCAGTTCGGTGGGCACGAGAATGAGGGGCTGCCGCATGCCGACCGAACACGGATCGGTTCGGTCTCCGTCGGGGGTTGTGTTGCCAAAACATCATAGGCTTCCGACCTGATTCGGCCGCCGTTTTCCCCCCCCCGGCCAGGCCGCCTCCAGCTCCCCGCGAGACTTGAATCCGGGTGAACCGCACTGGGTTCACCGCACTGGGTTCACCGCACTGGGTTCACCGCACTGGGTTCACCGCGGGCAGGAGCGCGACGTCGGAGCTGTTGGCGGGGACGGCATGGCCCGCTTCGGCCGCGTGGCCGTGATGGGCTTTCGAGAGATGATCGACGAAGTCGTTTCGTGCGGCCTTGAGCACGAAGACCTCGCTCGACGCGTCGACAGACCCGTGAGGCCGCACGATGCAGATCACCTCCGCCTTGCCGTCGTGCTGCCGCACGTGTTCGAGCAGCGCCGCCTCGCCCGGTGAAAGCGTCGTGCTCGCCGCCGCGGCGCGGGGTTCGGCCGCCATCCTGCCGCCCGCCGGAGAGTCGGTCGCGGCCGGCATCGCGTCGACCGGCGTGCCGGTCGACGCCGTCGGCAGCGCATCGGCCCGGTCGCGGCGGTCGAACGACACCGTCGGCATCGCCGCAGGCATGCTCGGCACGTGGGGGCCGCCGGTCGAGGCGACTGCCTCGAGTCCGTTGCTGGGATAGACGTTGCGGAACACGAACGCGAGGCCCGACTCCTCGAGCTGGTCGTGGATGGAGGGGAGCGCCGCGAACAAGCCCTCGTTGTCGGCCGGGTCGGCGGCGTTGCACACGCCGATCAGCGTGCCGTCGATTCCGAACAGCCCGCCACCGCTGCGGCCCTGCACGGGCTGGCCGGCGACCTGCAGGTTTGAGGGGCCGAGATACTTGTCGACCGCGGTCACGCGGCTGTGATGGATCGTCGGATCCTTGCCGCCGTCGCAGCCGACGGTGACCACGGGAGATCCCACCGGCGTGGTGCGGTCGGTGCCGCCCACGCGAACCGGCTCGACGGTGGCGTCGGTGAAAATGCTCACCAGGGCGAGGTCCCGCTTCAAATCCCAGGAGACGACCTGCCCGGCAACGCCCCGCGGTCCCTGCGGTCCGAAGAGATCGACCTCGACGCGGCCCTTGCCCTGAGAGTCGCGGAACACGTGGCCGCAGGTGAGGATCAGCGCCTCTCCCTGCCGGCAGTCGATCACGGTGCCCGTCGCCCACGACACGCCCGCGGCGTCTTCAACACGGAGACGGGCGGTGGCGGCGAGGAGCTTTTGTTCGAGATCGGCCCGCGGGGCCGTGTCGGGCTGGCGGTCGCGGGCCGCGGCCGGCATCCCCTGCGGCATGGCCACGGGGCCGGCGGTCGTCTCTGGGAATGCCCCGGGGACCGCCGGTCGAGCCTGGACCGCCGGCCGAGCCTGGGCCGCCGGGCTAGCCGGGGCCGCCGGGCTAGCGGGGGCCGCCGGGCTA
>SXWC01000128.1 GCA_005789975.1 Planctomycetaceae bacterium
GCGCCGGTCAGCACGGCGTGGCGACGGCCACCGCCTGTGCCCGGTTCGGTCTCGAGTGCGTCGTCTACATGGGATCCGAGGATGTCCGCCGGCAGGCGCCGAACGTCCGCAACATGCGATTCATGGGAGCCGAGGTGCGGCCCGTGGAAAGCGGCTCGCGAACGCTCCGCGATGCGATCAACGAGGCGATGCGCGACTGGATGGGCTCCGTCGAGAACACCCACTACATCATCGGCTCGGTCGTCGGCCCCCATCCCTTCCCGCGGATCGTCCGCGATTTTCAGTCGGTGATCGGCCGCGAGACGATCGCCATGTCGCGGAAGCAGTTCGGCCGGCTGCCGGACACCGTCGTGGCCTGCGTCGGCGGCGGCAGCAACGCGGCGGGGATGTTTCATCCGTTCGTCGATCATCCCGGCGTGCGGCTCGTGGGCGTCGAGGCGGGGGGCCGCTCGGGCCAGGCGGGCGATCATGCCGCGAGTCTCTCCTACGGCAGCCCGGGGATTCTGCACGGCTCCCTGAGCTACGTGCTTCAGGATCAGGACGGCCAGACGGCCGACGTGCACTCCGTGTCGGCGGGCCTCGACTATCCCGGCGTCGGCCCCGAGCACAGCTACTGGCACGACATGGGCCGGGTCGAATACACGAGCGTCACCGACAGCGATGCGCTCGACGCCTTCGACACGGTGGCTCGCAACGAGGGGATCCTCCCCGCCCTCGAGACGGCCCACGCGCTCGCCTGGGCCGCCCGCGAGGCGGCAAAGCGGTCCCCGGACGAGATCATCGTGGTCTGCCTTTCTGGCCGCGGGGACAAGGACGCGGCCGAGATCGCCCGGCTCCGCGGCCTCACCGTGGACGGCGGCAAGGCCTGAGGAGACTCCGATGACGAACACGGCGTCGGTTCGACCGATCGACAAACTCGAGGCGATGTTTGCGGCGAACCGTGCGGCCGGCCGCAAGGCGCTGGCGCCCTTCGTGACGGCCGGCGACCCCGATGCCGACACCACCGTGGCGGTGCTCACGGCACTCGACGCGGCCGGCGCCTCGCTCTGCGAACTCGGCGTGCCCTACAGCGACCCGATCGCCGACGGGCCGGTGATCCAGGCGTCTTATACCCGGGCTCTCGGCAGGGGGCTCGCGCTCGCCGATGTCTTCGACATCGCCCGCCGGGCCTCGGCCTCGTGCTCGATGCCGATCCTGGCGATGGGGAGTTATTCGCTCATCTTTCGTCGCGGCATCGACCGGTTCGTGGCCGATGCGGTGGCTTCGGGCCTCGCCGGCTTCGTGGTGCCCGACCTGCCGCTCGAAGAGAGCGACGACCTCGACGCCGCCTGTCGAACGGCGGGCCTTGCGCTCGTGCGGCTCGTCACGCCGACCACGCCGCCGGAGCGGGCCGAGGCGATCGCGAGGAAGTCCACCGGTTTTCTCTACTGCGTGTCGGTGGCGGGCGTCACGGGGGCCCGCACGGACCTCCCGCCCGGCCTCGTCGAACGCGTGGCGTGGCTAAAGACGAAGACCGACGTGCCGATCCTCGTGGGCTTCGGGATCTCGGGCCCCGAGCAGGTGCAGGCGGTGGCGGCGGTCGCCGACGGCGTGATCGTGGGGTCGGCGCTCGTCCGGCGGATCGCCGAACATGCCGGCCAGCCGCGGGACGCGCTGCTCGCCGACGTGGGCCGATCTGTGGCCGATCTCGTGGCCGCCTGCCGCTGACTCTCACAAGTCGAGCACTTGGCCCGCAGATTGCCTCGTTTTACGAAATGGGAATGCCCCGACTCGAGACACTGTTTCGTGTCGCGAGGATGACCGCGAACAACCATTGGCCATCGGCGTCGATGACCGGAGCGAATCGCTCCAGTTGCGGCCGAGCACTGGGGCGATTCGCTCCAGCCGGGTGGGGCAATTCGCCCCAGCCATGCCCTGGGGCACCTCTTGAAAACGTGTTCGCGGCCGCCACATCGTCAGCTTTTCGTTTCGCAGCCGGCCGCGGACTCACCGCCACAACCTCAAGGCGGACAAGCACTTACTGGTTGTAGTGACTCGCTTGGCGGGCCCTCGCCCGGGACGAATCCGGAAAATCACGGCCGAATCAGCCGATTGGCACGCCGCCTGCACAGGCGGCAGTGGGTATTCCCGCCCCGCCTGTCGCAGCGCCCGCCGCTTCCCGCCTCCCCTCCCGAAGTGCCCAGCCGATGCCCGCGTCCCGATTTCGTCGGTATGTCGCTTCGCTGCTCTCGCTCGTCCTGCCACTGGCGGCCGCGCGGGCCGACTACATCGAGGTGGGATCGCCGTCGGGTTCCGGCAACCTGACCGTGAGTCTCGCAAGTCCGCTCTCCTACAACCTCGGTGTCACGACGGCCGGAGGTTCCCAGTCGCTCCTCGTCAGCAACATTCAGTTGACCATCGACCGCGGATCCCAGACGACCGCGCCCATCATCATCGACATGTACAACTCGTTCGGTGCCGCTTCGGGCACCGGAACGATCATCGCGAGCACCACGATCCCGTTTGGCAACATCTCACAGGCCAGTTTCGGCACCGTGAGTTCGACCTTCAGCACACCGGTATCCCTGCCCGCCTCGGGCTACTCCGTGAGGGTTTCAACCACATCAACCGGAACCAGCTCCGACAAATACCAGATCAAGACCGGAGCCATGTCGCTCTACACGACGGGCAGCACGCTCGTGCCCACGTACTACTGGGTCCAGGATCAAAACTCGACCGGTTCGGCCGGCACAAGCCTCGTCGCTTCGGGCACGGTGCTCGCACAGTACACGCTCGGCACCAACGCCTTCCGGTTCGGCAACTATCGCGTCGGCACGTCGCCCTCGGGCACGACCGCGATCGTCAATACGGCACTCGTCACCTCCAACACCGTCACGCAGGCCCTCGCCGTGACGGCCACCACGAGTGGCGGCCTCGCCTCGCTCACCGGCCTGCCGAGCCCGTATCTCCCGGTCGGCAGCACGTCGCAGGTCGTGGCCGGCCTGAACGGCGCGACGACCGGACCGAACAGCGGCACGGCCACGCTCTCGTTCCGGTCGGTGCCGGGCACGAGCCTGACCACCGGCTCGACGGCCGTCGGCAACGGCACGGTGACCGTCACAGGCACGGGCTACGACTGGGCCAACGCCCTCTACACCGGCACGACCTTCGCCTTCGGCTACATCCACCGCGGCGGCGCAGCCGGGAGTGGCACGGCCGCCATCGGCAACCAGAAGGTCTTCGACGCAACCTACCAGGACTCGCTCGATGCCTCGGCCACGACGGGCAATCCATTCGTGGCAGCCACCGGCTTCAGCGGGCTCGCGGCTTCCACCGGCGGATCGACGACCAACAACCTCGTGGTGTCGATCGGCACGGGTACCGCCGGCTCGCTCGCCAGCACGCTCGCCCTGTCGCTCGTGAGCAACGCCAACGGCGTGGCGGGCCTCTCCAATGGCACGGCCACGGTCGTCGGCTCGCCGGGGTCGATCACGACCACCGGCACCGTGTTCACAGGCCAGTCCACCTGGAACACCAACGGCGGCGGCCAGTGGGGCACGCTGGCGAGCGGCTTCGGCACGAACTGGAACTGGGGCACGTTCGACGGATCTCCCGGTGTCGACCCCGGCTTCACCAACACCGACACGGCCACCTTCGGCAGCGCGCTGACGAGTGGCTCGGCCACCGTGAGCGTCACGGCCGCCACGCCGAGCGTGAAGTTGGTCACATTCAACAATGCCGCCGCGACCTACTCCGTTGCGGGCGCATCGGGGGGCTCGTTGGCGCTGCTCAACACCGGGACCACGCCCGCCAAGGTGGCCGTCATGAACGGCTCCCACGCGATGTCACTGCCGGTGTCACTCGGCTCCAACGCCGACTTCGACGTCGCAGCGGGCTCGATCCTCTCTATGTCGGGGGTCATCAGCGGGGCGAAGGCCGTCGCCTCGATCGGCTCGGGCACGACCATTTTCTCGGGCAACAACTCCTACCTGGGCGTCACGACCGTGTCGGCCGGCCGTCTGCTGATCCATGGCAACCAGTCGGCGGCCACCGGCGCGGTCACCGTCGCCGGCGGGGCCACGCTCGGCGGTCGCGGCACGGCCGGCGGGTCCGTGACGGTGCTCGCCAACGGCATCCTCTCGCCGGGCGCCAGCGTCGAGTCGCTGGCCGTGGGGGCGACGACGTTCTCCTCGGGCTCCTCGACGTTCGCCTACGAGGTCGACTCCTCGGTGCTGGTTGGGTCCGGCTCCGCCGCCGACCTGCTCGTCTCGAACGGCAACCTCTCGATCGGCGGCGGCTCGATCCTCGAGTTCACCGATCTGGCCTCCTCCCCGGCCGCCTTCGCACAGGGCACGAAGTTCTCCCTGATCAGCTACGGCTCGAACGCCTGGAACGGCGGCCTGTTCACCTATCAGGGCAACGAGCTGGCGAACTTCGAACGATTCTCCGCCGGCCTCAACCAGTGGGAGATCCGCTACGACGACCCGGCCGGTGGGTCGAACTACACCGCCGACCAGCTCGCCGGCAACTCCGTCACGATCACCGTGGTGCCCGAGCCCGCCTCGCTCGCGCTCGCCGGCCTCGGTATCGCGGCCGCCGCCCTCGCTTTCGTCCGCTCGCGATGCCGGTAGGAGATGCCGCCTTCGCCCGGCCGGGTGGGGCACCGGTACGATGATCCCGGCGGAATGACCGGAAGTTGGTTCCGAGGATCGAGGTGGTTGCGTGGCGGTCGAACTTCGCGATTTCTCATGGCAGAGGATGATCGAGGCCGTGCAAGCCGTCCGTGAACGTGCCCTGCGAGCCACTGCCGCCCTCGAACGGGCCGGCATCCCCTATGCCGTCGCTGGCGGCAATGCCGTGGCAGCCTGGGTGTCGCGGGTCGACCGTGCCGCCGTACGAAATACGCAGGATGTCGACATCCTCGTTCGCCGTGCGGATCTCGAGGCCGTCAAGGCGGCCCTCGAAGCCGTGGGCTTCGTGCATGCGACCGTGATCGACGTGACCTGCTTCATCGACGGCCCCGGCGGCAGCCCGCGAGACGCCGTGCGTCTCCTGTTTGCCGGCGAGAAGGTCCGCACATCCTATCCGCTGCCGACGGCCGACGTCACCGAGCGGGAGCAGGCCGACGACTACCACGTCGTGTCGCTCGAGCCCCTCGTGCGAATGAAACTCAACTCGTTTCGTGACAAGGATCGCATGCATCTTCGCGACATGATCTCGCTCGGGCTCATCGATGCCTCGTGGCTGCCGAGGTGCATCCCCGAACACGCGGCCCGCCTCCAGCAACTGCTCGACGATCCGGACGGCTGACCCGGTCAGCCCCGGAGGAACCCACGGGCCATGAGCGTCGGCTCGTAGGGGCTGCCCCTGAGCATGCGCGAGGCCAGGGGCGTGGCCATGAGCGTCGTGCCGATCGCCATCAGGACGAGCATGCAGGCGACCCCGGGCGGGATCACGCCGAGGTCGATGCCCACGTTGATCACGATCAGCTCCATGAGCGCCCGCGTGTTCATGAGCACGCCCACCGCCGAGGCCTCGCCCGGCGGCATCCCGCCGAGCCGGGCCGCGAGGCCGCAGCCCCCCCACTTGCCGAGCACCGCGACGGCGAAGACCGCGGCGCACCAGCCCCAGGCCTCGGGCGTGGCGAGCGAGCCGATGTCGGTCCTGAGTCCCGTGTAGGTGAAGAAGATCGGGAGAAAAAACACGGTCACGAAGTCGGCGAGATGTCTCGACACCGCCTCGCGAACCCGGGGCGAGCCCGAGATCGATGCTCCGAGCAGGAAGCCCCCGAAGATCGCGAAGATGCCGATCAGGCTCGTGATCCAGGCGGCCACGAACAGGAGGGCGAGCACGATCGAGAGCACCCCGAGCGGCAACCGCGGGCCGTGATCGGGGGCCGTGTCGCCACTGACCGAGCGTTCGAGCAGCGGCAGCAGCAACGGCCGCACGACGAGCAGGCAGACGGCCGCGAAGCCGAGGGTGGCGGCGACCATGCCGGCGATCCGCCCCGCCTCGAAGCTGCCCGCGGCCAGCGCGGAGACGGCGGCCAGGAGCGTCCAGCCGACCGCGTCGTCGCAGGCGGCGGCCGCGACCACGGTCGCGCCCAGCGGCGTGTGCTGCATCCCCATCTCGATGAGGATCCTGCCGAGGATCGGGATGGCCGTGATCGACATCGCCGTCCCCATGAAGAGGGCGAACGACCGGGAATCGATGGCGGCAGGCAGCCCCAGCGCGTCCAGCCGGGGCGTCATCGCGACCGCGAGGCCATACCCCAGTGCGAAGGGCGCCGCGATCCCCGCCAGCGAGATGCCGGCCGCAAGCCGGCCCTGGCGGCGGACATGGGAGAAGTCGAACTCGATGCCGATCAGGAACAGCAGGAGCACGAGCCCCACCTGGCTGAAACTCGTGAGCGACGCCTCCATCATGCCCCCTGCCGCTCCCCCGCCGCCGCCGCGGAAGATCGCCGTGAAGAGATCGGGAGCGCAGGCGCCGAGCGCCGACGGGCCGAGCAGCAGGCCCGCCACGATTTCACCCACCACGCTCGGCTGCCGCAGCCGGCGGGCGATCACCGCCCCGACGCGGGCGGCCAGAATGATCACGATCAGCTGGATCAGGAGCGGCCGCAGCGCCTCTTCACGTCCGGCGGCCAACAGGATCGGCAGGAGGGTGTGGTCGCCGGGCATGAAATTCTCTGGACGGCGTTTCGTCCTGGCCCGGAGGGCCGCCGGAAGCCTATAACGAACGGGAGACACCTTAGCTGGCGTGAACCACGCGTGCGAGCGTGCCATGTTTTCAGCCCACGACCCGTCCGACATCGACCGTTTCTTCCGGGGACTGACGGAATACGCGTTCCACACGCGGCTGGGCGTCGTCGATCCGCCGCTTGTGGACTACGTCTCGGCGCTGCTCGTGCGGTTTCTCCGCAACGAGACGCCTCCGTCATCGGCGGTGGCCACGGAGGCGGCGGACGTGTCGCACCTGCTCGTCGAGGCGGCGAGCCACGCTCGTCACACCGGTCCGGATGAGGCCCGCGAGGAATACCGGCACATCGGCGACGTCACGCTCTTCTGGACCGGGCTCTACCCGGAGGCGTTGCGGCCGCTCCAGCAGCGGGGACTGCGCGATCCGCTCGACGCCTACCGGGAAACGGGCAAGCGGGCGTATTGGCTGGCGAGCAGGCTGGAGCCGGCAACCGCGGCTCTCGAGAGGCGACTCCTCGAACGGCTCTCGAGCGGCTACGACCTCTGCGTCGAGGGGCTGGCGGAGGTTCGGCGGATCTGGGGCGAGAGCTGAGTCACCCGGCGGGGCCGCCCCGCATCACCGCAGGAGCTGCGCCGGCCACGGCGGAGCGAAGCCGGCCTGCTCCACCGCGATGCCGGCCCGCACGAGCGCGGCGATCGCGTCCGCAAGCGTGCCGGTCGAGGCGTCGAACGTGAACGCCACCGTGTCGCCGTCGGTCGCCCGCGCGTCGGCCGGGAGCGGACGGAGCACCCGAACCGCCTCCTCGGCGGCTCCCCGACACGTGATCGCGTAGGCCCACCGTCGTCCTTCCGCGAACGAGGCCGGCTCCGCCGTTCCACTGGCCACGAGCCGGCCTTCGTCGAGGACGGCGAGGTGCGTGAAACACGACGGCACATCCGCGTCGTCGATCGCGGCAAGCACCGTCCGCCCCATCAGGTGGGCGTCGCCGATCAGCCGCTCGATGTCGCGGCGTTCGAGCGGATCGAGCCCGCCAAAGGGGTCGTCGAGGAGCAGCACCTGCGGATCGTGCAGCAGCGCCCGGGCCGCGAGCAGCCGCTTCGCGTGCCCCGCGGAGAGCGTATCGAGGGGGGCATGGGCGTGACCGGCGAGGCCCGCCATGCCGAGCGACTTTGCCACCGCCGCGGCAAGCGGCTGTCCGCGGAGTCCCGCGGCCACGGCAAACGCCTCCAGAAACTCGTCGGCCCGGACGCCGGGCCAGGCTGGCATCCGGGCCGGCACGTAGCCGATCAGCCGGCGGACGGCCGACGCCTCCCGGCGGACGGAGCGGTCCCCGACGAGGATGTCGCCCCCGTGCAGCGGCACGGCGGTTGCGGCGGCGGCCAGCAGTGAACTCTTCCCCGCACCGCTGCGGCCGATCAACGCCGCGGCCTGCCCCGCCGCGACTGCGACCGTCACCGCCTCGACGACCACCCGGCCGGATCGCTCCACGGTGGCCCGTTCGCAGCGGATCATCGGCGTCTCCGGCTCAGACGGTGCGTCCCGACCCGGACACCCGCTCGGTCGTCATTTCGATCGAGACGAGCATGCCCCGGGCCTTGTTGATCGTCTCTTCAAACTCCTTCTCGGGATCGCTGTCGGCCACGATCCCCGCCCCCGACTGCACAGAGGCCCGGCCCCCTGACACCACGACGGTCCGCAGGGCGATACAGGTGTCCATCGAGCCGTTGAAGTCGACGTAGC
>SXWC01000129.1 GCA_005789975.1 Planctomycetaceae bacterium
CGGCGGCGGCGGGTCCGCGCGGAAAGACCTGCTGTGCGTGATCGGTCACGATCGCCAGCCGCGAGACACGGATCATCGTCACGCTCACCACGTTGTCCTGCCCGCCGAAGTCCTCACGGTGGCTGGCGATCAACCAGTAAGCGCCGGGTTCGAGCGTCGGGGCGTCGAATGCGGCCGCCACCGGGATGTCGTGGTGCGTCGTCTGGTGGTCGGGTGTCGCCGGCAGATCGGCGGCATGCGTCCGCACGGCGGGAAGCGCGAGGATCGCGGTCCGGTCGGCGTCGTCGAGCCAGCCCACGTGGGGCTTGCCCGCCTTCAGTCGGCCCTCGAAGTCGGCCTTCGCCAGTCGCAGGTGGACCTTGGCGAGGTTGCGGTAGTTCACGCGAACGACGGGCCAGGGTCCGGCCCACGTCCGTTCGGCGACGATCGCGAGCTCCCGGCTCTCGATCTCCGTGACGAGATTGCGGCACATCGCGCCGCCGGGGCTCGTCGGATGTTTCTCCGCCGCAGCCAGGGCGATCGCCCGGGCCTCGACGAGATCCCCCTGTTCCCGGACGAGCTGCGCCAGATGAAATCGGCCGAGCGTGGCCAACTCGTGGTCGCCGGCCCGCTCGACGAACGACTCGAGCGCCGCAAGCCTGCGGTCGGCGAGATCGGGTCCGACGGCCGCCCCGCCCGCCCAGAGGATGCGGTCGAGGTCGGCCGAGAGAAACGCCGAGCGGTCGGCGTCGCCGCGGTGGAATTCGAGCAGATCGCGGTAGAGGCCGGCGGCCTCGAGCAACGGCGACTGCGTGTCGGTGGTGCCGGCCGCGGGGTTCCAGGCGAGAAACTCGGCGAGCGAGCCCAGTGCGGGGGAATCCGCGTCGAGTTCGAAGGCGTCCTCGGGTGCGGCGAGTCCGCGCTCGCCGGAGGTCGCAAAGGCGATCGCCTCGCGGGCGAGCACGTCCCAGAGAGTGGGTCGCCAGCCGTCGGGCATCGTGCCGGCCTCGAGGACCGCCGACCACTCCGCGACGGGAAGCTTCTGCAGCGCGGCACGCTCCGGGCCTCCTCCCGCGCCGAGCGCCGCGGCAAATCGCGCGCGGATCTCCCCGACGATCGTGGGCAGGTCCCACTCGGCGATCTTGGCGAGATCGCCGGCGTCTGCGCCCCCCCGCGTCCGCTGCTGGAACCGCCAGCGGTTTATCTGGAAAAAGCCCCATGTCCAGTTGGCCCGAATCGCCTCGAGCACCGGCCGCGTCTCCGGCGGCGCCTCGGCGGTCGCGGCTGCCAGCAGGATCAGTCGCTCGGGATCGTCCGGCGGCCGGTCGCCCGTCTCGGCGAGGATCCTCGTCGCGATCGCGCGGGCGACCTCCGCCCACGCCTGTTCGGCGGCCGCCGCCCGTTCGACGCCGGCGAGCGCCTCGGCGGCCGACTTCGGCCTGCCCTCGGCGAGCGCCTGCTCGACCCGCTGCCACGTTTCGGCCCGGGGCCCCTGCGGCTGCTCGGCGGCCCACGAGACGGGAAGATTCACGCCGAGTCCTCCGAAGATGGCATGCAGGCAAGCCAGACAAATCGTCGCGGCAACCAGGCCGCGGCGGGAGCGGATTCGAGTCGTCGCCAACATGCTGACACACCCTCCATGTCGATCCAATAAAAAGAGTCCGACCCGCCCACGCTCACCCCGGCTCGCGGACCGCCGAAGTCTACGCGGAACACTTTTTTCAGACGCGGCAACGCCGCGGAAGGTTCCCGGAGGCTCTGCGGCGGCTGGGCTGACGCGGGGTTTTTCCCCGGAGAGAGTGGCTGAAGAAGGCCTTGAAGACGGCCCGCGGTGCGTTGCCCCCAACCTCGCGAGGTGCTAGAGTTTCAGCGGTTCTCGGGGCGAAACGCCCTTTCCAACGGCCGTTGTTTCGTTCGCGCCGCCCGAGGCCCGGCCCTCCCGGCCGCCCCGGTGGCAATAAGGAGATCGCATGCGGCTGCTGCGATTTGAAGTCGTCTGCCTGGTTTCGGCTGTTTTCGCCGGCCGGGCCCTGGATGCCGCCGGGATCGACTTCAACAAGGAGATTCGCCCGATCCTGGTGGAGAACTGTTTCTCCTGCCACGGTGCCGACAGTGCCGGCCGCAAGGGCGACCTCCGCCTCGATCTGCGGGACGAGGCGGTCGAGTCCGGAGCGATCGCTCCCGGAGACGCGGATTCCAGCGTGATGCTCGACCGCATCTTCTCGGACGATGCCGAGGAGGTGATGCCTCCTCCGGAAGCCAAGAAAACGCTGACGGCCGAACAGAAGGAGCTCCTGCAGCGCTGGATCGCCGAAGGGGCCGAATACCGGCCCCACTGGTCGTTCATACCGCCCACGCGGCCCCAGCCGCCCGTCGTGGAAAACGAAGCCTGGGTGCGAAACCCGATCGATCGGTTCATTCTGGGGCGGCTCGAGCAGGAGGGCCTCACGCCCGCCCCGGAGGCCGACCGCCGAACCATCGCCCGCCGGGTGTCGCTCGACCTGACAGGCCTGCCGCCCGAGCCGGCCATGGTCGATGCGTTCGTCGCCGACACCCGTCCCGATGCCTACGAACGTTTGGTCGACTCCCTGCTCGCCAGCGTCGAATGGGGCGAGCACCGCGGCCGTCACTGGCTCGACTACGCCCGCTATGCCGACACGCATGGCATCCACTTCGACAACTACCGCGAGATGTGGACCTACCGGCAGTGGGTGATCAACGCGTTCAATCGCAACATGCCCTTCGATGAATTCACGATCCTGCAACTCGCGGGCGATCTCGTCGGCGAACCGGGCCCCGGCGTCACCGCCGATCAGATTCTCGAGAACCGCATCGCCAGCGGCTTCAACCGCTGCAACATGACGACGAGCGAGGGGGGCGCGATCGACGAGGAGTATCTCGTCCTCTACACGCGGGATCGGACGGAGACCGCGTCCGCGGTCTGGATGGGCCTCACGACCGGCTGCGCGGTCTGCCACAACCACAAGTTCGATCCGCTGACACAGCAGGAGTTCTACGAACTCTCGGCCTTCTTCAACAACACGACGCAGGCGGCGATGGACGGCAACGTTCACGACACGCCGCCGATCCTCCCCATTCCGCGGCCGGAGGAACGCGCGCGGTTCACGGAACTCGAGAAAGAACTGTCGGCCGCCAAAGCGACCCTCGAGAGCCGCAGAAAAAACGCCCGGCAGGAGTTCGACGACTGGATCGACAAGGCCGACCCGGAGGTCGTGGCCCGGTCGCGGCCGCGGGACACTCCGCTGATGGAACTGCCGCTGCTCGAAGGACAGGAGAGCACGACGAGCCTCCTGGTGAACGGCTCGGCGACAAGCCTGCCGCTCACCGAATCGACCACCTGGCTGGCCGGCCCGGACGGGCCGTCCGCCATCCTGCTCAATGGCCGGGCCGCCGAACTGCCGGCCGCGGGTGACTTCGAGCACGACCAGCCCTTCAGCACGAGCTTCTGGCTTCGGGTGCCGGCCAACGACTCGAGTTATTCCGTGATCGCGCGGATGGACGAACCCGCCGCCCATCGCGGCTGGGACGTCTGGGTCCAGGGAAGGCGGGTCGGGATGCACCTGACCCACGCCTTTCCGGACGACGCCATGAAGGTCGTCGCCTCCAAACAGCTCGCCGCAAACACCTGGACGTTCGTGACGCTCACCTACGACGGCTCCGGGAAGGCCGCCGGGGTGCGGATCTACTACGACGGCAGGCTTCAGGACAATCCGTCGGTCGAGGTCGATTCGTTCAAAAAGAACACGATCCGCACCACGGTCCCCCTGACGATCGGCAGTCGCACGCCGGGATCCGCGGCGCACGGCGTCGGCCTCGCGAGACTCGCGATCTGGGATCGGCCGCTTTCCGAGGGTGACGTGAATGGGCTCTTCCGGGCGACACTGCTCGCCGACATCGCCAAGCTGCCGGCCGGCGAGCGGGCCGGCGCCGCCGGCGGGTTGTACGGCCTGTGGCTCTCGACGTTTGACGAGACGTTCGTGCGGGCGACTGCCGCCATCGGCAGGGCTGAAACCGAGATGGCCGACATCCGGAAGCGGGGCACGATCGCCCACGTGATGCACGAGAAGAACGAGATGGCCAGGGCCTACGTCCTCGACCGCGGCGAATATGACAAACGGAAGGACGAGGTGCGGGCCGACACGCCCGACATCCTGCCCCCGTTCCCCGAGTCCCTGCCCAGGAATCGTCTCGGCCTGGCGAAGTGGCTGCTGCTTCAGGATCATCCGCTCACGACGCGGGTGACGGTCAACCGCTTCTGGCAGGAGGTGTTCGGCACCGGGCTCGTGCGGACCAGCGGCGACTTCGGCACGACCGGCGAACTGCCGAGCCATCCCGAGTTGCTCGATTGGCTGGCGGTCGAGTTCCGCGAGAGCGGCTGGGATGTGAAGCAGTTGTTTCGGCTCCTGGTCACGAGCGCGACCTACCGGCAGTCGGCCGCGACGACGGACGAAAAACTGGCCACCGACGGCGGCAACCGGCTCCTCTCGCGCGGGCCGCGGTTCCGGATGGACGCCGAGATGATCCGCGATTCCGCGCTCGCCTCGAGCGGCCTGCTGGTCAGGCAGATTGGCGGTCCGAGCGTGAAACCCTACCAGCCGGAGGGCGTCTGGGAGGCGGTGGCGATCGACTTGAGCAATACCCGGGTCTACAAGCAGGACACGGGCGCGGCACTCTACCGGAGGAGCCTCTACTGGCTCTGGAAGCGGTCGGCTCCCCCGGCTTCACTCGAGATCTTCAACGCCCCCTCCCGGGAAGCCTGCTGCGTGAAACGGGAGCGGACCAACACCCCGCTGCAGGCCCTCGTGACACTCAACGACCCGCAGTTCGTCGAGGCCGCCCGCACCCTCGCCGACCGGGCGATCGATCTCGGCGGCACGACCGACGAGTCGCGGATCGATTTTCTGGCGAAGCGGGTGCTGTCACGGTCGCTCGATGCCGATGAGCTGGCGATCGCGAAGGCCTCGCTGGCGAAGCTCGTCCAACACTACGAGTCTCATGCCGACGACGCGAAGGCGGTGGTCGCCGTGGGGGAATCGAAGCCCTGCACCGCCGACGCCCCGCTGCTCGCGAGCTGGACGTTGCTCGCCAACGAGTTCATGAACCTCGACGAGGCGCTCTGCAAATGAACCCTCCGATCCGCGGCCCGCTCGACGAACTGGGCCTGAACCTCACCCGCCGCCGCTTCTTCGAGCAGGGCAGCCACCTGCTCGGATCCGCCGCCCTGGCGGCGCTCGGGGCCGGCGAGTCGCGGGCGACGACGGCGGGCGAGGGCCCGGCCATCGAACGGGTGGCCGGTGCGGTCGGCCCGCACTTCGCCCCCAAGGCGAAGCATGTGATCTACCTGCACATGGTCGGCGGTCCTCCGCAGCAGGATCTCTACGACTACAAGCCGGTGATGAACGACTGGTACGACAAGGACCTCCCGGAAAGCATTCGCAACGGCCAGCGTCTGACGACCATGACCTCCGGGCAGACCCGGTTTCCGGTCGCCCCCTCCATCTTCGGTTTCAAACAGCACGGCAGTTGCGGCATGTGGGTGAGCGAGTTGCTGCCGCACACCGCGACGATGGTCGATGAGATGTGCTTCGTGCGGAGCATGCACACCGACGCGATCAACCACGAGCCGGCGATCACCTACATGCAGACCGGCAACCAGATCACCGGCCGCCCCTGCCTCGGCGCGTGGACGAGCTACGGCCTCGGCAGCCTCAACTCCGATCTCCCCACCTTCGTGGTGCTGGTGGCGAGGTCGAGCAAGCCCGAGCAGCCGCAGGCGATCGGGGCCCGGCTCTGGTCGAGCGGGTTCCTGCCGGGCGAGCATGCCGGGGTGAGTTTCCGCAGCGCCGGCGATCCGATCCTCTTCATCAGCGATCCGCCCGGTGTGTCGCCCGCGGTGCGCCGGGCCACGCTCGACGGCCTTCAGGCCCTCAATCAGCGGACGGCGGAGCGCATCGGCGATCCCGAGACCCGCACGCGGATCGCCCAATACGAAATGGCCTTCCGGATGCAGACGAGTGTTCCCGATCTCACGGATATCGCGACGGAGACCCCCGCCACGCTCGCCCTTTACGGCGACGACGCGAAGAACCCGGGCACGTTCGCCAACTCGGTGTTGATGGCACGGCGCATGGTCGAGCGGGGGGTGCGGTTCGTGCAGATCTACCTCAATCACTGGGACACCCATTCCAACGTGGTGGGCCGCCTCAAAAACGGCTGCAAGGACATCGATCAGGCCTGCGCCGGGCTGATCAAGGATCTCAAGGCCCGCGGCATGCTCGACGACACACTCGTGGTCTGGGGGGGCGAGTTCGGCCGCACCGTCTATTCCCAGGGTGGCCTGACCAAGCAGAACTACGGCCGCGACCACCATCCGCGGTGTTTCACGATGTGGATGGCCGGTGGCGGTTCGAAGCCGGGTAAAATCCACGGCGAGACCGACGACTTCTCCTACAACATCGTCGCGGATCCGGTGCACGTCCGCGACTTTCACGCCACGGTGCTGCACCTGCTCGGATTCGATCACGAGCGGTTCACCTACCGCTACCTCGGGCTGGATCAGAAACTCACCGGAGTCGAGCACGCGCGGGTCGTGACCGACTTGCTGGCGTAGGCCCCTTCTTCGCAGGAACCAGCGATGCGCCGGCAGTGCGGGTGGGATTCTTCTGTTCGGACTTCCTGGCTCGTGGCCCATGGCCTGATGGCCCTCGGCCTGATGAGCGGCATGACGGCCCCTCCGGCCCTGTCCGCCGACCAGACGAAGGAACGCGACCCTCTCGAAACGGCCCGTGAACTCATGGCGCGGCCGGCCCGCCCCGCCCGGCCCGCCCTGCCGCGTGGCGGTTTGCCGCTCGAGTTCCTCGACGGCGAGCGGCTCGCCCTCGTGGGCAACTCCACCGCGGAACGCATGAATCTCTTCGGCCACTTCGAGGCCCTCCTGCACCAGCGTTTTCCGGGCAAGCACCTCGTGGTCCGCAACTTCGCCCGGCCGGCCGACGAAGTGGGCAACCGTCAACGTCCGAGCGACTACACCGCGCTCGACGACCCGCTGGCGGCTTTTGGCGCCGACACCTACCTCATGTTCTTCGGCTTCAACGAGTCGTTCGCGGGGCCGGAGGGCCTGGAGCGGTTCAAGGCCGACTACGCGACGCTGCTCGATCAACTCGCCAAGACGTATCCCCGTGACGACACGGGGGCTGCCCCCCGGTTCGTGATCGTCTCACCGATCGCGGTGGAGCCGAGCGGCAACCCGCTGCTTCCCTCGGCCGAGCTGCAGAACACGAACCTCGCGCTCTACCGCGACGCCGCCAAGGCGGTGGCGGTGGGCCGCGGCATCGGGTTCGTGGATCTCTTCGACGCCACCCGCAGGGAGTTCGCCGCCCAGCCCGGCCTGCAGAACACGATCAACGGATGCCATCTGAACGAGGCGGGCGACGGCTTCGTCGGCGGCCTCCTCGATCAGGCGCTCTTCGGCGGGCCCGCCCCGCAGCAGCTCGGGGCCGACCGCTTCGAGGCGCTCCGTTGGGCGGTCAACGACAAGTCGTGGGTGCACCTCCAGGACTACCGGATGGTCAACGGCTGGTATGTCTACGGGGGGCGTCGCACCTGGGACACCGAGACCTTTCCCCGCGAGTACGTGAAGCTCCGCAACATGGCGGCCGCCCGCGACCGCTACGTCTGGGACATCGCCGAGGGCAGGCCCGTCGCCGCCGCGGTGGACGACTCGGACACCGGCGAGCTCTTTCTGCCGCCGACGCGGTTTGGCCAGCCCCGGCAGGCCTACAGCGAGAACGCCGAGGGCGGGCCGACGATCCTGCCGCCCGCCGACCTCATCAAGACCTGCACCGTGCCCCCCGGTTTCGAGCTCGAGTTGTTTGCCGACGAGACCCGGTTTCCGGAGCTGGCGAAGCCCGTCCAGTTGGCCTTCGATTCGCAGGGCCGGCTCTGGGTATCGACGATGCCGAGTTATCCGCAGTGGCAGCCGGGCACTCCCCGGCCAGCCGACAAGCTCGTGATCCTCGAGGACACCGACGGGGACCATCGGGCGGACAAGAGCACGATCTTCTACGACAAGCTCCACTGTCCGACCGGCTTTCAGTTCTTCGACGGCGGCGTGCTCGTGATGGATCAGCCGCGGATGCTCTGGCTCAAGGACACCGATGGCGACGACCGGGCCGACGAGGTGGTTCACCTCCTCGACGGCTTCGCCACCGAAGACACACACCACACCGCCGGCGCCTTCGAGATGAGCCCGGGCGGCCTGCTCCACATGCTCGAGGGCGTGGCGATGAGCACGACGATCGAGACGCCGCACGGTCCGTTCCGCAACTTTGGCTCGCCGGGCGGCTACGTGTTCGACCCACGGACGCTCGCACTGCGTCACTTCGTGACGCCGGGCTACGGCAACCCGTGGTGCTACGTCTTCAACGAATGGGGCCAGGGGATCTGCGGCGACGGCACCGGCGCGAGCCAGCACTGGGACACGCCGCTGTCGGGCGCCCAGTACCGCGGCCGCAAGGGGATGAAGCCGGTGTTCGACACAGAGCGGATGCGGCCGGTGGTGGGGAGCGAGTATCTGCGGACGCGGCAGTTTCCCGACGACGTGCAGGACCAGTTCATCTACGCCTGCGTGATCAACACCAACGGCATGCCGCGCTGGACGATCTCCGACGACGGCGCCGGCTACAAGGGGGAGCGGGTCCGCCACGACCCCAAGGATCCGAAGACCGCCTTCGATCTGATCAAGAGCACCGACAAGCACTTCCGCCCGGTCGATCCACAGATCGGGCCCGATGGCGCGCTCTGGTTCGGCGATTGGGCGAATCCCCTGATCGGCCACATGCAGTACAGCCAACGGGATCCGAATCGGGATCATGTGCACGGCCGGATCTACCGGCTCGTCTTCAAGGACAAGCCGCTGCTCGCCCCCGAGACGCAGGCTGGCAGGTCCACCGCGGAGGTGCTCGAGCAGCTGAGGAGCCCGGAATGGCGGACGCGATACCGGGCCCGTGCCGACCTTCAGGCGCGGCCGCGGGCGGAGGTGCTCGCCGCGGCCGTCGAGTGGCTCGGCGGACTCGCCTCGACGGCAGACGCCGACCGCCTGCGAACCGAGGTGCTCTGGCTCCAGCAGAGCTTTCACGCGGTGGATGCCGGGCTGCTCGGCGAGCTCCTTGAAGCCGGCACGCCCGACGCCCGGGCCGCGGCCACCCGCGTGCTGGCCGACCACCGGGACCATTTTCCTGACGCCCTGGCGATGCTGTCGGCCAGGGCCGTCGATCCCCATCCTCGCGTGCGGTGCGAGGCGGTCCGCGGCCTGAGCCTCCTCCCCACGCTCGAGGCGATGCGGGCCGTGGTGGCGGCGGCGAACGTCACGCCGGCCGACCAGTACGTCGACTACACCTGCGACGCGGCCCTCGGCGCGAACGTGGGGGTGTGGAAGCGGGTCCATTCCGCCGGCGAGTTCGCGGCGCGGGGGTCGCCGGCCGCGGGAATCATCGACCGTCTTCTCGGACTGGAAAAGAAGGCGCAGGAGCTGCTGCCCCACCTCTCGATCCTGACGGGCAAGGAGCCGCAATCCGAGGAGGCCCGCTCCAAGGCGATGCAGGCCATCGCCGACATGAAGGGGGGTGATCGCGACAACGGCCATGCCGTGTTCAGCCGCGTCTGCATCGCCTGCCACAGGGTTTCCGGCGCCGGGGCGGAACTCGGCCCCGAGCTGAACGGCGTGGCCGCGCGTCTCTCCTCCTTCAAGCTGGTGGAATCGATCATCAATCCCAACGCCGACGTGGCCGACAGGTATCTCTCCACCTCCGTGCTCACCAACGACGGCCGCAGCATCGTCGGCCTGCTCGTCGGCGAGACTCCCGATGAACTGGAGATCTTCGACGGCAAGCACCGGAAGAAGATCGCGGTCGCCGACATCGACGAGCGGACGAAACTCAGGCAGAGCAGCATGCCGGAGGGCCTCGCCGCCGCGCTCTCGCCCAACGAGTTTCTCGACGTGATCGCGTTCCTCCAGTCGTTGAAGTAGCCGGCGCGGCCGTCCCGTCAGGCACGGGGTATCCTGCCGAGATGATCTGGCATCACTCGTACGATCCGCTCGGCTCACCGCTTGCCTCGACGCTCGCGGCGGCGACACCGCTGGTCGTGCTGCTCGGACTTCTCGCCTTCGCCGGGTGGTCCGGCCTGCGGGCGGCGGTGGCCGGCCTCGTGGCGGCGATGCTGATCGCGGCGGTCGTGATCGGCATGCCGGGCGACGCGGTCGTGATGGCCGCGGTGCACGGGGCGCTCTTCGGGCTGTTCCCGATCGGCTGGATCGTCGTCACCGCGATGTTCCTCTATCGGCTCTCCGCAGAGGCCGGGGCGATCGACGTCATGAAGTGTTCGGTGATGGGGCTCTCGGCCGACCATCGCCTGCAGGCGCTGCTCATCGCCTTCTCGTTCGGCGGGTTTCTCGAGGGAGCCGCGGGGTTCGGCGCGCCCGTCGCCATTTCGGCGGCGTTGATGGTGGGCGCCGGCTTTCCGGCCGTCGAAGCCGCCTGCCTGGCCCTGATCGCCAACACGGCCCCGGTCGCCTTCGGGGCCCTCGGCACCCCGATCATCACGCTCGCCAAGGTCACGGGCCTGGAGGAGCAGGCGATCTCGACGATGGCCGGGCAGCAACTGCCGTTGTTCTCGCTGCTCGTTCCGGCCTGGATGGTCTGCACGATGGCCGGCTGGAGGGGGCTGATCGGCGTCTGGCCTGCGGTGCTCGTCTGCGGAGCATCGTTCGCCGTGACGCAGTTCGCGATGGCGACCTTCGTGGGTGCCGCACTCGTCGACGTGGTCGCCGGCGTCACGAGCCTCGTCGCCGTCGCGACCTTCCTCCGCTTCTGGAGGCCCGCCTCGATCTGGCGGCATGACGACGGCTGGAATCACGCCGCTCATGCCCCGACCATGACGGCGAATCGATCCGATCCCATCGGCCGGGTCGCCTGGGCGTGGATGCCGTGGGCCTTGCTCTCGATCACGGTTTTCCTCTGGGGCCTGCCTCCCGTGAAGGCCGTGCTCGACGGCCGTGGTCTGTCGGTGCCGCTGCCTCGCGAGGTCGTGGCCCCGGAGTTTCCGGTGCCCTGGCTCGACGGCCGGATTGCCAAGGTGCCTCCCGCCACCCGCGAACCGCATGAGATCGAACGGGCCGTCTACCGGCTCAACTGGCTCTCCGCCGCGGGCACGGGCATCCTCGTCGCGGCGGTCGCCTCGGTTTTCTGGCTCGGCATCTCCTGGCGACGGGCCTGGTGCATCTGGTGGGAAAACCTCCGCGGCCTTTCCGAGTCGCTCGCCACGATCGCGGCCATGCTCGCCCTCGCGTTCGTGACCCGCTTCTCGGGGACCGACGTCACGCTCGGCATCGCACTGACGGGCACGGGCGCGGCCTATCCCTTTTTCGCCCCGCTCCTCGGCTGGCTCGGCGTGGCGCTCACCGGATCCGACACGTCGAGCAACGCGATGTTTGGCAGCCTCCAGCGGGTGACGGCCGAACAACTCGGCCTCGATCCGATCCTGATCTGCACCGCCAACAGCACCGGTGGCGTGATGGGGAAAATGATCGACGCGCAGAGCATCGTCGTCTCGGCGACCGCCACCGGCACGCATCGCCAGGAGGGGACGATCCTGCGGCGGGTCTTTCCGCACTCGCTCGCCCTCGCCGCGCTCATGGGGCTCCTGGTCTGGCTGCAGGCGGGGCCACTGGACTGGATGGTGCCGGTGGCGAAATCGGCGGGGACGGCCCCACGGTTCCCCCCGCCGGAGCCCGGGCCGATGTCGGCCCGCGCGGCCGACCTCCTCGCCCGTTGCCTCGCGGTCGAGCCCGCACGGCCGACCTTTGCGAAGGAGGCGATGGTGCCCTCCGTGGCGCGGATCCTCGCGAACAAGGACGCCGGGCGGGCCGTCACGGGCTGGCTGGCGGCCGCCGAGCAGGCCAACCGCACCGCCGCCCCGAAGCCGCCCTCCACGATCCCCGATCCTTTCAACAAGCATGCCCTGGTGCATGCCTGGATGCTCTGTCGGGCAAGCCCGCACGTGCCCCCCGACACCGCCGCGAAGATCGCCGCAGCGACCAAGGAATATGTCTGCCGCTACGGCCATCGCGAGTGGCGGGGCTATGGGGCCCTGAACTTCCGGCTGATGAGCGACGGAGCGGCGCTGCTCGCGGCCGAGCAGTGGCCCGATCTCATCGACGCCGACGGCCTCGACTCCGCGGGCATCCTCGCCGCCACGCGACAACGGCTGCTCGGATATTTCGACGAGATCGTCCACCGCAACAGCGCCGAATACGGGGCCCCGACGTATTCCGGCGTGAACCTCGTCGCCATGAAAATGCTCGCCGACTTCGCCCATGATGAGACCGTCCGTCACCGGGCGACACTCACGCTCGACACGATGCTCCTGCACGTGGCTTGCGCATGGAACCGGGGCTACCATGTCAGCCCCGCGAGCCGCGCCAAGTTTTTCGCCGCGAGCATGACCGGCCCCGACGCGATGGACTGCACCGCGGCGATCGGCTGGCTCTGCTTCGGCGCCGAGCGGCCGGTGGCGGGGCTCTGCGAGCAGCACTCCGGCTGGTTCGCGTTTCCGGGCACCTACCAGCCTCCGGCGATCCTGGCGCGGATCGCCGCCGCCCGCGCGGAACCCTTCACGCATCGCGGAAGTCGCGGCGACAGGCTTCGGCTCACGATCCATCACGAGCAGGCCTATGCCCTGGCGAGCGGATGGGAACGTCTCGAGACGCCCCGCGACCATCACTACAAGGAGTCGCGACGGCAGATGCTCAAGTGGGTCTCGGACAGTCCGCAGAGCTCGTTCATGCCGTTCCAGGACAACGCCCATCGACCCTATGATCTCGCCGAGAACAAGGCCAACGCCTTCGGCTACGGTGAGAACCCGTTTTCGCAGAGTCTCCAGCACGGCCGCACGCTCGTCGGCCTGACGGCGGTGCCCGACGACTATCCCTACTGGCGGATCGAGGTGCCGTTCAGCACGACGGGCTCGATCGTGAAGCGGC
Organism: Planctomycetaceae bacterium; assembly: GCA_005789975.1. Next base: position 13,040 of record SXWC01000129.1, read on the forward strand.
TGGATCGTGCTGGCTGGATCTGCTGCCACGCCGGTTCGATGCTCTTCGCCTTTCACCTCTTGGGCGACGCCCGCTGGGCCGACTCGCGGTCCAGGGAACGCTGCGACGTCCTCACGAGCGACGCCCGCCGAACCGGCTGGATCCTGGAGACCTCGCCCCTCGCGGATTTCGCGGGCGGCGGCACCGACGCCGAACTCGACCGCTTCGCCACCGCGGTCGTCGCCCGCACCACGGTCGATGCTTCCCGTCTCGCCGCCCAGCGGCCCCGGCTCACGTACACGTCGCTCGCGGGCAACGTGCTCGACATCACCTACCGTCCCCACGGCGAGCCCTACGTCGCCCAGCACACGATCGACGGCGTCGCCGTGGACTACGACTCCTTTCCCCTCCTCGGCAACCCCTGGGTGCACCAGGACCTCGATGGCGAAGACCTCGTGATCGAGCACGGCACCGACGGCCTGCGATACGACTTTCGTGCCTGGACCCGCCACGGCTCCCGATGACAGTCCGCCTTGGTGGTGGCCGGGGCTGGCAGGACGCTCAGCGGGCTCGGCGCCGGCCCGCGATCAGCGACCATGCCGTGACGGCGACGGGCACGGCCAGCCCGGCAACTCCGGCCGCGAGCACCACGGCCGTCAGGGGCGTGGTGTCGAATCGTGCGCGGCCGAGCGCCGTCTGCGCGACCGCATAGATCGCGACGCATACCGTGCCCGTGGTTGCCGAGGCCACGAGCCGCCACCGCACACGCTCGCCCAGACCGGCTTTTCGCGCCGCCCAGGCGATCGCCGGCAGCCACTGGATCGCATGGATCGCGACGCCGTGCGGAAACTTGGGCACGCCGGCGGCGCCGAGCCGGGTGGGATCAAGGCCCTGTTCCTGCCGCAACTCGCCATGCACGCCCACCCAGATCCCGAGCAGGCAGGAAATGACGAGCAGGACGAGGCCGGCCCGCGCGGCGAGGAGCATGTCCGCCGGCCACGGTGGCCGCTGACGACAGAGGCGAACCGTGAGATCGAGCGACACCAGCGTGACGCCGATGATCAAGCCGCCCATCGCGTCGAAGAGGAATGAGTCGAGGGGCGTGTCGCGGTTGAAGTGGCTCCCCACGCCCCGCCACCGCTGCAGGTCGATGAGGGCCACCTCGACGAAGAGCGCCCAGGCCGTCGCGGCCGCGAGCCAGGCGTCGCCCGGCCGCCACGCGAGCTTCGACCACACCCAGCCCAGCGAAAGGCTCGTGAGACCACCCGAGATGCCAAACAGGATCGGCTTCCGCCAGGTGACGGGGCCTTCCCACTGGCCGCCGAGCAGGGCCCACACCGGGACGTGCGCAAGCCCGCTGGCGACCATGATCACCCCCAGCGCGGCGAGCGGCCACGCCCGGCCGTCGAGCCACCAGCGGCGGGCGTCGGTCGTGAGGGGAGAGGGCTGCATGCAGTGGAAGTGTAGGCTGTCTTCGGCGACACTGCTGCCGATGAACACACGCACTTTCGGGCGGACGGGCTGGGAGGTTTCCGAGATCGGCTTCGGGGCCTGGGGAATCGGCGGCAGCCAGTGGGGGGGCGCGGCCGAGGCTGACTCGATGCGAGCGCTCCACGCCGCCCTCGACTCCGGCATCACCCTCTTCGACACCGCGGACGTCTACGGCGACGGCCTTTCCGAGCGGCTCATCGCCCGGCTGCGGCGGGAACGGACCGAGCCCTTTCGCGTCGCCACCAAGGCGGGCCGCCGGCTCGACCCGCACACCGCCTCGGGATACACCGCGGAGAACCTCCGCGGGTTCGTCGACCGCAGCCTGAAAAACCTCGCGGTCGAACGGCTCGACCTCTTGCAGCTGCACTGCCCGCCCACCGAGGTTTACTACCGGCCCGAGGTCTTCGCGGCCCTGGACGACCTGGTGACCGCCGGCAAGATCGCCTTCTACGGCGTGAGCGTCGAGCGGGTCGAGGAGGGGCTCAAGGCGATCGAGTATCCCCATGTGCAGAGCGTGCAGATCATCGTGAACGCCTTCCGGCTCAGGCCGACCGAGCTCTTTTTCGAGCAGGCGGTCCGACGGCGGGTTGCGGTGATCGCCCGGGTGCCGCTCGCCAGCGGCATGCTCTCCGGTCGATTCACGCAACTCACGGAGTTTCCCGCCGACGATCACCGCGCGTTCAACCGTGGGGGCGCGGTGTTCGACAGCGGCGAGACGTTTTCCGGCGTCGACTACGAGACCGGCCTGGCGGCCGTCGAGCGGCTCAGATCCCTCGTGCCTGCGGGAGCGACGCTCGCCCAGTTCGCCCTCCGCTGGATCCTCGCCTTCGAGGCGGTGACTTGCGTGATCCCCGGAGCCCGCCACGCGGCGCAGGTGGCCGACAACGCCCGAGCGGCCGACCTGCCGCCGCCCGATGCCGCCACCATGGCGGCCGTGCAGGCGATCTACGACGACGCCATCCGGCCGCTCGTCCACCACCGCTGGTAGGAATCCCGCGTGATCGGACAGGCCGACATCCTCGTGATCGGTGCGGGCGCGGCGGGACTGTTTGCGGCCACCTGGGCGGGACGCACCGCCGCCCGGGGAGGCGGGCCACTGGCCGTGGTCGCCGTGGACGGGGCCCGCAAGCTCGGCGCCAAGATCCTCGTCGCGGGCGGGGGCCGCTGCAACGTCACGCACCATGCCGTGAGCGAGGCCGATTACGCCGGAGCCACGCCGCCGGCGATCCGCAAGGTGCTGCGGAGGTTCGACGTCGCCGACACGACCGGTTTTTTTCGTGAGGCCGGTGTCGAGTTCTACCGGGAGGCCGACACGGGCAAGCTGTTTCCCACGACCGACTCCTCCCGCACGGTGCTCGACGCGCTTGTCCGTGAAACCCTCGCCGCCGGCGGCCGGCTCGTCCATCCGGCGCGGATCACCGGCATCGCCCGAGCCGACGCCGGCTTCATCGCGACGACCGAAGCCGGCGCCTTCCATGCAGCGCGTGTGATTCTCTGCACGGGGGGACGGTCACTGCCCAAGAGCGGCTCCGATGGGGGCGGGTTCGCCCTCGCGCGATCGCTCGGCCATTCGCTCACCGATCCGATCGTGCCGGCGCTCGTGCCGCTCCTGCTCCCCGTCGGCCACTGGATCACGTCGCTCTCGGGCCTCGCGCTTGCCGCCACGCTGACGCTCCACTCGGGCACCGGCAAACGGCTGTTCACCACGACGGGCAGCACGCTCTGCACGCACCTGGGCCTCTCGGGCCCGGCCGTGCTGGACGTCAGCCGTCACTGGCTGGTCGCCCGGCACGCCGATCCGGGGGCGACGCTTGCGATCAACTGGCTGCCCGGCGAGACGGGCGAGTCGATCGACCGCCTGCTCCTCGAGGGGAGTCGCCGCGGGCCGCTCGCCGTGCTGCGGGAGCGGCTCACCGAACGGCTCGCCCGCTGCCTCTGCGACTCGGCGGCCGCCAGGCCCTCCGGGGATCTCACGCGGGATGCACGCAAGGCGCTCGTGGCCGCGGTCACCGCCACGCCGCTGCCGATCACGGGCGACCGCGGCTTCACCGTCGCCGAGGCCACCGCGGGGGGCGTGCCCCTGGCCGAGGTCCGGCTCGAGACGATGGAGAGCCGCATCTGCCCGGGGCTGCATTTTGCCGGCGAGGTGCTCGACGTCGATGGCCGGATCGGCGGCTTCAACTTCCAGTGGGCATGGGCCAGCGGCTTCGTGGCCGGCACGTCGGCGGCACAGGCTTCGCTTCAATCGGCCGCCGGGGAGAACGCGGGCGACACGGACGCGGCCGGTCGCGACACCACCTCGTAGCGGAAGCCGCCGCGGGTGAGGTCGAGCGTGCGGATGGCCGGCGGGGGGGGCAGAAACCCCACGACCGCCGCGACGACCTCTTCGTAGGGAATGTCGTTCACCAGCGCCCGGCCAAGCGGCCAGCGGAGGTGGTCGGTCGCCCCCGTGGCGGCCAGATGCCGTTCGGCGAGCGACGGCCGCACCCGGGGCGAGCGAATCACGACGCTCGGCGTGCGCCAGGGCGACCAGCGATTGGGGTCGGTGGGACCGACGAGCACGACCGCGGGCACACCCACCGAGGCCGACATGTGCACGAGCCCGGTATCGACGCCGATGCAGAGATGCATCCGCGCCGCGAGCGCGGCGGTGTCGGCGAGCGGCACCGCCAGCGACAGGTCGTGAACATGAGCGGCCGCGGGGCCGAGTTTCTCACGGAGATCCCGGTGGGCGGCGGCGTCCGCCGGCCCCCCGCTGAGCACGATCTCGCAGCCGCGGTCCTCGATCAGCCAGCGGGCGAGCCGCCGCCAGCGGTTCGCCTCCCAGTGCTTCAGCACGTCGGTCGATCGCATCGCCAGGAAGACCCGCGTCCGCCTCGCGGGCAGGCGGTCGATGATCGCGGCGACGCGGCCGGCCGCCTGGGGCTGGATCCAGTTCTCGTTGTGGCCGTCGTCGATGGCGAGCTGCTCGCTGCGGAGCAGATCGAGGTAGGTCTCGACCTGATGGCGGCCGCGCCGGCGGCGAACCCGCCTGGTGAGGAGCAGGCTGCTTTCGCCGGCGAAACCGATCCGCTCCGGAATGCCGGCCAGCAGGGCGAGAGCGGCGGCCGACAACGAGGGCTTGAGCAGGTAGGCCTTGGCGTAGCCCCGCGAGCGGAGCCACGCCGCCTGCTCCGTGACGCCGGCGACCACGCCGCCGCTGCCGCGACGATCCCGCCCCGGCCGCTTCCAGGGAATCAGCTCGTCCACATAGGGACAGGGAGCGAGCACGGCCCGGGCGGCACCTTGGGCACAGACGTCGATCACGGCGGCGGGATGGGCCCGCCTCAGGTTCCGCAGAAACGGAATCGCGAGCAAGGTGTCGCCGATGTACTGCGTGCAGACCACGAGAATCCGCTGCCTGCGGCGGTCGGCATCGGTATCTCGGGTGACGAGTGTCATCGTGCAAAGCCGACGAAGAAGCTGAACAGCTGCTTGCTGTCGTAGGGGGCGTAGGCCACCGGGACGGCGAAGTCGAGCGCGATCGGCGCCGGCCCCATCGCCGGCAGCGTGATCCGCAGCCCCACGCCGGGGGCCACGCGCATGTTGTTGACGGACACGTTCGATTCGACGGTGCCGACGTCGGTGAAGACCACGCCGCGGAGGGTGTCGTCGGCCGTGATCGGAAACATGTATTCGATCGTGTTGAGCCACTCGAACGGACCGCCGACGATCGCCTCGCCGCCGCCCGGGGCGCTTTGCCGGGGGCTCGCTCCGCGGAACACGAAACCGCGGATCGTGTTGTAGCCACCCGCGAAGAAGTTGTCGTAGGCCGGCGTGTCGCTTCCCGAGAAGCCGAGCACCGAGCCGATCGAGAGCACGTGGCGACCGGAGCCGTCGGGCCGCTCGTTGAGCAGAAAATACTGCCGCGCCTCGGCGATGCCGCGCGGATACTGGAAGGTGCCGATCACCTGCTCGAACTCGAGCGTGGCGAGATGCCCCTGGGTGGGCAGGAACGGGCTGTCGCGGGTGTCGTGGACGAGACCGGTGCTGAAGCCGTACACGGAGTTCGTGCCGAGCATGTTGACGATGTCGGGGGCCAGCACCCGCGGATTGAAGACATCGACGCTCTCGCCGCGGAAGCCGGCGTTGACCGAGAGATCGGGGGCGAACTGGAACTGGTAGCCCAGTCCGATCCGGCCGCCGGTGCGGGCTTCCGCCCAGTCGAAGAAGTATCGCGTGAAGTAGGAGGCCGAGAGTGAGAGGCCGATGCGGGTGTCGAAGAGATACGGCTCCTGGAACGTGGCCATGTATCGCTGCAACTGCGTGCCGGGGGCTGCCTCGAGGCGGAACCGCTGGCCGGCGCCCCGGAAGGCGGTGCCGTTCTTGATGTCATCCCAGCTCCGCGGCAGTCGCAGGATGTCGAAGTTCTGCTCGTCGACGACGATGTTGCCCACCAGTCCGGCGTTGGAGTTGACGCCGGCACCGATCATGAGGCGGCCGGTCTGCGTCTCTTCGGCATCGACATCGACGATCACGTAGGGCTCCTGCCCCGGAAAGACCTGCGAGGGATCGGCGGCGAAGTCGGGCAGCACCCCCGGTTGCTGGAAGGCGGGCGGCTGGTTGGGATCGAACTGGGCCACGGGCGTCGCGGCGAAGGGGCCGCCCCCCGCCACGGCGGGCTGCAGGATCGGCGGCTGGCCCGGGGCTCCTGGAAAACCCGGCGCCACCTGTTGCTGCACGGTGTAGACCGGGGGTGGCGGCGCGACCATGCGCGAGTAGTCGAGCGTGTTAGGAGCCTGGGGCGCGAGGGCCGCTCCGCCCCAGCCCGGCTGTTGCGGCTGTGGCGGCTGTTGCACCACCGGCACCTGAAAACCGGCCTGTGGCTGAAAACCGGCCTGTGGCTGAAAACCGGGCTGTGGCTGAAAACCGGGCTGCGGCTGAAAACCGGGCTGCGGGCTGAACGGCTGCTGGGCCTGCGGTGCGGCCGCGGCGGGATACTGGGGGCTTTGACCGCGCCAGACGGGCTCGCCGGCGTAGGCGGCCGGCGGGGGCGAGCTCGGCTTCTTCGGCTGTGGCGGAGCCGGGCTGCCCGTGCCGGATGCCTGTTGCGACTGGTCGTTCCAATCGGCATCGAGCACGAGGTCGATCACACAATCGGTTTTTTCTTCGGCCAAGCCGTCCGGGCTCTGGCCGCGGAAGCCGGGCGGCCGCTGGGGCTCGGGCTCCTGGGCCACACGGGTGTCGGTGGGATCGGGCCTGGAGAAGACGATCTTCGGCCCTTCGCCCTTCGACGCGTCGGCCAGGAACAGGCTGCTCGACTTCAGCCGCCGCTCGTCGTCCCGCAGTTTGCGGATGTCGAGAATGTCGCCCGGACGCAGCGAGAGGCGGTTGAGCACCGTGCTGTGTCGCGTGTGGGGATGTTCGCCACGGATCCGCACGTTGATCTTGCCGACGCGGTACCGCTGCCCCTCGGTCACGTTGTACACGAGATCGAGCTGCCCGGGCTCCTCGAGGAACCGCGGATCGGCGCGGATGTCCGCGAACACGAAGCCTCGACCGCCGTAGATGTCGCGGATCAGGTTCAGGTCGGCGTCCATCTTCGACTGGTTGAAGTGCTCGCCCCCCTTGAGCTTGATGTCGCGTTCGAGAAACTCCGTCTTGAACCGGCTGTTGCCCACGAAGGAGACGTTGCGGACCGTGTACCGCGGGCCCTCGTTGATCACGAACGTGAGGTGCGTCCAGGCCCGATGCCCCTCGTGGACCACCTCGACCTCCCGGCCCACCTTCGCCTGGAAGAAGCCGAGACTGCGGTAGTAGGCGGTCAGCGTCTCGACGTCCTGCTCGATCACCTCGCGATCGACATTGCCGCCGATCAACCAGAAGACGCCGGGCTTCGACTTGATCTGGGTCAGCAACCGGGCATCGGTGGCGATCGTGTTGCCCACGAAACTCGTCCAGAGCGCCTTCCGGTTGAGGCCCTCGTCGATCAGAAACACCGCCCCCTTGTCACCGGCCTTGTCGCCCTCCACCGTGGTGACCCGCGCCGTCTCGAAGCCCTTCTCGTGGTAGTGCGACTCGATCCGGCGGCGGGCCTCCTCGACCACGTAGGGATCCATCGCGTCGCCCACGTCGATCTCGGCCTGTTTCCGCAGCGAGCGGGTGGTCACCCGGTCGTTGCCGACATACCTCACATACCGGAGCATCGGCCGCTCGACGACCTGGAAGATCACGACCGTTCCCTCGGCCACCCGGACATACTTCGGGTGCACGTCGACGAACTTCCGCGAGCGATGCAGCGTGCGGACGTCGTCCTCGATCGTCTGGGAATCGAAGATCTGCCCGGCGCGGGTGACGAGTTTCGGCAGCTTCGACACGTCCGTGGCGTGATTGCCCTCGATCCGCACCTCCACGATCACGTCGGCCGGGTTGGCCTTGGCGGCCGCGGTCTCCGCCGCGACCGGCGGCAGCGGCAGCGGTTCCGCGACGGTCTGGGCTCCGACCGGCACCAGGGCCATGCAGCCGGCCACGCCCACGGTGAGCGCGGCGAACAGCCGCAGTGAAAAACGTCGAATCGTGGTGACGCGCGTGGCCATCGAGGGTGCGGTTGCCCGGGGTGTCGCGGCGGGAGCGGCGGAGAGATACCGGACCCTGCTGCGCCGCCACAAGCCGAAAAGCCCGCCGGTGGCGATCTTCCCGGCGAGCCGGGCCACCACGGATCAAAAAAACACGCCACCAAGGGGCCGCTTTCAACCCGTCTTGCCCAGACGGCGATTCTTGACTCCGGCACTCACACCGGGGTATTTTTCAGGGGCTTCCCACCGTGAATGTCAGCCGGTTCGACGAGGAATCGGCGTTTTTGTTCCTCGGCTGTCCCGGCCGCCGGCTCCATCATGCCGCCGATGGTCATCGATCTGCGCCGCACCGAGGACACCCGCGATGTCGTACATCGCGCGGTGCAGGCGCTGGCGGAGGGGCGTTGTGTCGCGTTTCCGACCGAGACCGACTACGTCGTGGCCGCCAGCGGCCGCTCGGAACAGGCCGCATCCCGTCTCGGCGCAATGGTGACCAGACGGGCGGGCGAGCCCCTGCTCACGCTCGCGCTCAAGACCGCCGACGAGGCGCTCGACTGGGCGCCGCGGATCTCGCCGGTCGGCCGCCGTCTCGCCCGCCGCTGCTGGCCGGGGCCGGTCTCGATGCTCGTTCCCGACGACCACGCCGAGAGCCTCGTCCATCGCCTGCCGGACACATCGCGGACCGGGCTCGTCGGCGGGGGGCGGATCCGGCTCCGCATTCCCGGTCACGCGATGCTCGCCGACTGCATGAGGATGCTCGCCGGACCGGTGGTGCTCGCGGAACCGGGGGCTCCCGATGCGGGTCAGGCCATCACCGCCGCCGATGTCATCGAACGCTGCCCCGACTCCCTGGCGATGGTGATCGACGACGGCCGCACCCGCTACGCGCAGCCCGCCTCGACGATCGAACTTGCGGACGGCTCATTCAAGGTCGTCCGGCCGGGGGTCGTCAGCGAGGAGACGCTGCGGCGGCTCTCGAGCCTCATGACGCTCTTCGTCTGTACCGGCAACACCTGCCGCAGCCCGATGGCCGAGGCGCTCTTTCGGGTCATGGTGGCCGAGCGACTCGGCTGCCGGCCCGACGAGATCGAACAGCACGGCGTGGTCGTGTCGAGCGCCGGCCTGGCGGCCTGGGGAGGAGGCCCCGCGAGCGGGCATGCCGTCGAAACGATGGTCGAGATGGGGGGTGATCTCAGCGGCCACGAGAGTCAGCCGCTCACGGAGTCGCTCGTGTCGCAGGCCGACATCATCCTGACCATGACCAACGCACACCGGGCCGCAATCCTTGCCCAGTTTCCCGGGGCCGGGGGGCGGGTGGCCATGCTTTCGCCGGAACGCCGCGACGTGCTCGACCCGGTCGGGGGAACCCTCGAGACCTACCGGAAATGTGCCCGCCAGATCCACGGGCATTTGGTCGCCAGAATGGATACACTCGGCATCGAACGACGGATCGCGTGATCCGGCGACGGACGGGCGGACCGGCGGACGAGGACGAGGGAGTTTCGGGACCCATGCGGATTGCAATCGGCAGCGATCATCGGGGCGTGGCTGCACGCCGGCGGCTCATCGGGCTTCTGGAGCGGATCGGCAACGAGGTTGTCGATTGCGGCTCCAATGGCGAGCAGGCGGTCGACTATCCCGACATCGCCGCCGACGTGGCCCGCCGCGTGAGCAACAACAGCGTGGATCGTGGCATCCTGCTCTGCTGCACGGGCGTGGGCATGTCGATCGCGGCGAACAAGCTCCCGGGCGTCAGGGCCGCCACCTGCCACGACGAGGTCACGGCCGAGATGAGCCGGCGGCACAACGACCTGAACGTCCTCTGCCTCTCGGCGGAGCTGATCGGCCCCGAGGTGCAGGACAAGATCATCCGCACCTGGCTTTCCACGCCGTTCGAGGGGGGCCGCCACGCCCGCCGCGTGGCCAAGATCGCGGCGCTCGAAACCGGCTGCGGGGACGGCACAGCCAGCCCAGCCCACGCCGGCGACTGACGATGGCGCAGCGGCCGTAACCCCGGCAAACGGGGGCACGACGGGGAGCCGCGGAAAGTCGTCGTGTCGTAACGGTCGTACCGCCGCCGGGAGCGGGGGGCGGCAGAAAAAACGCTTCAAAATCATTGAAGCCGTGCGGGGCGTTGGTATCGTCGGAACTGCAACCCGGCACCGCGAACCGTGCGTGGCGCCGACGACAGCCCCGAGGAATCACCCCGGCATGCCTCTCGCACATCATCCCGAACCGGAAGAGATCGAATGCCTGCTCCGCAACGGCGAGTTGCGGACGGCGATCGAGCCCTACCTCGATGAATCGATCTGGGAGATCGACTTCCGCAACCTGCCCACGCCCGCCGAGAATCGCTTCCTCGAATCGATGCTCGCCTGGGAACTCGCTCCGCTGACGCCGGTGGCCCGCTGGTTCGAGCCGCAGCTGGCCCTGCAGCCCGCCTGCACACTCGACGACGAGCAACTGCACGATCGGCTCTGGCGGACGATCGAGACGCTCTACGAAAAGCGGATCGTGCTCGACTTCACCGACCACCTCTCCGACCGCGACCTCTACGTCCTGATCCGTCGGGACATCCTCCCCGCGAAGATCAAGCAGGTGGACATCCCCGACAACTTCGTCCACTGGGACTGCAGCAGCACCAGCGACGGCGATCAGACCGCCTGGCTCGTCTACTACGCCAGCGACGACGAGCGTGAGGAATGGCGACTGGAGGAGGGCCGGGACCTCCCGCCGAAGAGGGTGCCCGCCTTCCCGCGGGCGTTGCCCGTCGCGCGGTAGCTGTTCGCGGACAAAGTCATCCACGACCATCCTGCTCGGCGCGGGATCTGCGTGCCATCGCCTTCGTCTTTGATCGTCGGGAGTCCCCGGCCTGGCGGTTCTCGCCACGAAGAGAAGCGTTGGTGGCGCGAATCGCACAAGACTCACTGCGGGCGTTGCGTCCGCTCGTTCCCGTGGTGCAGCGGCGTTCGACGCTGCGGGTGGCCTCTTGGTCACGGCCGTTCACGAGCAGGGTGCCGGGAGGGGCTGCCCATGCCCCGCGAGCCGGCGTTGCCGGCCAGCGAAGGCAGGATGCCGAAGCGCAGCCGGCATCGAGCGAACGGAGCCCAGGATGGGCGGAGTGAGCGTCCGGCGACGGGGCATGGGCAGCCCCGACCTTCACAAGACGTTGCGATCACCTCCGGCAACCTCCGTGCCGAACAGGATTGCCAGGATGGGCGGAGTGAGCGTCCGGCGACGGGCCATGGGCAGCCCCGACCTTCACAAGACGTTGCGACCACCTCCGGCAACCTCCGTGCCGAACAGGATTGCCTGATGGGCGGAGTGAGCGTCCGGCGACGGGGCATGGGCAGCCCCGACCTTCACAAGACGTCGTGCAGGCGTTCGACCGGGATCGGTCGCCGGCCCCGGACGGGCGATTCTGCTCGTCCGAGGTGGTGAAAAGTTCACCGCCTCGGGCCTTGCAGACGTTTTACCCGCACGCCATGCCGTGCTTATGATTCGACGGTCGCGTCTGGCGCCGCTGGACGCCAGCCCCTCCGCAGGAAATCAGCCATGCGCTCCCCCCTTGCGCCACTCGTCCTCTTGCTCGCGCTGCCGGCGGCCGGTGGCCCTGCGACGGCCCTGGCCGCCGACCCCGCCGCGATCCGCGACGCGCTCACGAAGGGGGCCGCTTTTCTCGTCGAAAAGGAACAGGCGGCCGACGGTAGTTTTTCAGCGGACGTCGGTCCGGCCGTGACGGCCCTGGCCGTAACGGCCCTGGTGCGGGCGGGCGCGCCGGTCGATCAGCCGGCGGTGCAGAAAGGCCTCGCCTACCTGCTCTCATTCAGGCAGCCCGACGGCGGCATCTACGCCCCCGGCTCCCCGGTCGCCAACTACGAGACCTCGATCTCGATGCTGGCGCTGCACGCCTGCAACACCGACGGCCACCTCGCCGAAGAGATCCGGGGAACGACCGAGTTCGTCAAGAAACTGCAGTGGGACGACGGCGAGAACAAGGGCCGGGGCGACCCCGCCTACGGCGGTGCCGGCTACGGCAAGAAGTCGCGGCCCGACCTCTCCAACACGCAGTTCATGATCGAAGCCCTGCGGACCGTGGGCGCCCGCGCGGATGACCCGGCGATCCAGCGGGCCCTGGAGTTCGTGTCGCGAACGCAGAACCTGCCCGGGCCCCACAACCCGCTTCCGTTTCCGGAAAAGAACCCCGATGGCGGATTTTACTACACACCCGCCGCGGGCGGTGAGAGCCAGGCCGGCACCACGCCCGAGGGCGGCCTGCGAAGCTATGGCTCGATGACCTACGCGGGGCTCAAGAGCATGATCTTCGCCGGCGTCACCCCGGACGACCCGCGGATCAAGGCGGCGATCGCGTGGCTTCAGAAGCACTACACCTTCGAGGAGAATCCCGGCATGGGGCAGGCCGGCCTCTTCTACTACTTCCACACCGCCGCCAAGGCCCTCGACACGCTGGGCGTGGAGACGTTCACCGACTCGGAGGGCCGCGAGCACCGCTGGCGGGACGAACTCTCAACCGCCCTGCTCGCGCGACAGCGGGAGGATGGCTCGTGGGTCAACGCCAACGAGCGCTGGATGGAGGATCAAGCCGACCTCGTCACGAGTTACGCGCTGCTCGCCCTGTCCTATTGCCTGCCGCGGCAGTGACCGCCGGGAGCACGCCCGATCGGCGTGAAACCGAACCCGGGCGGGCGCGGATCACCCGGAAGCCGTGTCAGACGTCGCACATCGCGACCGCCTGCCGGAGCCCCGCGAGCGCGTCGCGGGTGGGGATGAACTCCTGGCCGACATAGCCCGTGTAGCCGATGTCGAGCAGCTTCCGCATCAACGGCGGGTAGTTGATCTCCTGGTTCTCGTCGAGCTCACCGCGTCCCGGACAGCCGGCCACGTGGATGTGTCCGATCACGTCCTTGCACTGCTCGACACGACGCATCAGGTCGCCGTTCATCACCTGCACGTGATAGAAGTCGAACAGCACCTTGACGCGGGGAGAGCCCACCTTTCGCACGATGTCAGCCACGTAGTCGATGTCGTCTCCCTGGTAGCCGGGATGCCCCTTCATCGGATGTGTGTCGTCGCGGGTGTTGAGGTGCTCGAGGCAGATGTTCACACCCTTCTTTTCCGCATGCGCCGCGATCTGCTTCAGGCCCTTCACGCAGTTGCCGGCCCCCTCGTCCGCCGCGATCTCGCCGCTCCGCGGATCGTCGGCATCCCGCCACTTGTAGCCCGTGAAGGCGATCACGGCCGGGAAACCGGCCTCGGCACAGGCATCGATCATCCCGGTGGTGCGGGCGATCACCTCGTCGTGGTAACGCGGGTTGTTGAATCCCTTCATGAAGGGCGCCCCCGGCATCCCGTTGGCCGCCAACGCACAGACCAGCCCGTGTTGCTTGAGCGTCGGCCAGTCCTCGGGGGCGGCGAGTTCGATCGAGACGCAGCCGAGATCCCTGGCGACCTGACACATCTTCTCGGTGGTCCACTTGTCACCGGCGACGTTGTAGCACCAGTGCACAAGCGACTGTTTGATGCGGCCCTTCATGGAAACGGCTCCTGCGGGTGAATGAAAAACCGGGAGGCCGCCGCGGCAGCGACCGGGCCGGCGGCCGCGGGGATCGCTCTGCGACGGATGAACTGTTCGTCACTCGATGAATATGCGGGGCCCGGGGCACCGCCCATGGTGGCGGCCGCGGCGTGAAATAGACTCTTTCGTGCGACTCGTTCCTGCCACAGTCTGGCGTTGGGGGGAATTCGACGCAAGCGTCCACGACCCCGGCGTCCACGACGGTGGAATGATCGGCGGTCGGTCCGTTCCGATACCGATCGACACACGGGAGCTCGGCATGTCCTCGATCAAAAGAATCCTCGTCACCGGCGGGGCTGGTTTCCTCGGCAGCCACCTCTGCGAACGGCTCGTCGATGCGGGGCACGACGTCATCTGCGTCGACAACTTCTTCACCAGCCAGAAGTCGAACGTCGCCCACCTGCTCGACCGCGGCAACTTCGAGCTCGTGCGGCACGACGTCATTCACCCCCTCTGGCTCGAGGTCGATGAGATCTACAACCTCGCCTGCCCCGCGGCCCCGGGCCACTACCAATACAACCCCATCACGACGATGAAGACGAGCGTCATGGGGGCGATCAACGTGCTCGGCATGGCCAAGCGATGTCGGGCGAAGGTCTTGCAGGCATCGACC
>SXWC01000130.1 GCA_005789975.1 Planctomycetaceae bacterium
GTCACACCACGATGCTGCTGGGGGCGGCCGAGAAACTGGCCGCAGATCCGGACTTCGCGGGCACCGTGCACCTCATCTTTCAGCCGGCCGAGGAGGGCCTCGGCGGCGGCCGCGTGATGATCGAGGAAGGGCTGTTCGAGCGGTTCCCCTGCGAGGCCATCTACGGCGTGCACAACGGGCCGAAGTTGCCACTGGGCAAGGTCGTGACCCGGCCGGGCCCGCTCGCCGCCGCGGGCGATACCTGGGAAGCCGTCTTCGAGGGCACCGGCGGCCACGGCTCGATGCCGCAGGCCGGCACCGATCCCACGGTGGCGGCGGCGCATTTCATCGTCGGGCTGTCCTCGATCATCTCCCGCAACCTCTCGGCCAGCGACACCGCGGTGCTCAGCGTCGGCCACATCCAGGCGGGCGACTACCACAGCCCGAACATCATTCCCGCCAAGGTGGTCGTCCGCGGTACGGCCCGCAGCTACACGCCGCAGGTCCGCGACACGCTGGAGCGCCGCCTCGGCGAGCTCGCCGCCGGGTGTGCGGCCGCGAGCGGCGGCACGGCCCGGCTGGCCTATACCCGCCGGTATCCACCCCTGGTCAACGCTCCGGAGCAGACGGCCCTGGCGGTGAAGGCCGCCGCAGCCGCCATGGGCCCGGAAAACGTGCAGGGCAACTGCGAGCCGCTCGCCTTCAGCGAGGACTTCTCGTTCATGCTCGAGAAGGTGCCGGGAGCCTACGTGGTGATCGGCAACGGCGACGCCCCGGATGCCCACTTCGTGCACACCCCGGAATACGACTTCAACGACGCGTTGATTCCGTTCGGGGTGGCGTACTGGCTGAACATCGTGGCTGCGGAACTGGGCGGCACCGAGGTCTGACGCCTACGCGGGCTTGCCCGTCAGCGCCGTCAGCCGCTCCTCGGCCCGGCGACGCACGGTCTTCAGGGCCGATTCGAGAGCGAATGAACTCCGCGTGTCCTTGTCGTCGAACCACGTGGCATCCACCAACGCCGCGATCTTGTCCGCCCGCGCGATGATGTCTCGCAGCTCTTCAGGGTTCGTCGTCGACTTCGCGCGCAGATCAAAATCCCGCAACGATGAGTAGAAGTAGTCGAGATGCGTTCCGGAGTTGAAGGACCGGATTCCCTTCAGCTTCTCGAGCAGCGGATTGACGACCAGGAAGAATGCCACGAGATAGACCCAGACCTGGTTCAGGAGCGTGGCCAGCCAGAGCGGCAGCGCGTCGAAATAGCCCGGCACGCCGCTGCTGTAAAAACGCCTCGCCACGGAACTCGAGGGGAACGACCCGTCGGCATGCCGGGGAAACCCGCGGCTCTCGGTGAAGAACGAATTATCGTTGAAGGCCGCTTCCTGGGCGGCGATCAAGAGCGCCCACTGCACGGCCGGGTGGGTGCCCTTTTCGACGAGCAGATCGATGGTCGAGGCGAGCAGGGTGACGTCGCGATCGGGCCGAATCCGATCAAGGTCGATCGAGCCCTTGGGAACGACGACCGTCTGCAGGAACGGCAGCTTCTTGGTGTAGGCGTCGGCAAGCGTGAAGTCGTGGAGCCGCAGGCCGGGGTCCGCCAGGAGCCGCTGCGCCGTCTCGGATTCGAAGGCGTCGACCAGGAACATCGCGTCGATCTCCCCGGCGAGCAGTTTCGTGGCCGCCTCGGCGTTGGGCAGTTGCACCCACTCGCCGCGTGGCTGGCCGTCGGTACGGTTCAGCCCCTCCACGATGCGGAACAGCCGGTTGGAAACCGAGCCCTCCGGCCCGATCGCGATCGTCTTTCCCGCGAGCGCCGCGAACGGGTCGTCGCCGGCCAGGGCGTCCCCGCGGTGAATCAGCATGATCGTTGCGAGGCCGACGCTGCCGAGCGATTCGAGCGTTGGGTCATCCTTCGACGTGAACGTTCCCGCCGTGATGAAACTGACACTGACTGCCGACCGATCATCCCCGAGATGCTCGAACCCCTCCACCTGACCAGACGTCGGCACGAGCTCGAGCTTCAGCCCCTGCTCGGCGAGTCTGGTCGCCAGCCCACGTGACCACCGGTCATAGACCGAACCGGCCTGCCCGCTGGCGATGGTGGTCGTGCGCGGTGGAATCGGCCTGAGGGCGACGGCCAGCAACGCCAGGGCGACGAGCGACAGGACCAGCGAAACCCGTTTGTGGAGGATGATCCGCAGCCACCCCTGCACCTCATGCCGGAGATCGCGCAGGGTATTGGCGAGTGTGTCACGAAGCGTGTCGATGATCGTGGTCATGGTACAGGTGCGTGCGTCGTGCGTCTGAAATACTATCGTATTTTACTGTACCTCTGGCTTCGCGTATGAGTCGAGCCGGGGCCGTGAGGTTTAGCATCGCTTGAATGAAAGACGCCCGGTGTTCGGCCCTCGCGCTGGCCGGGAAGAATTCCACGGCCCTCACGACGGTGGTTGATTCGCGACAAACTCTGCAGAAAGTGGGAACGTCATGCCACCCAAGCCACCCAAGAAACGTAATCCCGTGGTGAAGCGTGGGCCGTTGGCTGCCGGCCGTCGGCCCGTCGAGGTGATCACCGGCCCGATCGCCCGCGACCGCACGCTCGGCAAGGCGACGACCTGGGTCATCGCCGGCGAGGTGCGAGTGCGCCGTGGCGTCACGCTGAAGATCGCCGACGGCGCGACGCTCCTGATCGCCAACGGCGTGCTGCCGAAGAGCCGGCTTCGCCGCGCGGCGCTGATCTTCGACCCCGGCTCCGAGCTTGTCGCCGGCCGCTTCACTGTGCGGGCCTGCAACGCCGAACACCGTCCGGTCAGGGCGGCCGACAACGGCGGCCTCTGGTTCCTGGGCACGTTTGCGGCGGGAAGCAAGGACGGCATAACGGTGAAGAAGAGCCGCGGCGGCCCGCCGTCGGTGTTTCGGGCAAGATCGATCACCGCCTCGCACCTCGGCCGTCGCGACACTTACCGCAGCCCGAAGACGGGCAAGGATCTTGACATTGGGGACGACATCGACGGCTTCTCGGTCGTCGGCGTGGGCCCGGACGAATGGCGGGTGCGGGAGGTGCGGAGCCTCCATTCGGCCGACGACGGATTCGACGTCACCAACTCGCACATCCGGCTCGATCGCCTCGAGGTGCGGCATCCCGCCGAGGACGGCCTCAACGTGTCGAGCAGCCGGATCGAGATTCGCCGCAGCCTCGTGCTCGACGTGCCAAAGTCACGGGACGCCGACCGCGACCTCTTCGATCTGGAGACCGACGACGGCGGCTCGTTCGTGGAGCTGCCGAAGGGCTGCTGGGTGCGGCTGCGGGGTGTGTTCGGCGACCAGCTCGCCCTCTCCTCGCCCGACATGCCGCGGCCGAATACCACCGCCGACAACGAGCGGCCGTATGCCTACTCGGGCCGGCTCACCGCCGATGCGGTCATCTACTCGCTGACCGCCGACTGACCGAACTGGCCCGCTCCCCGTCGTCAGTATTGGATCGCGATGCCGGCGTCGGAGAAGAAGGGGGCGGCCTCGGTCGTCAGGCCCCAGCCCACACGCAGGCCGATCTCGACGTTGCGCGTGATGCTGTAGTGCGTGCCCGGGCTGAAGAATGGCCGTTGGGTGTCCTGCACCTGTCCCTGGGTGTAGGAGCCGAACCATTCGGCATGCACCTCCCAGCGTTCGGTCACCGGCGCCCGCAGCACGACCGAGGGCGTCCAGCGGCTGAACCAGTCGACGGCGCCCTGGGAGTAGGCGTAGCGGATCGCGCCGTCGAGCCGCCAGTCGCCCCCCAGATCCCAGCCGGCCACGAGCGTCGCCACCGGCACGGTGCCGAAGACGTCGCCATACGTGGGCGTCGCCGCCTCCATGATGAAGCAGCTGTCGGGCAACAAACCGTCCTGGTGCGACGTGGCCAGCTTGAAGCCGTAGAGGATGCTCGACTCATAGAGCGTGCGGCCGTCGAGTGTCCCCTCGCCCACTTCCACGCTCGTCACGACGTTGCCCTGCGAGCCGACGCCGTAGTTGACGCCGAACCGCCATTCCCACCATTCGTTGGCACCCTGGCGGATCAGCAACTCCGGGTAGTTGTTCGTGGGCAGGCCGGACAGGTTGTCGATGTAGACGTGTGACGCCTCGATGAGGCCGCGGTCGCGTCCCACGCAGTAGGCGGACGGAGTGAACGCATCGCGGTCGGCATCGAGCTCGAACGCGAGAACGCCGCGCTGCGCGTGCGCTGCCGCAATCAGGACAACGCCTGCCGCGACGAGCAGGGGCGATGAGAGCAGGAAATAACGGCGCACGGCGAGCCTCGGCATCCACACGGGATGCACGGGAGGTCGGCCTTCCCGGGGTGCTGCGGGCAGGGTTTCGGAGCGAATCCGTACGGCTTATGTGGCCTGCCAGCGCGCCCGCCATGCTCCGGCAGGATCGTCTCGGGCATCCGCGGCCGGGCGGCTTGGCGAGACTTGGGCAGGTTGGGTAGCCTCGTCGCGGCCCGGTCAGTCCGACCTGGAGCCAACCCCACACCCGACGAGGCCCGCGATGGCGAAGTCCGTGAAGAAGACACTCCGAAAGACCGCAAAGCCCACTCTCTCCCACCAGAAAAGGACGGCCAAGGCTATTGCTTCGGCGATCGCCAAGGCCCGCAAGGCCGCGGGCAAACGTGGCGACGATGCCGACATCCACGTGCATGTCGGCGACGTCGTGATGATGGGCTTCGACGAGGCGGTCGATGCGGAGGAGTGGGGTGCGCGGGAAACCAACAACGAACTGGGCCGGGCGAAGGGCCGCGGTCGGGCCGGCCGCGACACGGACGCGCAGGACGAGAAGAATCGCAAGGTGCACCGCACGATCACGCTGCGCAAGGGAGCGATGAAGCTCCAGGCCGTGGAAAAGTCGCAGCCGGTCAAAAAGAAGAAGGCCGCGACGAAGGTCGCGAAGAAGGCCCCGAAAAGGAAAACTCGCCGCCGCTAGGCCGAGGCAGGCTGGGCAAGCCCTGCCGGTGATGCCGACCGGGGCGGCCCTGGAAGTGCGGATTCCGCCGATAAGCCAGGTCGTAGGGCCGGCCACGACGGCCGCCTGCCGGGGACGACCCAGCCATGCAAAAGCGCGGCCCATGGATGCTCTGCGCGATCGCTGCGCTGCTGCTCGGGCCGCCTCCGGCTCCCGCGCGTGCTGACATCTCGCCGCCGCAGGACGTCTACGAACTCCGCGCCCGCGACCCGCAGCAGCCGGTGCAGCCTCCGGAGCGGTTGCTGTTTCCGCGCTGGCAGGAGGAGCGCCGGGCTTCGATCTACGGCTGGGTCGATTGCGGCATCGGCGGAAACACGCTCGGCAGCGACTTCAACGGGCCCGTCGGCCTCCAGGATCGCAACCTGCAGGCGATGATGAACCAGCTCTACCTCGTGGGCGAACGGCTCATCGACGTGGAGTCGGATGATTGGCAGTGGGGTGCGCGGGTCGATCTGCTCTACGGCACCGATGCCTGGCAGACCGACGCACTGGGGCTCGACGCCTATCCCTTCGACCAGTTCGACAACTTCGGCGTTCCGCGCTGGGGCTCCGGCCGCTACTACAGCCTGGCGATGCCACAGCTCTACGGCGAGATCGCTCGTGGTGATTTTTCGGTGCTGGTCGGCCACTTCTATTCGCCGCTCGGCTACGAGACCGTGCCCGCGGTCGGCAACTTCTTCTACACGCACTCCAACACGTTCATGTATGGCACGCCGAACACGCACACGGGCGTCCTCGTCTACTGGCAGCCTGACGACCAAATCAGGATCGGCAGCGGCGTGACCAACGGCTGGGACAACTTCTCCGACGGCGTCCCCCCCGCCGCCAATCCCGACTACCCCGGCGCGGCAAGCAATCTCGCCTACCTTGGCAGCCTCACGCTCGCCTCCGAGGACGGCGGCCAGTTATTGACGGTGGCGATCTCAACAGGCAATGAATACACGCCGGTGATCGGTCCTGCGGACGATGCGCAGGGCGTGATGGTGGGCAATCGCTCGATGATCACGGCGTTCTTTCAGAACGAGATCGCCGAACGGCTGACCGCGGTCACGGAAGCGTCTGCGGCCTGGCAGTTCAACGCCGACACCGGCCTGCAAAATCGCGGCCAGCCCGCCGGGCTCGCCCAGTGGTATGGCGTCTCGCAGTATCTCTACCGCGGCCTCACCGACACGCTTTCCGCCGGAGTGCGGCTGGACTGGTTTCGCGACAACAACGGCTTCCGCATCGCCTACCCCGCCCGCAACGCGGCCACGAACACATCACCCGTCGCGACCGGGTTTGCCGGCAACCTGTGGGCGGTGACATTCGGGTGCAACTGGACGCCCACGGCCAACTGGATCGTCCGCCCGGAAGTGCGATACGACTGGTACACGCCTTCGGCCTACGGCACCGGCGCGCTCCCTTTCGGCTCGATCAGCACGCGTCCCAACGGTCTCGTGACCGGTGACGCGTTCGGCCAGTGGTACCTCGGCTGCGACGCCATCCTCCAGTTTTGATCGACAGCCGGATGCCAGTGGCAAGCCTACTTTTTGAGGTATTCGGCCAGCGTGTCGGTGTGGTGGCCGATCACCTTCCACTGGCCATCCTCCTTACGGAACGTGGTGGTCGCACGGATCGACACGGGCTGCGGTTTGCCGTCGAAAACGTGTTCGCCAGTTTCGTGGTAGCAGACAACCGCCAACGTCTGCCCGGCAAAGACATGCACCTTGTCGGGATCGACCTTGCCCGCGAGCTTCTTGGCCGCCTGCCTGTCCCAATACTGCTCTATCTGTGGCCAGCCGTGCAGCATGCCGCCCGCTGGGCCCATGTAGGTCACGTCATCAGCATGAGACCATACGGTCTTCATGGGCGCTGAATCACCCGTGAAGAGGGTGTTGAGCGCGTCGTGATAAGCGGCCAGAGCTGCCTGGACCCCCTGCGTGTCGGGATCGGCAGCATGCAGGGAAGGTGCGCTCATCAGAGACGTCGCCGCAGACACGAGCAGGACCGACAGGACGGGGTAACGCATCGTATTTCCTCTCATGAGAACGATTCGATGGGACGGTTGTGCTTTTCAAAAGCGGAACCCGGCGAAGCCTAGCATGTCGGCTTGCGATCCGTCTTTCCGGGTCGGCGGGGATCGCCGCAGCGGAAGCAGCAGGAGCGGACTTGCTCCAGAGGCTCTTATCCGCCCGAGGCGGCGAGGTCTGGATGCAGCGGGATCAGGGACCGACGTTCCGGCGGGGTGCCTCCGTCGGCGAGTGCCCGGAGCGCCTCCAGGAGCATCACGGCCGCGAGGCCGAGCAGCACCACGCCCGCCCATGGGACCGGGTCAGCCGGCAGCATCCAACCGTCGGAATCGTGAAACCGCGGCAGGGTGATCGAGACCAGCGCCCAGGTGCTCATCACATACATGAAAGCCGTCGGCAGGCCGGTCACGAGCCAGACCCATGTCTCACGTCGCGTCCGCCAGAGCCACACGGTCACCCCGAGGAGCGTGAGCGCGGCGAGGAGTTGGTTGCTCGCCCCGAACAGGCTCCAGAAGAGCTTCCAGGCGGGCACCGCATTGCCATTGGCATCGAGATTCGGCCGGAGGAGGAACAAAAGCGGCACGCCCGCCGTGAGGCCCGTGCCCAGCCAGCCCCCCACGCGGCCCTGGAGGCCGGTGAGTTCCTGCACGATGTAGCGGCCGAGCCGGGTGCAGACGTCGAGGGTGTCGTAGACGAACGTCGTGAACGCCATGAGCGCGAACGACACTCCGATCGTCGCCGGCACACCGAGGATCTCGAGGAACTGTCCCATTCCGAGGGCGTAGACGAAGTTGGGCGATTGCCTCGTGAGCGGATCGTCGCCGGTGAGCACCATCACGCAGCACAGGCTGACGACCGCCACCATCGCCTCGAGAAGCATCGTGCCGTAGCCGATCGGTCGGGCGTCGGTCTCCCGGCGGAGCTGCTTGCTGGTGGTGCCCGAGGCGATCAGCGAGTGAAAGCCCGAGCAGGCGCCGCAGGCGATCGTGATGAAGAGCATCGGCACGACGCTCTGTCCGTTGGCCGCCTGCCAGCCGGTGAACGCCGGGTAGCGGATCGTCGAGTCGCCGCCGAAGACCCCGGCCAGGGCGGAGTCGCTCGCAACCAGCCCGACCGCCGCTCCGGCGAGGGCCACGTAGAGAAAACAGCCGCCGAGATGGCCACGCGGCTGGAGCAGGAGCCACATCGGCACCATCGCCGCCACCAGGCAGTAGCCGAGCAGCAACACACCCCAGATTTTCTGCGCGGTCATGTCGCTGACATGGAGCGTCTGGCCGAGATCGAAGGGGATGTGCTGGCCGCCCCAGATCGCCACCCCGACGAGCGGCAGGAAGATCGCAGTGGCCAGCCCGAGCGGCAGCCGGCCGCGGCGCATGCAGAGCCCCATGATGATCGGCAGCACGAGGTAGAGCAGGCTCGACGTGGCGATCCCACCGCCCGAGACGCTCTCGCCGTTGTCGAGCACTTGTCGGCCCACGAAGCTCTGGGCGGTGATGTCCGTGAAGGCCACGATGATGTAGACCAGCGCGATCCAGACGAAGGCCAGGAAGAGCAGGTAGGCCCGGCGGCTCATGTGGTCGCGGACCAGCTCGGCGATCGAGCGGGCCTTGTGGCGGATGGAGGCGACGAGCGCGGCGAAGTCATGCACGCCGCCGATGAAGATGCTGCCGGCAAGGATCCACACCAGGGCCGGCAGCCAGCCGAAGGCGACGCCGGCGAGAATCGGTCCGACGATCGGACCGGCCGCCGCGATCGCGGAAAAGTGCTGCCCGAGCAGGAGCTGTGGCGGGATCGGCTCGTAGTCGACGTCGTCGCGGAGCGTGACGGCCGGGGTGGGGGCGGAGGAATCCAGGCGGAAGAGCCGGGCCAGCAGGCCGCCGTAGACGCGGTAGGCGACCAAGAGGACGACGGCGCTCGGCAGGAGGACGGTGAGAAGGCTCATGCGGACGGGGTCCGGAGTTTGAAGGGACGGGTTTCCGCAGCCGCCGGGAACGGGTACATCATGACTCTTTTGCGGGCCGCCGTCGACGCGACGGGGCGGGGCCGCGTCCTCATCCGGGAGCCTTTCATGTCGTCCACGCTCGAGCACCTCGTGATCATCGGCAGCGGCCCGGCCGGATGGTCGGCTGCGACCTACGCCGCCCGCGCGCAACTCAAGCCGCTCGTCTTCGAGGGGGCGATCTCGGAGAAGAACCGGATGGCGGGCACGCTGCCGCTGGGCCAGCTCGCGCTCACCACCGAAGTGGAAAACTACGCCGGCTTCCCCGCGGGCAACCTCGGCCTGTTCCTCGACTCCGCACTGCCCAAGGAACGGCGGATGATGATGGCGCCCCACGAGGGGCACGGCGTGACGGGCCCGGAGCTCATGGAGCTGATGCGGCAGCAGGCGGTCAACTTCGGCACAAGGATCGTCACCGACGACATCGCGAGGGTCGATTTCTCGAAGCGGCCGTTTGTGCTCGAGCCCTGCGCCGGGCCGCCGGTACACGCAAAGTGCGTGATCGTGGCGACGGGCGCGAGTGCCAACTGGCTCGGGCTGCCGAGCGAGGAGCGGTTCAAGAATCGCGGAGTGAGCGCCTGCGCCGTCTGCGACGGCGCGCTGCCGCGGTTTCGCAACAAGCCGATCGTGGTCGTCGGCGGCGGCGACTCCGCCGTCGAGGAGGCGACCTACCTTTCCAAGTTCGCCAGCACCGTCCATCTGGTGCATCGCCGCGACGAGCTCCGAGCCAGCAAGATCATGGCCACCCGGGCGTTGGAAAACCCGAAGATCAAGATTCACTTCAACTCAGGGCTCGCCGAGGTGATCGGCGACGATGCCGCCGGCGTGACGGGCGTGCGGCTGGTGGGCACGGTCGATGCCGGCCACGAGACACGACTCGACGCGGCGGGCGTGTTTCTCGCCATCGGCCACACGCCCAACACCGCCTTCCTCGACGGCCAGCTGGAGCTGACGCCGAAGAAATACATCGTCTGGAAGCGGCACTTCCGCACCGCCACGAGCGTGGAGGGGGTGTTTGCGGCGGGGGACGTCGCCGACGACTACTATCGGCAGGCGATCTCGGCTGCCGGCACGGGCTGCATGTCGGCCCTCGACGCCGAGCGCTGGCTCGCCGAACACGGTGAATGAACCATGACACGCAGGCCGACGATCGGCATTCTCACCGGTGGTGGCGACTGTCCGGGGCTCAACGCCGTCATCCGGGCGGCCACGAAGTCGGCCAATCGGCTCGGCTACGACTGCATCGGCTTCCTGCGGGGCTACGAGGGGCTCGTCGAGCCCGTCAGCTACATGCCGCTCGATGCCCAAAACACCGCCGGCATCCTCATGCAGGGCGGCACGATCCTCGGATCCACCAACAAGGGCCGGTTCACCTCGCTCGTGGGTGAAGGGCAGCGGGTGCGGATCGACCCCGACCTGCTCGCGGAGGTGGCGATCACGGTGAAGCGGCTCGCGCTCACCGGCCTGATCTGCGTGGGGGGCGACGGCTCGCTCGGCATCGCAGCGCAGTTTCAGGAGCGGGGCATCCCGGTGGTGGGCGTGCCCAAGACGATTGACAACGACCTCGGTGCGACGGCCTTCACGTTTGGATTCGATTCGGCGGTGGCCACGGCGACCGATGCGCTCGACCGACTGCACACGACCGCCGCCAGCCACGAGCGGGTCATGGTGCTCGAGGTGATGGGACGTCACGCCGGCTGGATCGCACTGCACGCCGGCATCGCGGGCGGCGGCGACGTGATCCTGCTCCCGGAGATTCCCTGGACGTTCGAGAACGTCTGCCGCAAGGTGGTCGAACGCGACAGCCAGGGGAAGCGGTTCACGCTCATCGTCGTGGCGGAGGGGGCCCGCGCACCCGGCGGGGGGCTGGTGCACGACGGCAACGGCGACGGTGCGGGCCAGGTGAAGCTCGGCGGAATCGGCGAGATCGTGTGTCGCGAGGTCGCGGCCCGGCTCGGCCGCGAGGCGCGCACGGTCGTGCTCGGGCATCTTCAGCGCGGCGGCACGCCCACCCCCTTCGACCGCATGCTGGCGACCGAGTTTGGAGCCCATGCCGTGCGGCTGGTGCACCAGGGCCGCTTCGGCGAGATGGTCTGCTACCGGCCGCCGGACATCACCAGCGTGCCGATCGCCGAGGCCATCGGGAGGCTCTCGACCGTCGATCCGCACGGCTCCGCCGTGCAGGCGGCCCGTGCGCTTGGCATCGGCTTCGGTGATGATGAAGATGGCCGGGGGTTCGACGAGGGCAGGAGCATCGGGCCGAGAGCGACGGCCTAAGGAGCGATCGATCATGGCGGAGACATCGGGCGGGGACGGCAAGGTTGCCAGCGTGATGCAGGAGACGCGGGTCTTTCCCCCGTCGGCGGAGTTCTCCCGGAGAGCCCGGATCGGATCGCTCGAGGAGTATCGCCGGCTCTATGACGAGGCTGCCCGCGACACCGAGGGTTTCTGGCATGCACGGGCGCAGCAACTGCCGTGGGCCAAGCCTTACACGAAGGTGCTCGACTGGCGGCCCCCCGTCGCCCGCTGGTTTGTGGACGGCCAGACCAACGCCTCGGCGGCGTGTCTCGACCACCAGATCGCGGCCGGCCGCGGCGACAAGCCGGCGCTCGTCTGGGTCGGCGAGCCGACCGGCGAGCGGCGCACCTTCACCTACCGGGAACTGCAAGCCGAGGTCTGCCGGCTCGCCGCCGGACTGATGAAACTGGGGGTGAAGCAGGGGGACGTCGTCTCGATCTACATGCCGATGACTCCCGAGCTGGTGATCGCGATGCTCGCCTGCGCCAGGATCGGTGCCGTGCATTCGGTGATCTTCGGCGGATTCTCGAGCGAGGCGATCGCCGACCGCAATCACGATGCCCGGGCGGTCGCGGTGATCACGGCCGACGGCGGCTGGCGGCGGGGCTCGCAGTTGGGCCTCAAGAAGAACGTCGACATGGCGCTCGCATCGACGTCGCACCCGGCCACCACCGTGGAACACGTGGTCGTGCTCAAGCGAACGGGCCAGCCGGTCGAGATGGTTCCCGGCCGCGACATCTGGTGGCACGACGTCGTTGCCGGCATGCCATCCGACACACCCGCCGTGCCGCTCGATTCCGAGTCCCCGCTGTTCATCCTCTACACGAGCGGCTCGACCGGGAAACCGAAGGGCATCAAGCACACGACCGCCGGCTACATCCTCTGGGCCAAGACCACCGCGGAGTGGGTCTTCGACCTGAGGGAAGACGATCTTTTCTGGTGCACGGCCGACTGTGGATGGATCACCGGCCACAGTTACGTGACCTACGGTCCCCTGGCTGCCGGGGCGAGCATCCTGATCTACGAGGGAGCCCCCAACGCCCCGCACGAGGGGCGGTTCTGGGAGATCATCGAGCAGGAGAAGCCGACGATCTTCTACACCGCCCCCACCGCGATTCGTTCCTTCATGAAGTGGGGCATGCAGCACATCGACGGCCGTGACCTGTCGAGCCTGCGGCTGCTGGGCACGGTCGGCGAGGGGATCAATCCCGAGGCATGGATGTGGTATCACGAGGTGATCGGCGGCAAACGCTGTCCGATCGTCGA
>SXWC01000131.1 GCA_005789975.1 Planctomycetaceae bacterium
CTGGCCGCCCTGGCCGCCGCCGCCGCCTGGCTCGAGGGGCGGTCGGTGGCCGAGATCGGCCGCGGCTGCCGTGGGCTGGCGGCGGCCTGCGCGGCGGCCCTGGGTGACGTCCGCGGAGTGCGGGTGATCGCGGCGGAGGGGGGTGCGCCGATTGTGAGTTTCGCGGTCGAGGGCTATGCTCCGGCCGAGGTCGCCGTTCTCGTCGAACAGATCGCCGGCGCGCAGACGCGGGCAGGGCTCCACTGTGCGGCCTTGGTCCACGAGTGTCTCGGCACCCGGGACGGCGGCACGGTGCGAGCGTCCTTCGGAGCGTTCAACTCGGAGGGGGACGTCGAGGCGATCGTGACGGCGATGGAGTCGATCGTCGGCTGACAAGCGTCGGAGTGGAGAAGGAATCGGGCGAGGCACGGAGGTGACGATGGCAGGGATTCCCAAGGACGTCTGGTATGCCGGCGGGCTGCGGTTCGAGTGCACGCAGTGCGGTGACTGCTGCTCCGGCTCCGAAGGCTACGTGTGGGTCAACCAGGCGGAGATCGACGCGATGGCCGCCCGCAAGGGGATGACGGCGGCCGCGTTCGAGGCCGAGTTCGTGAAGCGGGTCGGCGTGCGCCGGTCGCTCAAGGAACGTTCCGGGGGGGATTGCGTGCTCCTCGACGAGACCACGCGGAAGTGCACCGCCTACGGGGAACGGCCGCGGCAATGCCGCACATGGCCGTTTTGGGACTCGAACCTCTCGAGCCCCGCGGCCTGGGCCGAGGCCGCCGAAGCCTGTCCGGGTTGCGACAAGGGCAACCTCGTGCCCCTCGAGCGAATCGTCGAGCAGGCCTCGAAGATCCGCATCTGAGAAGAGGCGTGCCGCGTGCATGCGACGTCTCGTGAGGGTCGGGGCTGCCCATACCCCGTCGCCGGACGCTCACTCCGCCCCTCCTGGCAATCCTGTTCGGCACGGGGGTTGCCGGAGGTGCATGCGACGTCTCGTGAGGGTCGGGGCTGCCCATGCCCCGTCGCCGGACGCTCACTCCGCCCCTCCTGGGCTCCGTTCGCTCGATGCCGGCTGCGCTGCGGCATCCATGCCTTCGCTGGCCGGCAACGCCGGCTCGCGGGGCATGGGCAGCCCCTCCCGGCACCCGGCTTTTTTCGCTCGTGACCGAGAGGCCTCACACGTCGTCGGGCACCGCCATGTTGAGCCGGCAACCGGTGGAGAGCACGATCAGCAGGCAGGCGATCATCGCAGAGTCCATCTGCAGCTCGACACCTTCCTGCTTCATCGAGCGCAGTCGGGTCGAAGAAGCGGACCGACTCGGATGGTGATCCGAGCGACGTGCGAATGACACCCGGTACTGATCCACGTGCGGTTGCCGATTGCCGGCCGTATCCCGCTTCGTGCCGACTTCTCTTGTCCAAGGCCCGCGGTGCGCGGGGCGCAGACCCCGTGCCGAACAGGATTGCCATCGACGGCTTCGTCGGCGTCCGACTAGAGAATGCCGCCGTGCGTCCGCCAGGGCGTCATGTGCGACGGCTGATCCAGGAACCAGATGCGTTCCCACTCGTCGGTGATCGCCCGCAGATCCTCCGACGTGTAGATCAGCTGCTGGGCACGGCGGACCGGGTCGCCGGAATACATCGGGATGAGGCAGCCCGTGCTGGTCGCCAGCAGCGCCGCAGCACACATCAGCCAGCAAGCCTTCCTCATCGCATGGTCCTCCTGACCCTCGGTTGAATCATCCCTGATTCCCATCGCTCATCGGATCGACCGAGGGTGCCTTCCTTGCGGAAAGCGGAAATACCCGATCGATTCCGATGGTGCGATACTGACTGTCGCCGTCGTGCCGGACCCAAGGGCCCGCTGCTTGCCAGTTTCGCCCAGTCTTCGCCTCATCCTTGGCTTGGCTGGTCGGGCTGGCTCGTTTCTGTCGTGTTCGGTGCGGGGGGGGACGGTCGGGATTGGGACTCAGCGGCAGCCTGCTGCCGGTCGAGATCCCTGACCCGTGCCTCCATCTCCTTGCCTGGTTTGAAGGTCACCACGCTCTTGGCCTGGACGGACACCCGTTCGCCAGTCCGAGGGTTGCGTGCGACCCGCGCTTCGCGACGCTTGATTTGGAAGACGCCGAAGTTCCGCAGTTCGATCCGCCCTTCGCGAACGAGCGCTTCGATGAGCGCGTCGAACGTCCGTTGCACCAGTTCCTTCGTGCGAAGCTGGGGGAGGTCGATCTGTTCGGCGATCGTCCGAACAATGTCTTTCTTGGTCACGGCTCAGACGCTCCGACCGCGGCGGCTTCCTCACAGCACGGGGCTGAAGGAGGCAGGAACCGGGGAGGAAAACTCGTCCGAAGCCTATGGCTGACAAGCACTAATGTCAACCGACGGCCACCGAGGCTCGTCGGCTCAGAAGTCCCTGTTCCCTCCTAGTATCGGCGGCACAATCGCCAAACTTGACACAATCAGACCGGTCGGGCGACGGGCCGGTTCGCCGTGATGCGGGCCCCGGCCAGGGCTTCGCAGCGGCGGTTCAGGGAGGCTTGGGGACCTGGGAAAACCCACTACACTCCGGGTCGCTCTCCACCGACAAACCCCCCGTGCTCCCCGCCCCATGTCACACACCGCCGGGCCTCCGCCGTCACCCCCCGATCTGTCCGTGACGCTCGGCAGGCTGCGGCTGCCCAATCCGATCCTCGTGGCCTCGGGCACCTTCGGCTACGGCCGAGAGATGGCCGGGATGGTCGATCTCAAGCGGCTCGGGGGCATCGTGCCGAAGACGATCACGCCGCAGCCCCGGAAGGGCAACGTGCCCTGGCGGACGGTGGAGACATCCTCGGGGTTGCTCAACTCGATCGGCCTCGACAACGACGGCGTCGATTCCTTCCTCGCCAAACAACTGCCCTGGTTGCTCGGCTGCGGGGCCCCCGTGATCGTGAGCATCGCCGGCGCGACGCTCGACGATTTCGAGTCGGTGGCCCGTTTGCTCGATGCCGTGCCCGGAATCGCCGCGGTTGAACTCAACATCTCCTGCCCGAACGTCAGCCACGGCGTTGACATGGGCAGCGATCCCGTCATGTGCCGGCGGGTGGTGGCGGCCGTTCGCGGGGCCACCGCGCTGCCTGTGCTCGCCAAGCTCACCCCCAACGTGACCGACATCGTGGCCGTGGCCCGGGCCGCCCACGACGGCGGGGCCGATGCGCTCACCGTGATCAACACCTGCCAGGGCATGGCTGTCGATTGGCGGCGGCGGCGTCCGTTGCTCGGCAACGTGATCGGGGGCTTGAGCGGTCCGGCGATCAAGCCGATCGCGTTGCGGTGTGTCCATCAGATCCGGCGGGCCGTCGATATCCCGATCGTCGGCGTCGGCGGCATCATGACGATCGACGACTGCATGGAGTTTTTCGTGACCGGCGCGGCGGCCGTCCAGATCGGTACGGCCAGCTTCGCCGAGCCCGTCGTGTCGGCGAGGCTGCTCGACGAACTCCCCGCTGCCCTCGCCGAACTCGGTGCCACGAACTTCCGCGAGATCATCGGCACGCTCCAACTCCCGGGCGGTCCCGCCACCTGCCAGCAACCCACCGCGAACCCCGACCATGCCACCTGATCCCACGCCCCGGCCCACCCGCGCCCTGTCGGGCATTCAGCCCA
Source organism: Planctomycetaceae bacterium (assembly GCA_005789975.1). The sequence goes on from SXWC01000131.1 coordinate 3,628, forward strand.
CCGGCCGCTTTCACTGGGGGAACTATTTCGGGGCGATCCGGCAGTACATCGATCTGCAGCCCGCCGCGGAGGCGGACCGGACGGATGGCCGCCGGACGGCCGACGAGGCCTATTACTTCATCGCCGATCTCCACGCGCTGACGACGGTCCGCGATCCTGACCGCCTGCGGTCGCTGGTTCACGCGGCGGCCGTCGATCTCGTGGCCCTGGGTCTCGATCCCGAGCGGGCGGTGCTCTTCGTGCAGTCGGACGTGCCCGAGGTGACGGAGCTCTCCTGGCTCCTCATGACGGTCACGCCCATGGGCCTGCTCGAACGTTGCCATGCCTACAAGGACAAGAAGAACCGTGGCCTGCCGGCCGACGCCGGGCTGTTCACCTAGCCGGTGTTGATGGCCGCCGACATCCTGGCCTACGACGCGACGGTGGTGCCCGTCGGCGAGGATCAGGTGCAGCACATCGAGGTCTGCCGCGACCTCGCCGGCACCTTCAATCACCTCTACGGCGAGGTCTTCACGCTCCCCAAGCCCCGGCTCGTCGAGGGGGGCGCGAAGGTGCCCGGCACCGACGGCCAGAAGATGAGCAAGAGCTACGAAAACACGATCGACGTGTTCGAGGATCCGGCCGCACAGAAGAAGAAGATCATGCGGATCACGACCGATTCGCGGCCCATGGAATCGCCGAAGGATCCCGTGGGCGACCACCTCTTCGAGCTCTACTCGCTGATGGCCCCCGAGGCCGAGCGCACGCGGATGGCCGACCTCTACCGTCGCGGCGGCTTCGGCTACGGCGAGGTGAAGAAGGCACTCGTCGAGGCGTCGGCGGCCTACTTTGCCGACGCCCGGGCGCGGCGGGCGGAGCTGGAATCGGATCCGGGCCGGATCGAGGCGATCCTCGCGGCCGGCGCGGCGACGGCGCGGCTTCGCGCGGGCGAGGTGCTCGCCCGGGCGAAGCGGGCCTGCGGGCTGTCGCGGGGCGGGGCCGTGACGCATGCGGCGAAAGGATTGCGGTCATGAACGTCCTCGGAATCGGCACCGACATCACCGAGGTGCTCCGCATCGCGCAGATGATCGAACGGCACGGCGAACTCTTCGTCGGCCGTGTCTACACGTCGCTCGAGATCGAATACTGCCGTTCCCGCAAGATGGCGGCCCAACACTTCGCCGGCCGCTGGGCGGCGAAGGAGGCGGTGCTCAAGGCCCTCGGCACCGGCTGGCGGCGGGGCATCAGTTGGCGCGACATCGAGGTGACCAACGGAGCCGGCGGGCGGCCGCAGGCCGTCCTCCGGGGCGGCACGGAGGAAATGGCGGACAAGATGGGGATTCGTTGCATCCTCGTCAGCATCTCCCATTGCCGCTCCCACGCGACGGCCTACGCGATGGCGCTCGACGAAACACCGAGCACCTTCACGAGCGACATGCCGTGGCTCTGACGGGATGACGGCGGCGTCTCGCGCCGAGCCGGCGTGCCGTGCGGTCGCCGCCGGACGGGAGTCGGTATCAGCCCGCGAACTTCTGCAGTTCGGCGACGCCCCCGGGGAGCGTGAGCTGGGCGAGGGGCGTGCCTTCCGGAACGGGTGTCACGCCGTCACGCCGGGTGAGGGCGAGACTGGTCTGCCGCTTGAGGTGCTGCTCGAGCTCCTTTTTGAAGACCTCCTGACGGTCTTCGGGGAGCTTCGTGAAGGCCTCACGGCCGCGGCATTTCGGGAACGCCCGGCAGCCGAGCCATGGGCCGCGCTTGCCGTCGCGGAGGTTCATCAGATCGCCGCACTTGGGGCAGGCAATGTCGGTGACCAGGGGCGGTGGTGAGGGAAACTTGAGGTTGCCCTTGCGGTCGAGATTGAGGATGAACGCCGGCGGCTCGGCGGCCGCGGCATCCTTCGCCTTCTTGCCCTTCGGCTTGACCGGCCGAGGCTTGTCCTCGACGAGAAAATCGCCGAACCGGCCGGTCCGCTTCACCATCGGCACGCCGGCCGGCGAGAGGAGGTCGATCTGCTCCGGCAGCAGCGGCCGCCGCTGGCGGTCCACCGGCATGGCATAGCTGCAGGCCGGCCGCTCCTTGGGTTTGGCGACCCGTTTCGGCTTCTTCCCCTTGGCCGTCATCGCCGGGACGGGAGCCTCCTCGACGATCTTTTCGTTGTAGCCCGAGCAGGAGAGAAACTCCCCGCCGGTCTTCTTGCTGAGTTGATACATCAACCGGCGACCACACTCGGGGCAGGCGTATGCCGACCCTTCGGGGTTTTCCTGCACGTGGGGCTCTTTCATCGCCTCTTCGAGCTTCGGCGCGAGTTCGTCGTGAAACTCGTGGAGCATGTCGGTCCACTTCTTCGTGCCCTGCGCCACCTGGTCGAGTTCCCGCTCGATCTCCCGCGTGTAGCCGATCTCGATGAACTGGTCGTGGAAGCCCCGTTTCAGGAAGCCGGTGACGGCCTCACCGATCGCCGTGGCTTGGAAGCGGCGTTCCTGCTGGACGACGTACCCACGGTTTTCGATCACGTTGATGATGCTGGCGTAGGTCGAGGGACGGCCGATGCCCTCCTCCTCCATCTTCTTGACGAGCGTCGCCTCGGTGTAGCGCGGCGGGGCCGCCTGGAACTTCTGCCGGGGCTCGATGTCAAAGGGGGCGAGCTGCGTGCCCTTGTCGAAGTCGGGCAGAACCTGGTCGCCGTCGTCCTTCGGGGTGCCGCTGATCGCGTAGAAACCGTCGAATCGCAGCACGCGGCCGTTGGTCTTGAAGACGGCCCCCGTGTCGCGGTCGCTCCGCCGCATGCGGACGCTCGTCGAATCCCATTCGGCGTCGGTCGCCTGACAGGCCACGAAACACTGCCAGATCAGCCGGTAGACCTTGAGCTGCTCGTCGCTGAGTGCCGAGGCGATGCTGTCGGGATCACGGAGGTTCTCCGCGACCGCCCGAGTCTGGTTTAGCTCCTGATCGA
>SXWC01000132.1 GCA_005789975.1 Planctomycetaceae bacterium
GCCGACCGGCAGCCCGAGTTCACGCAGCTCGACGTGGAGATGTCGTTCGTCGAGGCCGACGACGTGATCGGCGTGATCGAGGGGCTCGTGAAGCGGACCGCCCGCGAGATCCTCGGGCTCGACGTGCCCCTGCCTCTGCCGCGGCTCACGTGGGACGAATGCATGGAACGGTTCGGCCATGACGCGCCCGACCTGAGGTTCGGGCTCGAAATCGTCGATCTCACCGCCATCGCGGCCGAGAGCGACTTCCGCGTCTTCCGGGGCGCGGTCGAGATCGGCGGCCGGATCCGGGGGATCCGCGTGCCGGGCGCGGCGGCCAGGTTTTCCCGGAAGGACCTCGACGAGCTCACGGGCGTGGCGATTGACGGCGGCGCCAAAGGGCTCGTCTGGCTCAAGGTCGAGGCCGACGGAGCGTGGTCGGGCCCGGTGGCCAAGAACCTCACCGGCGTGGGCGACGCCCTCAGGGCAAAACTCGGCTGCGAAGCGGGCGACCTCGCGCTGATCGTGGCCGATTCGTTCGAGGTGACGTGCAAGGCCCTCCACATGCTGCGGAAGCGGCTGGGGGCGGCGCTCGGCCTCTACGATGCCGACGCCATGCACTTCTCGTGGGTCGTTGACTTCCCGATGTTCGCGCGAGACACGGAGAGCGGCGGCTGGGCCTCGATGCATCATCCGTTCACGGCCCCACGGCCCGCCGACGTCGAGATCCTCGAGTCCGACCCCGCGGCCTGTCGGGCGGTGGCCTACGATCTCGTGATCAACGGCTCGGAAGCGGGCGGTGGCACGATCCGAATCCACGACGGCTCCACCCAGGAAAAGGTCTTCAATCTGCTGGGCATCACGCCCGAGGTCGCCCGCGAGCGGTTCGGCTTCCTGCTCGACGCCCTGCGGAGCGGCGCCCCGCCCCACGGGGGCATCGCGCTGGGCATCGACCGGTGGGTGATGCTGTTCGGCGGACTCGACAGCATCCGCGACGTGATCGCCTTCCCGAAGACGCAGAAGGCGAGCGACCTCATGACGGGAGCACCGTCCACGGTCGATACGCGGCAACTCGTGGAACTTGGCGTACGCGTCGTGGTGCCGCCGCCGAAGCCGGAAGGACAGAAAGCAGGAGGATGAACCACGCCGGCGTCGCACGATGCGACGCCGGAGGCCGAGGCAAACCCAGGCTTTGTCTCCGGCCGACCGAGCAGACGAGGCCAGGGATGGCTCGGTTGCGGTCAAGATCGGGCGACTAGCTCAATTGGTCAGAGCACCTCGTTTACACCGAGGGGGTTGGGGGTTCGAGTCCCTCGTCGCCCACTCACCTGTTTTGGCGTCGGTTCCGGCGCCCGTTGCCCTGTTCACCTCATTCCCGTGGGGCCGGGCACGGGCTATGCTGCCGTTCGCAATGGGGCGATGTCCCGGCGACCAGAACGTTGGTGGCCGTTCCGCGAAAAAGGGTTCGTGCATGCCGCAGTTTCAGATCGAGGGCGAGTCTGAACTCTTCGAGACCGCCGACGACATCGACGTGAACGGCGAGATCAGTTGCCACTCGTTCGTCACGGCCGAGAAGGGGGAGGGCAATGTGGTCCTGCTCACCCCCGTTGAATTGAAAGACCTGCCCGGCTTCGAAGGGCTCCTGTTTCAGGTCGACGTCGATGAAGCGGAGGACGTCGTGATTCTCCGGCAGGTCCAGATGTTCTTCTGGCCATGGGAGGACGATGAGGAGTTCGACGACGCGGACGCCCCGGCCGGCGACCCCGAACTTGCCTGAGCACGCGGTTCGTCCGCGGCAGGACGATCTTGTGTTGCTGGCTGTCCGCGGAGAGAGTCGTCGATGACTCCGTCCACCGGTTCGACCGGCCGCGGAGGCCGATGGTAGACTACGCCGCATGCATGCACACACGGCACACACGCTGGCGGTCGCCGCCATTCTGGGCCTGTTCGCCACCGCCACGCCCGCCCGGGATCGGCCGCTCGCCTTCGTCGGCGCCGAGGTGCTGCCGATCTCGGGGCCGCCGATCCCCGGGGGCGTCGTCGTCGTGGCGGAGGGGAAGATCATCGGCGTGGGGCCGGCCGCGTCCACGGCGATCCCCGCCGACGCCGAGCGGTTCGACTGCGCCGGCAAGGTGATCATGCCCGGTCTCATCGATACCCACAGCCACGTCGGGGGCGGCTGGGGTGGTGACTCGAGCGGGCCGATCCAACCCGACGTGCGCATCCTCGACTCGATCAACGTCCGTGATGCGGGATTCCGCAAGGCCCGCGCCGGCGGCCTGACCACCCTCAACATCATGCCCGGTTCGGGCCACCTGCTCGGCGGGCAGACGATCTACGCCAAGCTGCGGAAGGCTTCGACGATCGACGACTTCTACATCAAGGACGCTGCGGGCCGGCCGGCCGGGGGCGTGAAGATGGCCAACGGCACGAACCCCCAGCGGGAGCCCCCCTTCCCCGGCACGCGGGCCAAGTCGGCGGCCATCGTCCGCCAGAAGTTCCTCAAGGCCCAGGACTACCGCCGGAAGGTCGCCGAGGCGAAGGACGACCCCGCCAAACTGCCCGACCGCGACCTGGAAATGGAGGGCTTGATCGACGTGCTCGACGGTCGCGTCGTGGTGCACCATCACGCTCATCGCGCCGACGACCTGATGACGGTGCTGCGACTGCGGGACGAGTTCGGCTTCAAGGTGGTGCTCCATCACGCCAGCGAGGCCTGGAAGATCGCCGACCAGCTGGCGAAGTCGGGAGCGGCCTGCTCGGTGCTCGTCGTTGACAGCCCGGGAGGCAAGCTCGAGGTGATGGACTTCTCCCTCGCGACCGGGGCGATCCTCGAGAAGGCGGGCGTGCCGTGCGCCATCCACACCGACGACCCCGTCACCGATTCCCGACTCTTCCTCCGGACGGCGGCGCTGGCCGTGCGGGCGGGCATGTCGCCACCGAAGGCGCTCGAGGCCCTGACGCTCGCCGGCGCGAAGATGCTCGAACTCGACGGTCGAATCGGCTCGCTCGACGTCGGGAAGGATGCCGATCTGATCGTGCTTTCGGGCGATCCCCTGAGCGTGAAGACCAAGGTGCTCCAGACCTGGATCGAGGGGGAGAAGGTGTTCGACCGTGACGACCCCGACGATCGGCTCTTCGCCGTGGGCGGCTACGGCGCCAGCCGCGACCAGAAGGCCCACGCCTGCTGCACCGACGAGCGGCTTTCCGAGACGAAATGATGCCCTTCAACGCACTGCCGATGTTCCCCGTCGTCGCCGTTCTGGCGGTCCTCGCGTCGGCGGCCGCCGCCGACCTCCCGGTCGCGATCTTCGGCGACACCGTCCATACGATGGCCGGGCCGCCGATCGAGAAGGGCGTCGTCCTGATCGACGGGGGCAAGGTGACCCTCGTGGGATCGGCGGTCGATATCCCCGTCCCGCCGAACGCGCGGGTGGTGAGGGGCAAGGTGGTCACGCCCGGCCTCATCGACGCGCACACCGTGGTCGGGCTCACCGGATACCTCAACCACGATCACGATCAGGACCAACTCGACAAGAGCGAGCCGATCCAGCCCGAACTTCGGGCCATCGATTCCTACAATCCGCGGGAACGGCTGGTCGAGTGGGTCCGTGGATTCGGCGTGACCACGATCCACACCGGCCACGCCCCCGGCGCACTCGTGTCGGGCCAGACGATGGTCGTGAAGACCGTCGGTGAGACGGTCGAGGAGGCCACGGTCAAGCCCGTGGCGATGGTCGCCGTGACGCTCGGTGAAGCCGCCGGCGGCGACAAGGGCTCGCCGGGCACGCGGAGCAAGGCGGTGGCGATGCTCCGGGCCGAACTGGTGAAGTCGCAGGAATACCTCCGCAAGCAGGACGCCGCCGACGCCGAGAAGCATCCCGATCGCGACCTCCGCCGTGAGATTTTCGCCGACGTCCTTCGCGGCAGGCTCCCCCTCCTCGTGACGGTCAATCGGGCCACCGACATCGACGCCGCCCTGCGGATCGCGGCGGAGTTCGGGATCAGGGTCGTCCTCGATTCGGCGGCCGAGGCCTATCTCGCGGCCGACCGCATCAAGGCCGCGGGGGTGCCGGTGATCCTGCATCCTTCGATGCGACGCAGCGGCATGGGCGAGACGGAGAATCTGAGCTTCGAGACCGCCGCCACGCTCCGCTCCAAGGGCATTCCCGTCGCCCTGCAGAGCGGACTCGAGGGCTACGTGCCCAAGACCCGCGTGGCCCTCTTCGAGGCGGCGATCGCCGCGGCCAACGGCCTCACCACCGAGCAGGCCCTGGCGACGATCACCAGCGACGCCGCGACCATCCTCGGCGTCGCCGATCGTGTCGGTTCGCTTCGTCCCGGCCTCGACGGCGACGTGGCGATCTTCGACGGCGATCCCTTCGAATACACGACGCACTGTACCGCCGTCGTCATCGATGGCCGCGTCGTGACCGAAGAGGCCCGGTAGCGTTTTGGCCGCCTCGGCTGCGTGCGTTCCTTTCGATCGATGCCTGTTCCAGCACACACCTGGCTGATCTACGGCGCCAACGGCTACACCGGCCGCCTCGTGGTCAGCCGCGCGATGGAGCGAGGCCTCGCTCCGATCCTCGCCGGACGCAACCCCGCGGCGATCGAGTCGGCCGCCGCGAATCACGGCCTGCCCGCCCGGGTTTGCGACCTCGCCGACCCGGCCGGGCTTCGCGCCGCGCTCGCCGGCGTCGCCGTGGTGGCCCACTGCGCCGGGCCATTTTCCGCCACGAGCCGGCCGCTGATCGACGCCTGTCTGGCCACGGGCACGCACTATCTCGACATCACGGGTGAAATCGACGTCTTCGAAGCGGCCCACGCCCGCGACGCGGAGGCGCGAAGCGCCGGCATCGTGATCTGCCCCGGAGTGGGGTTCGACGTCATCCCCACCGACTGCCTGGCCGCGACGCTCCACGAAGCCCTTCCCACGGCGGTCCAGATCGCGCTCGGCTTCGACACGGGGAGCGGGCTTTCGGCGGGCACGGCGAAGACCTCGGTCGAGTCGCTGAAGATCGGCGGCCAGATCCGCAGGCACGGTCGCCTGGTCCGCGTTCCCCTGGGCAGCAAACGACGCGTGATCGACTTCGGCCGTGGCAGGAAACATGCGGTCGCGATTCCGTGGGGCGACCTCGCCACCGCCGGGTTCTCGACGGGGATTCCCGACATCGAGGTCTACGTCCCGATGCCGCGGGCCGTCGCCCTGGCCCTGCGGCTCGCCGAACCATTCCGTCCGCTGCTCGGCACCGCCGCAGCACAGCGTTGGCTGAAAGACCTGATCGAGCGGCGGGTGACCGGGCCGTCTGCCCCGGCCCGAGCCGCGGCGCCCACGTGGGTCTGGGGCGAGGCCCATGACCCGGACGGACACACCGCCGTGGCCCGCGTGCGCACGGCCAACGCCTACGACGTGACCGCGGCGGGGGTCGTGCTCGCCGTCGAACACCTGCTTTCCCGCGAGGGTCGCGGGGGATTCTTCACACCGTCGCAACTGCTCGGACCACGATGCATCGAGCATCTGCCGGGCAGCAGCCGGATTGAAGTCGAGAGGAGCGGGTGATGGGGGGACGACGCTTCACCCTCCCGATGTGGACGGGCGTGCGATTCCTGCCGTGGCTGCGGGTGCTCGCCAGGCACCGCTTTCGCGTGTCCCCCGCGCGAATCCCGCGAGCCTTGGGGATCACCGCGGCCAGTCTCGGAAACGAGTTCCTCGCCGCCATCCAAGGGGCGATCTGGGGACGCGGCCTGAAGGCGGCCCGGCTCGAGGCCGATCCGATCGTGATCCTCGGCCACTGGCGGAGCGGCACCACGCTGCTCCACGAGCTGCTCGCGCGTGACCCACGGCTCGTCGCCCCCAACACCCTGCAGTGCGCGGTGCCGAGCCACTTCGTCCTCTCCGAGGAGTTTGCCCGTGACCGGCTCGGTTGGCTCCTCCCCGAGCGCCGGCCGATGGACGCGATGCGACTCGGCTTCGACCGCCCGCAGGAGGACGAACTCGCGCTGTGCAATCTCGGCATGCCGAGCCCATGGTGGACCGTCGCCTTCCCCAACGACCCTTCCCCCGATCCGCTCTACGAGGAACTCGACGGCCTGACCCAACCCCAACGCGATCGCTGGCTGAAGACGTGGACGGGATTCCTGCGGGCGGTCCAGTTCGAGCATCACGGCCGGCTGGTGCTCAAGAATCCGCTGCACACCTACCGGGTGCCGGTGATCCGCAGCGTGTTCCCGGAGGCCGACTTCATCCACATCGTCCGCGACCCGGCCGAAATGGTCCCTTCGTGCCTGCACTTCTGGCAGCGGATCGCCGAATCGCACGGTCTTCAGCGGCCGACGGCGGCCGGGCTCGAAGACCGGGTCTTCGCGTCGATCCTCCGCATGGACCGCCGGCTGCACGCCACCTGGGAGACGATTCCCCCGCGTCATCGGCACCGCGCGCGGTACGAGGATCTGGTCGCCGATCCGATCGGGGTGCTGCGGAGCATCTACGACCACTTCGGCTGGCCGGCCGCCGACGCCGCGGAGCCCCACTGGCGGCGGCACCTCGCCGAAGAGAGCGGCTACCGCCGCAACGAACTCTTCACCCCCGGGCGACTTCGCCGGCGGATCGCCGCCGACCTCGCCGAGGTGCTCACGCGGTATGACTACCCGCCCCCGCCTCCTCCCTGATGAGCAGTTCGCGGAACGATTCCACGCTCGAATACTCGAACTCGAATCCGAGTTCCCGCCGGAGTCGCTCCGAACTCATCACCCACGGATATCGCGAATAACTCACGAGCCCCGGGGGCGTGGTGAACCAGGGCAGCCGCAGAGTCCACCAGACGCGGCCCATGCCCGCGAGGAGGAAGAGTGGCATCGGCACGGCCGCCACTCCGAGCAGGTCCGCGATCTCGCGGTGCGTGATCACGTCGGCCGGCGCGACGTTGAATGCCCCGCGGGCCGACGCCATCAGGATCGCGAGCGTGGCCCGGGCCAGATCGTCCCTGTGAACGAACTGCAGCGGGGTGTCGTTGCCGTCGGGCAGGAACATGACCGGCATGTTGAGAAAGATGTCGCTGAGAAAGTTTTTCACGCCGGCACCGCAGATGATCGTCGGCCGCGTCCAGCTCACGGCGATCTCGGGACGGGCCGTCGCGAACTCCTGCACCAGCCGTTCGACGTGCCCCTTGTGCTCCGAATAGTAGTAGTCGGGCCGCGGCCGCACCGGCGTCGACTCGTCGCACCGTGGCGGGTTGTCGGGCCATGCCCCGTAGACCGTGGCGCTGCTGGCGACGAGCACCCGCCGCACTCGGTGGGCGGCGGCCGCTTCGAGCAGCCGCCGCGTGCCATCGACATTGGCGGCCCGCATCGCCCTCATGTCGCGGCCGGGATGCACGGCGTAGGCCAGATGAATCACCGTGTCGGGCCGGAACGCGCCGATGGCGTCGGCCATTCGCGAATCGCAGATGTCCCCCTGCCACGACTCGTCCGGCGCGTCCTCCGTGGCGACCCGGCAGTCGATCCCGAGAATGGAGGCTTGCGGCAGGCTGCGGCGAATCTCACGGACCAGCGACCGGCCGTAGAGGCCGGAGGAGCCGGTGATGGCGATCCGATCAGGGGGGGTGAATGGAGTGGCCGTCGTCGTCATTTCGACACCCGCCTGCCGTGGCGACGCTCCCGCTGCACCAGGGCGCGGTAGGCGTGGAAATCGACCTGGATCGTGTGCCGCGGGGATTTCACGTAGCGGCGGCGGATCGCCGCGATGTCGCCGTCGATCGACCGCTGCATCGTCGCCCGATCGGGCAGCCGGCAACGGCCCTCGATCAGGTCGCCGACCCACGCCGACTGCGCCTCGGCGAGCGGGAAGATCGCCCCCCAAGGCTGGATGAGTCCGATGAAAAACAACCCCGGCACGTCGGGATGCACCACGTGCCGGTAGAGCCTCACCTCGTTGCCCTCGGCGGCCATGAGCGACGCGTCGAGGAAGGGAAACGCGATCTTGTAGCCCGTGGCGAGGATCAGCGTGTCCACCGGCTCGCGGGTGCCATCGACGAACCGGACCCCGTCGCCGTCGAGGCGCTCGATGTCGGGCTTGATGACGACCCGTTGTTCGCGGACGAGGCTCGGCAGATCGCTCGAGATCGTCGGATGCTCCTCGAGCACCTTGTGCCCGGGCCGGGGCAGACCGTAGAGGCCGAGCGTCCCCCGGTTCATCCAGACCACCGTGCTGAAGGCCGGACGGAAGAGCCACATCGGCGCGAATCGCCAGATGAACTCCGGACACACGGTGTCGAGGGGGATGCCGAAGAGATACTTCGGGATCACATGGGCGCCGCGGCGGGTCGAGAGGAACGTGCGGTCGGCCACCCGTGCCAGATCGCAGGCGATGTCGCAGCCCGAGTTGCCCATTCCGACGACGAGCACCCGTCGGCCCCCGAAGCCGTCGGGGGTGCGGTAGTCGTGGGCGTGGAGCACGCGGCCGGAGAAGTCGCCGGTCAGATCGGGCATCCGGGGCAGCCAGTGATGGCCGCTGGCGACGAGCACGTTGCGGACGATGCGGGTCTCGGGCTCGTCCCCCGCGGTCCGGAACGTCACGGCGAACGTGCCGTCAGCCTGCGGCACGACACGCTCCACCGTGGTGCGAAATCGGATTTGGTCGCGGAAGCCGAAGTGATCGACATAGTCCTCCAGATACCCGCAGATCTGTTCGTGCCGGGGAAAGTGCGGATAGTCCCTGGGCATCGGATGATCGGCGAACGCCGTCATGTCGCGCGAGGTGTTGATCTGCAGCGACTTGTAGATCGACGACATGCCGTTGTCGTTGTCATACCGCCAGAGGCCGCCGATGCCCGAGCCGCGTTCGAAGCAGATGAAGTCGAGGCCACGGTCGTGGAGGGCCTTCGCGGCGGCGAGCCCGGAGCCACCGGCTCCGATCACACAGGCGTCGAGCACGTCAGGCAGCGGCGTCCGCGACATGGAGGTGGCTTCCGATCTTGGGCACGGACCGTCCGTCCGAGGCGGCACGCACGACATCGTAGCGGGTTTTCGACAGCGGTCCGTCGGTCACGCGGATTCGGGCCCTCCGGCGGCGAGGCCACGGCGCCACGCCGCGAAATCCTCCCGGACACCCGGCCATTCGCTGAAGAAGAGGTGCCCGCCGGATTCGTAGACCTTCAACCGGGCGCCGGCGATGCCGTCGGCCAATCGCGCCGTCTCCGCGAACGGAATCACCGGATCCAATCCGCCGCACGCGATCCAGGCGGGCACACGGACGTCGCCCAGACGGTCGCCGATGTCGATCTCGCGCACCGCGGCCAGCATCGCCGCCAGCGCCCCAGGATCATGGTGGCGGAAGTCCGCCCGTATCCGGGCCAGCACCGCTTCCGGCACCAGCGCCGCGGCCGCCCGATCGGCCGTGCACGACCGGATGATCGCGTCTTGCAGCCCCGGCACACGGCCTCCCACCCAGAACCCGGCCCGCAGGCAGGCCTCGCCGACGGGGCCCCGGGCGAGCCACTGCAACCAGCCGATCACACCGGTGACCCGGCCGCCCGTGAACCCGGCCAGGCTCGCGACGGCAACCACCCGTCGCGGCCGGCGGATGGCCAGATTGACCGCCGCAAAGCCCCCGGTGGACCAGCCGGCCGCGATCACCCGACGTTCTCCGATGAGCCGTGAGAGCGACTCGTCGGCCAGGGCGGCGAACAGTTCGGCATCGACGTCCTTCCGGGACAACCCGGCGGGAAACGCCCCTGGGTGGTGTCCCGGCAGGCTCAGCGCGATCCACGACTCCGCTGCGGGATCGACGAAGAGTTCGGTGGCGACGACCAGCGACGTCAGAAGCCCATGGAAGAAGACCACGGGGGGCCGCTGGTCGTCGCGGAGATGGACGTCGGCCGCGACGGTGTGTCCGTCGATCGACATCAGCACGCGGTTCGGCGTCGGTTGCATTTCGGGTGAAAACCTCGTCAGATGCCCCCGTTCACACGCGGGACGGCGACCATGATTTCGAACACATTCTGGCATGGCAAATCGGTCCTGGTCACCGGCGGCTCGAGCGGAATCGGCCGGGAGGCATGCCGGGCCGCGGCGGCGGCCGGGGCCCGAATCGGGATCATCGCCCGCCGGGGACCGCCTCTCGAAGCGACCCGCTCGCTCCTCCGCGCCACGGGGGTGGTCGCCGAGACGGTGTCCTGCGACGTGAGCGATGGGCCCGCCCTGCGGGCGGCCGTGGCGACGCTCGAGGACCGGCTCGGTCCATGCGACGTGGCGATCGCCTGCGCCGGCATCCACCGCACGTCATGGCCGCTCGACATGGACGCCGCCAATGCCGTGATCGACGTCAACATGAAGGGGGGCATCAACTTCATCGCGGCGGTGCTTCCCGGGATGCTCGCGCGGCGGCGTGGTCACGTCTGCGGGGTCGCGAGCATCGCTGCGGTCGTCGGCCTGCCGGGCAACGCCGCCTACTGCGCGAGCAAGGCGGGGCTGGTGGCGTTTCTCGAAAGCCTCCGGCTCGACTGCGGCCCCCGTGGCATCCGCCTCACGACCGCCTGCCCGGGTGTCGTCGATACGCCGATGGTCACCGAGGAGGAACGCACGACGGGCCGACTCATGACCGCGGAGCGGGCGGCCACGATCATCCTGCGGGCGATCGAGCGGGGCCGTGCCGAGGCGTGGTTTCCGAGGCGCACCTGGCTCGCCGCGCGATTCGCCCGATCGTTGCCGACCTGCCTTCGCGATTGGATCCTGCGGAACCAACCCCGACTCGAACAGGCTCCACCCGACGATTCCTGACGGAGGACGAGGCCGCCCCCGTTCCCCCGCAGGTCCCCGATGGAACTCCTACCGGGCGGCCGCCCTGCCCCGCCGCGGCAGCCGTGATTCCTGCCAGATGTCGCCGAGGGCGTTGAGCAACCCGTCGATCGCCTCGAGCGGATGATTGGCGTTGATCTGAACCCGCAGCATTCCGGCGTGGATCGGGACCGCCGGGTAGGTCGCCGACTGTGCGTAAAACCCGCGGTCGAAGAGGCTGCGGCCCGCATGGAACGTCTTCTCGATATCTCCCACCACGAGCGAGACGATCGCGGAATCGCCGCCGTGATGCTCGATGCCGAGCGTGTCGAGTCCGGTGGTGAATCGACGGATGCGGTCGTGGAGCGCGGCGAGCAGGAGGTCGTATTCGGGTGACATCATGATGTCGCAGACCGCGGAGATCGCCGCCAGATACGGCGGCGGCACCGGCCCCCCGAAAATGAAGGTGCTCGAACGGATCTTGAGCACCGTCTTGAGTTCGGGCGTGCAGGTGACGAAGCCGCCCAGACAGGAGAACGCCTTCGAGAGCGAGCCCACCATGAGCACGTTGTCGAGCGAACCGAGCGCCGCTGCGGCCGCCCCCCGGCCCCGCGGCCCCACGACGCCGGTTCCGTGGGCATCGTCCACGTACATGATCCCACCGAGCCGGCGAATCGTCGCATCGAGATCGGCAAGCGGCGGTGTGCGGCCCGACATGCTGTAGACGCCGTCGATCGCGAGCACCACTCCGCCGCGGCACCCCGCCTGCACGACGATTTTTTCCAACGCCCGCGGATCGGGCGTGGTCAGCACCTCCAGCCTCGCTCCCCCGGCGGCGGCCAGTTTGGCCCCCTGGTGCACGCTGTCGTGCGACTCACGGTCCACGACGAGCAGGTCGCCCGGCTGGGTGATCGCCGGCAGGAGGCCGATGTTCGCCAGCGTGACGCTGGGGAAGATGAAGATGTCGGGCACACCCAGCCAGCGGGCAAGCTTCTCCTCCGCCTCGTCGACGAGCACGGGGCTGGAGAAGGCCCGCGAGGCACCGTTGTGGGCACCCCACTCCGGCAGCGCGTCGCGGATCGCGTCGTGGACGCGGGGATGCCGGTCGAGGCCGAGAAAGCTGTCGGAACCGAAGTTCCAGACGGTGTGGCCGTCGATGACCACGCGGCGATCGTCGGTGGCGGCGTCGAGCAGCAGGTCCTTGAGGTGCAGACCTGCGTTGGCATCGAGGAACGAGAGGGCGATCCGCGTGACCTTGTGACGCGACAGCCGCTCCGTCAGTGGTTCGAGGCCGGCCACCGGCAAGCCTGCCGGCGTCGCCTCACGCCACCGCCCCGCCCCGGACAGCCTTCCCATCAACGAACCGACCGTGAGCTGACCTCTTTTGGTCATGGGGCCATTCCCTGACGTGAGGAACCGCGTGCGGAGATTGCGATACACCGGCTCACCGGCGCCGATGCCGCAGGAAGGTAGCACAGTCCCCCATCTTCGACCACACCCGGGAAAGCGGTACGGCATCCCTGTCCGGACGCACCAGCGAGGCCGTCGGCCCGGGGAGGGCTTCTTCCACGCTCGGCCGGCCGTCCGTGAACAAAGTCATCCATGACCTTTGTCCACTTGCACGGCCTTTGTCCACGTGACCGACCGGTGAAGACGCCGGGGGTTTCCACGGTCGATGATCTCCGCATCATGCTCGGGCAGACTCGTTCAGCCGCCCGCTAGAAGCAGTCGTTGCGCACCTCCTGCCCGATCAGTTCCTTGAGCCGCTGGATCGCCTGCTGCTCCAGGGCTTTCGCATCGCACCAGAACTGCCGCAGGTCTTCCCGCCATTCGGCGTTGGCGATGTACTGGTCGTAGCGCCAGAGCGCGTCGAGCCGCCGGCTGAGCTCGTGAACCAGGTCATGATCGTGATCGGAACACCCGGCAGTCTCGCCCATGTGGGCCAGTTCCCGTTCGGCGGCAAGCGTCATCGTTGCAATCTCCTCAAAAGGTCTGGGCCGCCCTCTGCGGGCGGACCATGCAGGAAAGCGGGTCCGCCTCCCGCCTTGGAGAACTGCGTCGCTCGCCCTTGCGAACGTCCCGGGGAACAGTCGCCGTGCCATGGCACCGGGTCAAACGTCGCGGGTGAATTCGCCCGCGGGACCGGCGGACACGTCGCTCCACCAACGAGGCCGGGACGGGGATCGAGGCGGCGTGGACGACGTCAGGGCAGCATCCAGTCGGGCAGCCGCCGGACACTCCCCTCACGGTCCACGCAGACGACCGTCGTCGAGCCGGTGACCAGGATCTGGGTGCCGCGGATCACCTCGTAGGCGTGCTTGATATGGGCCGCCCCGATCTTCTCCACGCGGGTGCGGAGCAGGAGCAGGTCGTCGTAGTCCACCGGCGCGCGATACGCGACGTGCGCCTCCGACACCACCATGAAGAGCCCGTCGTCCTCGAACTGCCGGTAGGTGTGGCCGAGCGCACGCAGCATCTCGGTGCGGCCCATCTCGAAGTAGGTGAGGAAGTTGGCATGATGGACCCGCCGCTGGCCGTCGGTCTCCTGATAGCGGACCCGGATTTCGATCTCGTGAACGGCTGACATGCTGGCTCCTGCGGCGGTCGCGGACGGTCGGGGCGGGCATCCGCCGGGGGAGGGAGATGGGCCGTTCGTTGACCGGACGGCGGACGAGACTCTATCCTTCCCACGACGAAGGCTGCAAAACCCCCGGGGGGCCGCCGGCCGGCTCGGCCGTTCCCGCCCCGAGAACTTGGATCCACGAGCGGAGTCTCCACGTGAGTCAGGGCGACGCTGGCGAGAACGCGGGAATCGGATTCGCAACGGCCCGCGGCCGCAACTGGCCGACGCTCCGGCAGTTCACCGTGTTTCTCGAAAACCGTGTCGGACAGCTGCTCGAGGTGGTCCGCAGGTTCGAGGGCTCCCGGGTGCGGATCGTCGCGCTCTCGATCAACGACTCCGGCGAGTGCGCCTTCGCGAGGTTCCTGCTGAGCCATCCGGAGCAAGGCCGGGAGATTCTCGAACGGGCCGGGCTCGCGATCATCGAGAGCGACCTGATCGGCGTCGAACTCCCCGACGACCACCAGCCTCTGCTCCGCATCTGCACCGCGCTGTTGCAGGCCGAGGTCAACATCATCCAGGCCTATCCCATCCTCGTGCGGCCCCGGGGCAGGCCGGCGGTGGCGCTGATGGTGGACAACACCGAGATGGGCCAGGAAACCCTGAGCAACAAGGGTTTCATGATGATCACCGAGGGCGATCTCGACGAGGAAGAATGAACGACCCGGCTGGTCGTCATTCGAACATGTCGCCGGGCACGGCCGACAGGTGCCGCACCACGATCCGCTGCACCGTCTCCCAGGCAACGGCCGTGAGTGTCACGGTGCCATCGGCAGCCTGGCTCGCGAACAGGCCGTGGCTGCCCCCCGACCACCGCGCGGCGAACTCCTCCGGGAGGATCACGCTGCCGCCCGTCAGGTGGATCTCGACGATGCCGCCGTGCTCACGCTCCGCCCAGAGCCTGTGCAGGAGCAGGGCCATGGGATTGCCTTCGTCGCCACCGATCGGCCCGGCCGGCCAGGCCGACTCGGTGAACGCCGCTCCCGCGTTGGCGGCGGCACGGGCGGGCTGATCGATCCCCGAGATGAAGTTCCACTCGGGCTCGGCGGCGGCCTCGGCACCGCCGGTGTCAGCGGCCGGCCCGTCGGCCGACGGCGGCACCGTGGAGATGGCCTCCGACGGGAGCATCGGCGACTCGTCCGCGTCTGGCGGACCGAACTTGAGGGTCGGCTCCGGGACGAGCGGCTCCGCCGGGGCAAACTCGGGGATCTGCAGTGGCACGCCACACTTGCTGCACTTGCCCCGCTTTCCGGCGAGGTTTTCAGGCACGACGAGCTTGTGGCCGGCAGAGCAATGGAAGGTGATGCGTCCTCCCTCGACCCGCGGTTCGGGCAGTTCCCGCGGCGGCTGAGCCGGCTCGCCGGTGAGAATCCGGGTGCTCGCCTCATCCGGACCGAGGATGCGGGTCTTGTCGTCTTCCATGCTGTTTTGGCTCCCGAAAGCAACGCGAGGTCGGGTGCCCGGCAAGGGCCTCATCCCGCCAACTCCAGTGTACCCATGCCCCCATCCCTTGACGCAGCCCCGGCTCCGTCTGAAACTGCCGCCTCTCCGCGGTCTTTCCGCCTGCGGCCGGAACCCAGCGAATGCCCATCCCCGTCATCTGCCCCGGCTGCAACTCCCGATTCTCGGTCAGCGACCAGTTCGCCGGCCGCACGGGCCCCTGCCCCAAGTGCAAAAAGCCGATCAAGATTCCGGAACTCGTCGCCAAGGCGGTGACGATCCACGAACCGGAAGCCCCGACCGCATCATCGACGGCGACGGGCCGACCGCCCATGGCCCCGATCCGGCGGATCGAGCGGCCGATCCCGCCGCTCGCCTTCGCCGCCACCGGCGTTGCGGCCGTCGCGTTGGCCGCAGCCGCCTTCTTCACCGGACGCGCGCTGCGGCCCGAGTTTCCGCCGGCGTGGATTCTCCTGTCCATGGCGCTGCTCGTGGCCATTCCGTGCGTCATGCTCGGCTACGTCGCCGTGCGGAATCGCGAACTCGAGGCCTATCGGGGCCGGCCGTTTCTGCTGCGGTCGTTGAGTTGTGCGGCCGTGTATGCGGCGCTCTGGGCGGTCAAGGGTCTCCTGCCGCCGGAGGCCACGGCCGAGATGTGGCAATGGCTCTACCTCGGGCCGATGTTCGTGACTGCGGGGGCCATCGCCGCCATGGCGGCGTTCGACCTCGACTGGGGCACGGCGGTGGCCCATTTCACCTTCTACGCCATGTTCACGGCATTCCTCCGCTGGCTCATGGGCCTGCCCCCGCTCTGACCGTTCAGGGGCCGATGCGATGTCGCTTTCCCGCCTACCCGAACTCGCGGCGCTCGACTCGACGAGCGAGGGCATCCGCATTCCCCCGGACGACACGGCGCCGGTCACGCCCCGGGTTCGGGCGCTCCTCGACACCCCGGCCATGCGGCGGCTGACCCGGGTGTCGCAACTCGGGCTGGTGTCACTCGTCTATCCCGGGGCCGTGCACTCGCGGTTCGAGCATTCGCTCGGCGTCTACCGGCTGGCGGTGGAGTTTCTGCGGCGCCTGCGAAACGAGCCCCGCTTCACGGCCGTCGTTGCCGAAGACGACGCCTCGGCGTTCCTGGCCGCGTCGCTCGTGCACGACATCGGGCATTGGGCCTACTGCCATCCGGTCGAGGACATGGGTCTTCCCGAGGTGCCGAGGCACGAGTCGCTCGTTCTGAACGTCCTCTCCATGGAGCCGATGGCCGAGGTGCTCGTGAACTTCTGGGGAATCTCCCCGGAACGCATCGCCGGGCTGATCACCGGCGATGCGGCCGACCCGGCGGGCCGCCTCCTGCACTCGCTCCTCTCCGGCCCCGTCGATGTCGACAAGATGGACTATCTGGCCCGCGACAGCCTGCATGCCGGCGGTCCCTACGGTCGCAATTTCGACCAGCCGCGACTGCTCGCGAGCCTCTGCCTGGACGAGCGGGGGGAATCGCTGGCCATCACCGACAAGGGACGAACGGCGGCCGAGCTCATGGTCTTCGCCCGTTATGTCATGTTCAGCGAGGTCTACTGGCACCATGCCGTCCGGGCCGCCACGGGCATGCTGCAGCGGGCGGTGTGGCTGGTGCGTTCCAGGATTGATCCCGCCGACCTCGTCCGCTGCGATGACGCGACGTTCGTGGCCTGGCTCTCCGCGGCGGCCGACGGCAGCGCCGCCGCTCCGCTGGTCGCGGGGCTCTTCGGCCCGGAGCGACGACTCTTCAAGCGGGTCGCCACATTCGACGCCGCCCATCAGCCCACGATCCACGCCGCTCTGGCCGGGAGAAGCTACCCGGAGATGGTGATGGTCTCCGCCCGGCTCGCGGAGCGGATATCGCGACGCATCGGCCGCCGTATCGACCAGGATCTGCTGCTCGTTGACGCGCCCCCGGCCGAACGGGAGGTCGAGTTTCGGCTGCAGGTTCGCGAGCGGAGCGCCCGGCATGCCGCCGATGCTCCGCCCCGCTGGCGGCAGCTCGAGGACATCTCGCCTGTGGTCCGCAGCCTGGCCCACGAGCAGTTCGACGACCTCGTGAAGCGGGTGCGGATCTTCGCCCCCCCGGAAACGGCGGCTGAAATCGCCGGCTGCGAAGACTTCGAAACCTTGCTGCTCACCGCCATCGACGACGCGGGCTTCACGGTTCCTCGCCACTGAGCGGCCGTGGCCAGAGTCACCCCGCCCCTCGTCACTGCGGTTCGCCGCCGGGCAGTTTGCCTTCCTCGATGAGCTTGCCGAACGTCGGGGCGTCGGCATTGGCGGGATCGCTCGACAGGGCGGCAACCTCCTCCAGGGCCTTCTTGATCTTCTCCACGTTCTTGGCGTCTTCCTTCTTGTCGAGCCTCTCGGCCAGAGCCTCACCGTAGGAGTTCCGCTCCTTCTTGCTCGATCCCTTGTGACAGACGTTGCACTTGGCCGTCTCGACCGCCGTGGCCAGAGGGGTGCCTTCCTTGACGTACATCGCCTTGAACTCTTCGGCGAACTGCTTGATCGCAAATGCGTCCCGGGCCGAGCCCCCGGCGATCATGGCCATCCCAACACCGACCAGCCACGCATGCCTGCTTGCACGGATCATCGAAAAAACTCCGGGAGGATCGCCGGCTGGATGCCCTGAGACAGGCATGCCGCGCACGGACAACACAACTAGACAACGAGGTCGCGGCCACGTCAAGCAATCGTGCGGGGCTGCGCGGACAGCCGGCCCGCGCGGCCCCTTCAACTCCCCCAACCGTTCCATGCGGCCGGGTCGGGCGGGCGACCGGCCCGAGGCTCGTACTGCAACGACGGTTCGAGCTCGGAAAACTCGATGTCGATCCGGCCATCGGCGGCGTCGATGCGTTGAAACACCCCCGCCCCCTCGTACCGTCCCTGCTCATCGAGCCAGACGCACGCGGACCGGTAGTCGTCGGCGCGGCCGACACCAGACTGCTCGAGGAACGGACGCGCGTCTCCGACGACGAACCGGCAGTCGCTCGCCCCGAAATCGAGCCGGGGAGCGATCGGGCGGGAGGACGAGTCGCGAAGGACCGCCACGCCGTCACCACATGCGACGGCGACATCGGCGAGATCGCAGGCGATGTCGAGGCCCGCACCGCTCCGGGCACCCTCGGCGACGAGCAGCCGTCTGGGGGTGACCAGCGCCCCCCCCGACCATCGCAGCACGACCCGGCCCGCTTCGGCGGCGGTGGCGTCGAGGAGCGTTGCGTCTCCCGCTGCACGGCAACCACCGAGCACCACCGCGCACGTTGCTCCCGGCGGGCCACCCGCCAGCGAGACCGCGACGAACGCGTCCCGGCTTCGAGGGCCCGTCTTGCCGCCGGTTTCGGGGGATCCGGGCATGCGGAGCACGACGTCGTCACAGACGAGTCTTCCGGCACCCATGGCGAACAGGGCCGCCGGCACGGCGTCGGACGGTTCGCCGACCAGCCTGAAGGATACGCCTCGGATGGTCAGTTCGCCGTCGCCGATCGAGCAGGCCGCCTGCCATCCATTCCCGACGGCCGCGACGCCGGTGAAACCAACGATCGGCCTGACGCCGGCGGCGGCCCGGATCGTGAGCCGCTTGTGGTCGAACGACACCGGCGGCTCACGCCACTCTCCGTCCTGCGCCAGCTCGATCACCCCGCCGTCGGCGGCAAGGCGAATCGCCTCCCCCAGCGAGGCGACCTCGCCGGAGAAGGAGGGGGCCGCGACCACGCGCACGAAGTCCGCCTCGGTTGGAACGTCGGCGTCCGCACGCTCGGCTGCATTTCCCTGGGCGGCCCGCCGCCGATCGAGCGAGGCCCTCGTCCACATCATCCCCACCACCGCGATCAGGCCCATGAGTGGCAGGAGCCAGGTCAACTGTGACAACGATGTCGGTCGCACGTCGAGCGGACGTGGCACAGCCGCGGCCGCCGGCCGCGGCTGTGCCAGCGTGAGCCGGTGGTCGTCGGCGAATGCAAGCAGATCGGCGACGAGCACGGCCGGCCGCTGATACCGATCGAGGGGATCCTTCTCCATCAGCCGCGACACGATGTCGGCGAACTGCTGTGGCACGTCGGGCCGCAGCTCGCAGAGCGCCGGCGGGACCGCCTGCTGATGCTGCAGGAGCTTCTGGACCATCGTGCCCTCGGCGAAGGGGGGACGGCCCGCGAGCATGAAAAAGATCGTGCAGCCGAGCGAGTAGAGATCGCTGCGGACATCGGCGGCGCGGGGATCGCGGGCCTGCTCGGGCGAGATGTAATCGAAGGTTCCGAGCGTCATGCCGCTGACGGTGAGATCACGGTCGTCCGCGACATGATGCAGGCGTGCCAGCCCCATGTCGACGATGCGGGCCCGGCCCGCCGGGGTGATCACGATGTTTGACGGTTTGATGTCGCGGTGCACCACGTCCCGCTCGGAGGCGTGCTCCAACGCATCGGCGACCTGGATCGCCACGTCCACGGCTCTCGCCAGGTCAAACGGCCCCTCCTCGCGAACGAGGTCGCGGAGGTTGGTGCCTTCGATGAACTCGAAGACGATGTAGTGCCAGCCGCCGTTGCTGCCCACCGCGTGAACCCGCCCGATGTTCTCGTGATCGAGCCGGGCCGCCGACTGGGCCTCGTTGCGAAACCGCTTGAGCATCTCCTCGTCGTCGCCCTGCCGACCGGCGAGGACCTTCACCGCGACGATTCGATCGAGCGTCGTGTCGAGGGCGCGAAACACGGCCCCCATGCCGCCGCCGCCGATGAACTGATCGAGCCGATAGGGCCCGAGCATCGATCCCTCGAGCGACCGGCCGATCTCGGTCGTGGTGGCCGGTCCGCCCGCCTGCGGACCGGCCGAACCGCTCCAGGAGGCTGCCGCCGGCTCGCCGCGGGAGATCACGGTCGCATCCTCGGCATCGTTCCGTCCCCGCACGAGACGATCGGAGGACCGGGAATCCGCACCGGCAGCATCATTGAAATCAGGCATGGAGCCGACCCTAACACCGCCGCTTGCGGCGGGTCAATCTGCATCCCGGCCGGACTTGCCGAGCCGCACGCTCCGGCCAACGGAAAACTGGCGTCTCCGGGATCGGGAACATGCCTGAAAAACAAAAACCCCGCCCCTCGCGTCGCGAGGGGCGGGGCTGTTTTCTGATCTCTCAGGTTCCGATCACGAGTGGGATTCGATCACGAAACGGTCGGCTGGGCGAGCATGGCCTGCTGAGCGGCGGCCTTCTTCTTGCGACGCTTCATCCAGTCGAGGGCCGCAAGGCTCGTGATTCCCACTCCCGCGAGGGCGATCGTGGCCGGCTCGGGGACGGCTGCGACGCGGAAGCCGATGGAGTCGGAGAAGCTGGCGGTCAGGTAGTTGTTGTTGGCCGAGTTCGAGGTCCAGTTGCCGGTGGCACCCGTTCCGAGCCTCCAGCTCGAGCCGAGCAACATGACCCGGTCGGCGGGGAAGGTCGGGCTGGCAGTCTCGGTGAACTCACCGGCGTTGCCGAAGGCGTCGTACAGCTGATACCAGGTCTGGGAGGCGGCATAGAGGCCGACATTCGTCAGGCCGGTCGTCCTGCCCTGAGCCAGGCCGTAGTTGGCCGCGTTGTTGCCGCTGACCCCCGTGCCGGTCGTGACGGCGACGGGAACCTGAGAGGCACCGCCCACGTAGGGATAGGTGCGGTAGTTGGTGTTGCCACCGTTGTAGTAGGCCGCCTTCGTCCACTCGTTGGCACTCGGCAGGAAGACCGAGGCTCCGGCGTTGCGGGGGACTGCGGCCCCGGCGGTCTGGTTGTTGAGGGTATAGGCACCGGTCTCCATGGAGGCGGCGTTGGCCTGCTGGCCATTGTTGAGCCAGTTGGCGAACCGAGCGGCGGAGAACCAGGTCACGAACGTGACCGGCTGGCTCGAGCTACCCCCTCCGACCGAATACTTCGCCCCGGATGAACCGCCGGCGTTGAAGGTGATAGGGTTGAAGATCGTCGACCCACTGATGATGGCCGACGGCTGGTAGATGGAGTTCGGGTTCGTACCCGCGGCATCCACGCTATTCAGGAACTCGGCGTACTGGGAGTTGGTCGTCTCGTACTTCGAGATGTTGAAGAGGCTCGAGACCGCCCCCAGACCCGTGGCGGGGTTGGCGAGGTTGCCGGCGTTGTTGACCGGTGTGAAATCGATCGTCACTCCGAGCACGCTCGTCGAGACGCTCGCAAGTGCCAGGGCAAGACAGCCGGCAAATGCCCTGACGTTCTGCATCCGGGCCCCACGGCCGGTGCCCCACGTCCACCGCTTGCTGCGGCGGCAGTGCATGCCATTGACCCGGGTCGGGGCTGTGCCCGAGCGGCGGTATTCGGGGAATCGGCTCCGCTTTTTAGCCGGCTCGCGATCTCGACTGAAGTCGACCGCGTAGCTCACGTCCATGTCGTCACGGTAGGAATCCACAACTGCGCTCATGACACTGTTCCTTCTCTTTTGGGCCCCGAGGGGCGTTTTGATGATTTCTCTCGACTCTTGTCCGCCGACCGAACGGTCGGAAACGGAACCTTGATTCACTGCTTCACGAATCGCGGACTGATCGCCTTGGCCTGAGCCACGCTCGATCCTCAGACGTACTGAAAGGCACCCCGACGCTCGGCGACTCGCCGGGCCTCTGCGAACAGCGACATGAGGGAGTCGCCACCGGAGACACCCGGCAGGTAGACCCAGGCACCGAGCTGACGGGCCCAGAGCTCCTCATCGACGCTGTCGTCGGAACCGCAGACCACCAGCAGCGTGCCGGGCCGACCGGCGAACTCCTCGGCGACCTCGAGCGTGTCGCTGACGCGATCACCCAACGGGTGGACGATGTCAACGATCACGAGTTGGTAGTCCCCGTCGATGACCGACCTGAAGTCGGAGGCATCGGCGGGCATGTCACAGGTGGAAAAGCCACCGAGTTCGGCCATCGTGCCGAGCCGGCCGCGGAGGCCTGCATCGCCCGTCACCACGAGGCTCTTGAGAACCGGGCCACGCGGGGAACGAATCGCGGGGGGCTGGTTTGACAGCGACCGCACTTCCTCCGTCGTGATCCCAACGGCAATGACCATCATTTCACACCTCCCTTTTGCGACTGAACGAACGCGAACTGTTTCGCGGTGCCCGGCTTTCACCGTTGGGCATCCGCGAGAACTCGCGACACTGAGGAGGAGATGCAGTCCGCGTGCCAAATCCCGGCGAGGGACGCTGGGACGGCGAAAAGCGCTGGAATCAAGGCACTTTGCCGCGAAAAAAACTTTTTCGACGGCGACGCCCGACAAATGACCGGCCTCACCAGCCCGGGGCGCTCCGCGAGACAAAATCGCGCCCGACGTGCGAACGACCCTTGTTTTCCAGGCCTTTTGAGGTGAATCCCGACTTTGGTGAGGTGGTCACCACTTTGGTGATGCACGCCGCGGCCGTTGGGAACCGGACGTGGGTGATTTCGACACCCGTTGGATTTGGCGGCCCGGGTTGACGAGGTGGGCCATCGGGTTTTCTTGGACGTGTCTCACAAACCCGACGACGAACCGGCGACGCCGACGATGCGTAGAACGGCCGGCGTGCAAATGCATGCCATCGCCCCGCCCGCCAGGGATCCACTTGCCATGCATGTCGCCCGTCTGCTCTTCCCGGTCGCGCTGGCCCTCGCCGCCCTGCTCCTCCCCGCATCGGTCGCGGAGGCGCGAGGCCCCCGCAACCCCTACTCGAGTTTCAACCTCTCGGGCATCAACTCCGGCGCGCAGCAATGGGATCGCGCCCAGCGGCAGGGCAAGCGGGTCTGGCCCTACTACAACACGCCGTCGCGAAGCTACCGGCAGGGCGGCACGGTCGGCGGCGGGAGCGTCAGCGGCGGGAGTGGCGTGATCGGCGGCCGCAGACGCTCATGGAACCAGGCGTTCCGGTAGGACACGGATACGACGGATCACGGATGGCCCGGTCGATGGCATCCCGGATGTCATCGGAGACCCTTCCATCTCGAGTTCGAGCACGTCAGCAAAACCCTTCGGTGCCCGACGAATATTGCCCTGGCGTAGTTCGCCGCTCGCCATATCTCGCGACCCTCGTAGGCGTGCTTTCTGAAGTTCCCGTCGGTCACCAGCGCGAAATCGACCACCTGGCACCGCCACGGCACGTCGGATTCGGTCAATAGCCGGAGCAGGTGCGATGTCCCGCCCGGGAGCGGCTCGGGCCAGGTGATCCCGATGTCGACGTCGCTGCCCTGATCGCAATGCCCGCGGGCCCGCGAGCCGAACAGGAAAATCTCGTACCGCGGATCGGCCACCGTCTCGAGACAGATCCGCCGGGCCTCGGCCAGGTATTGCTCCTCGAAGGGCGTGCGCGGCCCACTCTTTTTGCAGGGGCGGACATGTGGCATATCGACCGGAAAATGGGAAAATCGGCGGCTAAAACCGACGGCATCATATGCTGACTGAACCGCCACATCATGCCTGAAAACCCCGCGCCCTCACGCTTTCGTGCCTTTTCCCGAGCCGTATGGCTCCGCTGCCCGCGGTGCGGGAGCGGCCCGCTCTTCCGCGACGCGTTCCGCATGCACGAGTCGTGCACGCACTGCGGCTTCTCCTACGAGCGGGAGCCGGGCTTCTACCTCGGGTCGATCTATCTGAACTACGGCGCCACGGTGATCCTCACCGGATCCCTCTATGCACTGCTGGTGATGGGCATGGGACTCTCGAACGAGACGACGCTGACCGTCTGCCTCGCCGCGGCGGTCCTCTGTCCGATCTTTTTCTTTCGCCACGCGCGGAGCTTTCTGCTCTCGCTCGACAGCTCGGTCAACCAGAACCAGACGGGCACTGCCGACGAACTCACTCCTGGAGTCGTGTCCCCGACGGCGTTGACGACCCGCACACTCGCCTCGCTCGCCTCCGACGACGGCCGGGCCGGCTGCGCGATGGGGGTGGCCCTCGCGCTTATCCTCCTTTTCGGCCTCGGCATGGCGGCCGTCACGCTTTTCTTCGTGGCCGACAGCGCCGAGACCGAAACGACGGATATCCCGGTCGATGGTGCTCCCGCACCGGTCTTCCGGCTGACGGACTCCCCTTGAGCAGCGAGATCGTGCGTTTTGGCCGTCCGGAGGCGGTACGCAAAAACGCCGCGCATCCTCCTGCGGTGGCGTTTTTCTCGCGTCGGCACCGCTCAGGGGTGACCCCTCCCCAGTTTTTGTACCAGTGCTCATGAGAGCGTTGGGGAACAGTCCGCGTGGTGTGTCGGAGGGAATGGCGTAGCACCGACCGGAGACACACCACGCGACGCCGCCGGGAACGCCCCGGAGGCCTTATCGTCCAGCCCGGCAACGAACGCCGCCGGGGTCAGCCACTTCAGGCCACCGTGCGGGCGAGGATGATGATTGGCGAGGGCGGCGCCTATCTGCTCCAGCAACCCGTTTCAGGCATCAACGAGTTCCTCGGCCGTGATCCGGATGTCGCGGGCGATCTGCCCGAGCAGGATCGGCGAAATGTCGCGTCCTTGATGGAATGGCACGGTCGTGCATCGGCCGTCCAAGTGGCGAAACTGTGAGACCTGTTTCCGGAAACCATTCGATGATCGCAGTGAATGTTCGCATGGGGTCTCCTTCGTCGTGACTAACTCCCCGTACAGCATCCGGAACGGCCCAGCAGCGGCGGGCTGCAGTCGAGTGGAAACGGCGGCTTTCTTGATCGGGACACTCGCCTCATGTCCGCTCGGAATCGAACGAAGATGCTTCCTTGATCGTGTCCCGGAGAACGTTCAGCTCTGCTGGATCGACACGAGCACCGTGTCGGCCATTTCACGGGCGGCCTGCACGGCGGCCTCGTTGGGTGTGAATGCGTTGATCACGGTGGCGGAGCCTCCGTCGGAGTCCATCGACACCACTGTCACCATCACGCCCGCGCCGTAGTGGTTGCCGCCGATGGTGATCTTGCCGGGCTGGAGCGGGTCGAAAATCTCGAAGCCGGCGTTCACGAGCACCTGCTGGGCCACCTGGAGGGCCGCGAGCGGCGGGAGATAGCACTTGTAGCCATAGACGAAGCAGAACATCGGATGGTCTCCTCCACGGAAGGTTAGGTCGGCCAATGGCACTTCGGCAAGCGGCGGCCGAGCGGGGCGGATCACGAGGAGCAACAGCCGGAACCGATCGGGCTGGATGCGGCCCGATTGTGGAGGTGCCGAGGTGCTGATTGATCGCTGGCGGAAGGCCTACAACACGGTCCGACCGCACAGCTCACGGGGGTACCGGCCCCCGGCCCCGGAGTCGTGCCGCCCAAACTCGTGGTGCGGCGGACCGGCATTCCGACACTCGCCTGCCCGAAGGCGCCGGAGTGCGGTGTGGTCGAGGCGCCTCGTCCCGTGGGCCTGGTCGAGGGCAACCGGTACGACACGAGTGTGGCGACCGAGATCATGGTGGCGAAGTACGCCTACCACGTTCCCGTGTATCGCCAGCAGGACTTGTTCGCGTCGTGCGGCTGGACGCCCGCGCGGAGCACGCTGCTGAACGTCCTGGAAGCGGCCGCCCATCTCATCCACCCCTTGGTCGCGCACCTCCGGGAGGTGGTGCGGGCGGGGCCGATCATCGGCACCGACGACACGACGGTGACGCTCGTCGTGAAGGACACCCCGCCGCCCCTCGATCCAGATGACCCGAAAGCCGCTCGTGCCCGCGAAGTGATCGCGGCAGCGCAGGGGGAGCTGCGCGGCAGCATCACGGCGCGGATGTGGGTGTATCGCAGCGTCACGGCGCCGATCAACGTGTTCGACTTCACGGTCAGCCGTCACCGGGACGGCCCGGAGCTGTTCCTGGACGGCTTCGCGGGCATTCTCATGGCCGACTGCTACTCGGGCTACGAGGCGGTGCCCACGAGGAGCGACGGGTAGATCGTCCGCGGAGCCTGCGTGGCGCATGCCAGACGCAAGGTCTTCAATGCTCGGGACAACCATCCGGCGCACGCCTCCATGCTCCTGGCGATGCTCCAGGAGCTCTATGACATCGAAGACCGGGCGAAGACGCTCACGCCGCCTGACCGCCAGCAGCTCCGGCATGCCGAGGCGCGGCCGATCTGGATGCGGATGCAGGAGTATCTCGGCAACGAGGCCGTCTCCAACGTGATGCCGAAGGAGCCCTTCGGGCAGGCACTGACTTACCTGCGGAACCAGTTCGACCATCTGCTCGTCTATCTGGACGATGGCCTGATGCCGATCGACAACAACGGGACCGAGCAGCTGATGAAGCAGGTGGCCCTGGGAAGAAAAAACTGGATGTTCATCGGGCGCGTCGCGCCGGATTCAGTTTTGGTCCGGCTGGTTCTTGCTCGCAGACTGGGCAATGCAGTCGGCCCACTCCAGGTACATCTTCCGCATTTCAGGACGAGTGGACGGGTCAGCGGCAAAGCCTCTTAATTGAGTTTCCAAGCCTGCGGGGTGAAGAGCTTCAATATGGAGCCCTACAGCATCGCAAACATCATGCATGAACAAATCATCCGCGAGCGGGTAGAGTGCGACCATCAGCAGGCAGCCCTCGTAGGGATAACGGGATGCGAAGTGCTCAAGCATCACCATTACCTTATCGACGCCCTCTTCCCGCTGGCCTGATTCCGGCGTGTGAAGATCGACAAGTTCGGCCACCACCGTTTCCGCCAGACCCGCTTCCAAAATGGCTTTCGTGACGACCGGCTCACCACTGCCAGCCAGTTCTGCGGCGACGAGTCGCGCCCTCTCCAGATCATGTTGCATCGCTGTTGCCTCGCCTACCAGATAACAGGAATGTGGGTTGCGCTGCGGACGACAGACGGGTTGCCCAGGTCATCGTGACCCCCTCCCGGTTTCTGTACCAGTGCTCATGAGAGAGTTGGGGAACAGTCCGCGTGGTGTGTCGGAGGGAGGGGCGTAGCCCCGACCGGAGACACACCACGCGACGCCGCCGGGACCGCCCCGGAGGCCGTATCGTCCAGCCCGGCAATGAACGCCGCCGGGGTCATCCACTTCAGGCCGCCATGCGGCCGCCTGTGGTTGTAGTCCATCCGCCACTGGTCGAGAACGACCCGAGCCTCAGGCAGGCTCAGGAACAGCTCACGGTCGAGTAGCTCGTCCCGAAGCCTGCCGTTGAAGCTCTCCACGTAGCCGTTCTCCCAGGGGCTTGCCTTCTGGATGTAGAGCGTGCGAACGCACGCTCTCGCCAGCCACTCCTGGATCTCCTTGGCAACGAACTCCGGCCCGTTGTCGCTGCGCAGATGCTCTGGTGCTCCCCGCACGGCGAACAAGTACTGCAGCGTCATGATCACGTAGCGGCTCAGTCCGCTGTCGTTGCGCGATCGCGGAAGCTCGAGGACAATCGGCATCTGCGCGTAGGGCGCGCTCTCTGGAAGGCGTGGCTCTCGGCCGAAAAGGCGAGGGCTGGATCAGGGCAGGATCATGCCTGTCCTTTTGCGCTCTCCGGCGAGTTCGCCGGTGAAGGTGCCCTGGCTGACAGGCACGTAGCCGGGAATGTCGATCGCTGGGGTTCCGTCAGACGCATCGGCCGCAGCAATCGGCCAACGGGCAGCGGCGGGAATGCCGTTCTTGCTTCAGCCGTGCCGAGTCCCAGCCCAGCGGCTCGAGTTTCGGCTGACCGAGGGATCGTGCCTGTCCTTTTTCTCGCCTTTCCCCGTGACTGAATCGGCGTGAAGATCAGATTCGTGGCCCGCCCACCGACTGGGGCGAGATTGTGCAAGCCCACGACGACCGGGCAATCTTTCGAGCGTCGCCCGACCAGCTCTGCGGCTGCTCCTCATGATCCTCCCCGCTCGGCCGACGCTTGCCGAAGTGCCATTGGCCGACCCGTCCTTCAGTCGGCAGGCCACGCGAGTGCCGCCGCGAGTTCTGAGGCCGAACGCCGCGCGGTCAGCAGGTAGTTGCGGCCGCGATCACCCCCGGCCGCGGCGGCATCGACGTCAACGTCGAGAACAGTGCCGGCCGCCTCGTCGATCGCGAAGCAGCGGTAGCCGACGGGGAGCATCGCCCGCGACTGTTCGAGCGCCGCACGGGAGTTGGCCTCGAGGAGGATGTCCGTCCCGCCGGCCGCGAGGATTCCCGGCATCCCCGCCAGAACCTCGGGTTCCGCCCCCTCGACATCGATCTTGATGAGGTCGGGCCGCAGCACGGAAAGACGTTCCGGCAACGAGTCGAGGGCGACCCCCTGGACCGTCACCGGCTCCCCGTTTTTCTTCGCCGTGGAGTGCACGGAGGAAAGGATGCCATCGGCCGCATAACGCTCGTAAAGCACCGTCGTGCCGGTGGCGCGGGCGGCTACGGCGTGCACGCACGCGATCCGCGGTTCCAAGCCGTTGAGTGCGACGTTGCGGACGAGCCGCGCGTGGTTGCGGCCGCATCCTTCGATGCAGACCACGTGACAGCGGTCCGAACTGGTCGCGGCAAGCAGGCCGTAGATGCCCGTATAGGCCCCGACGTCGAACGCCTGCCTGGCTTCGGCGGCGAGGGCGGACCAGAGCCGCAGCGACGTGGGCTCCCAACCGGAGAAGAACCCGGCCCAGTGCAGGGTTTTCACGACGGTGTCGTCGTTTTCCGAATGCATGACGAACGGCCGGTGCCGGCATGGCAGCCGGATGGGAATCCCGCCGTGCAACGGGTGGGCGTCCCAGAAAGCCAGCCGCTGCCGCAGCGTGAACGCCGCATTGAAATCCATGGGGACTCCCGACTGGTCATGCTCGACGGACGCCGCCACCAACGCGACCTTGAAGCATCCGTCCGCGGCCCCCTATTCTTCCCATGAAGCGGGACAACGCAAGCACGCGGAATGGGACATGAAGCTCGGCATTCTCTCGGGGCACTATCCGGGCGTTCGGTTCAACTCCCAGATCAATCACAAGTGCTACGCCGACGCCCACGGCTATCACTTCATCTTCAACGGCTCCCCGGAGCGGGATCG
Source organism: Planctomycetaceae bacterium (assembly GCA_005789975.1). Next base: position 28,739 of record SXWC01000132.1, read on the forward strand.
CCGCCGGTACTTCAGCAAGATCGAGACGATCCTCCGCTATCTGCGGCTGTTCGACTGGATATTCTGGATCGACGACGACGCCTATTTCACCGACTTCCGCATCCCCCTGACCCGCTTCCTGGACGAGGCCCCGGGCGCCGAGTTCGTGATCTGCAAAAGCCCCTCGACCAAGACGCTGTTCACGAAGTTCTCGTCGGGACAGTTCCTCCTGCAAAACACGCCGCGGGCCCACGAGTTCCTTCACGCCGTCCTGGCGGTCGATCTCGCGGTCGTCAAGGCGGCCTGGCGGGACGATCTGGGCTACTTCACCCGCGGCGACCAGGACGCGATGGTGCACCTCGTCGAAACCGACCCGCGATTCAGCGGCGGGTTTTGCCGAATCCTCGACCACAACCGCTTCAACAATCGGGATTTCGAGTACGTCCGCTCGCTCGACGAGCACTTCCTGGTGCATTTCACCGGCCGCACCAAGCGTCAATCGATGCAGGAGTTTGTGGAGCGACTCGGTGCGAACTCCTTCCTGACACCGGAGTCGGCGCTCTCCCAACTGAGGATCGAAAACTCCGACGAGCCCGCGTGAGCGGGATTCGCCCCGCCGCCGGTCACGACGATGAACTCCTCTCCTCGAGCACTGCCGCGTCCGACTGCCCGAGGCACGATCGCCGTTTCAGGCATCGTGCCGGCCTGCGAGCACGTCTTCAATCCGACAGTCTTCCGCTCTCCCGCCGGCATCGTCTCCCTGTTTCGTGGCGTGTCGGTCGATGGGGTGCGGAGGGTGTTTCGCTGCGAACTTGCGGCGGACTTTCGACCCACCGGCCCGCCGATCGACTGGACGGCCGAACTGGCGGCCCGTGGCGACACGCCCGCCTGGGTAGCCGATCCCCGGACGTTTTCTTTTCAGGGGAGGCGGTTCGTCACGTTCAATACCGGCCACAGCCGACGGCCCAACGAGTTGTTCGTGGTCGAAGTCGACGACACCGGCCGGCCGACCGCGGCCCCGATCGCCGCGGAGCTGACGACAGGCCGACGGCTGATCGAGAAAAACTGGGGCTTTTTTCCCTGCGGCGACCGGCTGTTCGCGATCTATGCACTCGATCCGCTGCTGATCCTCGCCTGCAGGTTCGACGGCGACCGCCTGATTTGTGAACCCGCCTGGCGGCACGACTGGCTGGCCGACCACCTTCGCGCCGCCTTCGGCCCGCTGCATGGCGGCACATGCCCCATGGCGGTCGGTGAGCGGCTCGTGACCGTGTTCCAGAGCCGGTGGCATGCCGCGGACGGATTCGAGTACGCCGGCAACATGCTGCAGCTGCAGCCCGAGCCGCCGTTCGCCCCTCTGGCCGTCGGACCATGGCCGCTGTTCATGCTCGACGACGGCGAACGGGCGGTGCAGCCCGTCCGGCGGCTCAACGCCCGCGTGGCGCACTGCCTCTATCCGGCCGGGCTCATCGACGGCCCGGGGGACGGCCAGCTCTCCATCACCTACGGCATCAACGACGTGGCCTGCGGTCATCGCACCTACGAGGCCGCGGATGTGCTCGCGCGACTCGTACCGCTCACTCGAATCAACGTCGTTCGCACGCTGCACACACCTTCCACCGCCGCCGCTTCACCCGCCGCCGCCGCTTGCCGATCGGCCGCGGTGCGGACGTTTCACTGGCGGCCACGCGCAGCCGTCCTCGGCACCCCGGCGGAACTCGCCTCGGGGCGCTTCGTGTTTGGCAACGTCGGCGACTCACTCCAGCGACATCTCAACGCCGCCCTGTTCGGCACACGAACGCTCCATGCCGAGCATGCCGAGCAGGCGGCCCCCCGGCTCCTCGGCGTTGGCTCGATCGCCCACCGGGCCCGGGCGGGCGACGTGATCTGGGGCAGCGGCTTCAAGGATCAGCCGCTCACGCTCACCGCCGCTGAGAAGGCGGCGATCGAGGTCCGTGCGGTCCGTGGCCCACTGACGGCGGATTACCTCTCCAGCAATGGCGTGGCAGTGCCGCCCGATGTCGCCTTCTTCGACCCGGGCCTGCTCGTGGCGGAGATCCTCCCCGATGAGATCGCCGCCTGCCGGCGGTCGTCCGGATCGCCCTGCGGGCTCTTGCTCGTGCCGCACTACAAAGACACGGCCGTGTGGCTCGACCGGTTCCCCGCGGCCGGTCGCCGTCTCCGGACGGTCGACTGCGATCTCTTCGTGATGCTCCGCGAGATGCTCGCCGCCGAACTCGTCGTATCCAGTTCACTCCACGGCATCATTCTGGCCGAGGCCCTGGGCGTGCCGGCGGTGCTCATGCGGCCTCCGGCAACGGAGCCGTTCGCCAAGTTCGAGGACTACTACCTCGGGACCGGCCGGACCGCGTTTCCCGTGATCGACGACCCCGACGAGGCGACGCGGGTGCGGCCCGCCGAGCCTGTGAAGCCCCCGCGGGATTGGCGGCGTTCCGTTCCCGGCATCCACCAACTCGAATCCCGTGGGCTCACCGTTCCCATCCTGCCGCTCGACGGCCCGGCCGTCTGCCCGGCTGGCAGGGCCGAGGTCCTGCTCGAAGTGGGCAGGTTTGCCGGCGGACGCTTCGCCATCCGGGCGACACTCGCCGAACCAGGCGCCACGCGGCTCGTCTTTTCCATCGAGGGAAATCCCCTTCACGACGTTTTGCTGTCGGCGGAAACCACGGTCCTGCCCTTCGACGGCCGTCTCCTGGAAGAACGGGGCGGCCTCGTGTTGCTCACGGCCACGCCGGCCGGCGGCCATGCGTCCCGAATACTGCTCTCCCCGGAGTTTCCGCCGGACAAGGAGCCCGGGGCCGCGGGCGGCGGTCCGCCTCCACGGCCCGCGCTGGCATAATCAGCCATTCATCGACCGCTCCCGGATTCGCCCCGGAACGCGCATGCGCATCATCGCCCTCATTGCCGTCTTCAATGAACGCCGCTTCATCGCCGGCTGCCTCGAGCACCTCTTCGCAGAGGGCGTCGAGGCCTACGTCATCGACAACGGCTCGACCGACGAAACCGCCGAGATCGCCCGACGGTACCTCGGCCATGGGCTCGTCGGCATGGAGTCCCTGCCGCGCGCGGAGCACTTCAGCCTCCCACGGGTGCTGGCCAGAAAGCAGGAACTGGCCGTCACGCTCGACGCCGACTGGTTCATCCATCACGACACCGACGAGATCCGCACGGCAGCAGAACCTGGCCACACGCTGGCCGAAGCGATCGCTCAGGCCGATGCCGCAGGATTCAACGCGGTGAACTTCCTCGAGTTCACCTTCACGCCCACCATCGAGTCGCCCGATCACGACCATCCGCGATACCGCGACACGATGCGGTGGTACTACCCGTTTCTGCCGCAGTTTCCCCATCGCCTCAATGCCTGGAAGCGACAGGCTGGGGGCGTGAATCTCGTCGCTCATGCCGGACACCGCGTCGACTTCCCGGGGCTGCGGATGCACCCGGAGTCGCTCCATCTCGAGCACTACATGTTTCTGAGCCCGGATCATGCCATCGAAAAGTTCATCGAGACGCGGAAGTACGACCCGGCGATGATCGAGAAGGGGTGGCATCGCTGGCGGTCGCGGCTCACGCCGGAGGACATCCGCCTTCCGGCGGCGGTGGAGCTCAAGGAACGGCGGCCCGGCCAGCCGCTCTGCCCGTTGAATCCTCGAACGAAACACGTGCTCGACCCGGCGTCCAGAGTCGGTGGCCCGCCATGACGCAACCCACCACACGGCTCACGGCCGCGGGGCGTTCGGGCGTCCGGATCGCCTTGGCTCCGCTGGAGGTGCGCGCCAACAGCTTCGTGCGGGCGTTCACGGAGTGCCTGCGGTCCGGCGGGTTCGACACGATCGCCTACGGCTATGAGCCGGAACTGCCCTCCGGCTGCCGGGTCGTGATCCTGCACTGGCCCAACCGGTTTTTCGCGCCGGCTTCGGCAGCCGCCGCGGAAGCGGCCGAGCAACTGCTCGCCGCGTGGCGATCGGCCCGCGCCGCGGGCACGCGGTTTCTCTGGGTGGCCCACAATGTCCATCCGCACGACACGGCCCCGCGGCACCACGCCCTCGCCCGCGGCTTCATCGATTGCCTCGACGGCATCATCCATCTGTCGCGCGCGTCTGCTGCGGCGATTCGTGCCGCCCATCGACCGGCCGTGGCGCGGGAGTTGATCACCCGGCACGGCCACTACCGCGAACTCTGCGCGACCCCGCTGCGACCGTTCCCGGCTCTCGACGACGGCATCCGGCTGGGTTACGTCGGCCGGATCCGGCCCTACAAGAACCTGGAGAGCCTGCTCGCCTCCTCGGCCGAGGCCGCCGTGCCGGGGCTGGAAGTGTCGCTCGCGGGGTTCCGGCACGACGACTCCTATGCCGCCCGCATCGAGGCTCTGGCAGCCAGCCGTGCGGACGTTCGCCTCGATCTGCGAAGCGGCTTTCTTTCCGAAGCGGAACTCGAAGCCGCGATCGACCACTGCCATGCGATCGTCCTGCCATACCGATGCATCCTGAACAGTGGCACGGTGCTGCTGGCCCTCTCGCGTGACCGGCCGGTGTTGGCGCCGCGACTGGGGGGCCTCGAGGAACTCCGGGACCACGTCGGCGACCGTTGGCTGCGGCTCTATGACGGCGACCTGACCGCGAGCACCGTCAGGTCGTTCATCGACCTTTTGCGGACGCACGATGGCGGGCGGTGCGACCTCTCCAGCCACGACTGGGGGCCGATCGCCGCGGACCTGTGTTCCTTCATCGACGAGGTCGTCTGACGATGCCGCCACCGGATCTGCCCCGCGCCGCCTTCCATCCCGTACGGTACTGGCGGCAGGAACATGCGCCCGGCCCGCAGAACTTCGGCGACTATCTCGCCGAATTGTTCCTCGAAGAACTCCTCGTGCTCCCGTCGTGGCCCGCCGACGCCTACTACCTCGTCGGCAGCGTCATTCGCGAGCAGCGGATTCGCCGGACGCTCGACGAGCTCCGCGTGGACGCCGACACGGGTCGCGTCGCCTTCTGGGGATGCGGCCTCCGCGGCCCCGAGGGCCTTTCGCCGGAAGGACGCGGCCAGGCCGCCTTCTTCGGTGTCCGCGGACCGCTCACCCGAGATGCCCTCGCGCTCCCCGCCGACACCGTCATCGGTGATCCGGGTCTGCTGCTGCCGCTGATCGTCGAGAAGCCGGTCGCAGGTCACGGACGGACGCTGTGCGTCACCCACTTTCACGAGCCACGATCGCCCGGCGACATCAAATCCCAGACCGGTGTCGATGACGTCGTCTCGTCGGCCCTGCCCGCGTCACTTCCGCACCTTCGGGAGATGATCCGGCTGATCGCCGGTGCCGGCTTCGTGCTCGGCGGTTCGCTGCATGCCGCCATCGCCGCCTGCGCCTACGGCGTGCCGTTCGCCTTTTTCGACTCGGGATACATCGACATCCCGTTCAAATGGGACGACTTCGCGGCCTCCGTCGGAATCCCCGCCCTCTTCGCCCGCACCCTCGCCGAGGGCCGGTCGATTCACGGCGACGCGATCGCGGGGGCGTGCCGGCCGCCGCCCCTCTCCCCGCTCCTGCATGCCGCCCCATTTCAGGTGCTGCCGGAAATGCACCTGCGGGCGGTCGTGCACGACGGCTGGTGCGCGGCTCCGGCCGTCGCCGAGGCCCGACGGAGGCTGGCGCCGCTGACGGCGGCCGCCAAACGCTCGCAGCGTGATGCCCAGCGGCGCTGGCTCGAACGCGAGCAACGGGCCTTCGAGGCCCGCTGCGCCAAAGCAGACCTCCAAGGCCCGCGTCAGGCGATGCCGAAGCCGAGCGATTTGACGTAGGCGACGTCGTCGGGGTCGAACTGTTCCAGGCCATGATCGCGGAAGCGGCCGATCGACCGGGGTGGCTGCGCAAGCCCGATCAGGTCGGCGGGGGCCTGCCCGGGCAGGCCCAGAAAAGCGAGAAGCGCGCCGATCCCGGCGGCGGGCGAACCGCAGAACTCCTCGAACCGGATGAAGTGGAATCGCGTCGGCATCGCGGCCGCCGCGGCGATCACGCGGCGATGCGAGGCGCACCAGAAGCTGAGCATGTATCGGGGCGTGGGCTCGAATGGACGTCCCAGGTAGGCCTCGCCCCATCGCATCGCCTGGTTGCTGTTGGCGCTGTGGGCCATGTCGAGCCCACTGCGGCTCACGAAGACGTAGCGCATCCGCGGCAACGCGCGGGCGAGTCGCGGCAGAACGACATGCGTGTTGGGCTCCTTCCAACCCCACCGGCCCTGAGGCGCCGGGCCGATCCGCCCGGCAAGCAGCGTCGCGGCACGCTCCCGCGACCACTCGGCCGAGTGCGGCGGGATTTCCCGCCGTGACAGCTCCTCGATGCGTGCGACATCCGCCCGATCGAAACGGGCTTCGCCCACCATCCGATTCACCAGGATGCCGAGCAGGCGGTCGAACTCCCCGTCGGGGCAGTCCTGAATGCCGGGCCGGTTGAAGAGGAGGCTGAACCAGCGATTGTCGAGGGCCGCGTTCAGGTCTTCCCCGATGAAGAAACCGCATTCCCGCAGCATCGCGGCGATCAGTCGCGTGCCACTGCCCCCCACGCCGCCGACGACGACCGGATCTTGATGCGTTTCCAGCAGGGCCTCGAGGCCCGTCGCGTCACCTTCCCGCACGGCTCACACCCTTCCCGCCGTCACCTGGTTCCACATTGCCGCCATGCCCGACCCGAAGGATGCTATCACACCGTCGTCAGGAACCCCTTGCCGGGCCGCCGCGCTCCCGACCGTGTCGCGGGCTCCCGGCACCACGCTCCACCGTGGCGGCCGCGTTGCTCGCGGCCGCCGGCCACGGCTACCATGCCGGAATCCGCGGGCGGGCATCGCCCCGTAAGGAACGGCCCATGCTGCACCCCCGCCTGTCGATCATCGTCAACTTCCACAACATGGGCCGCGAGGCGGTCCGTACGCTCCACACCCTCTCCTGCCGCTACCAACGTGGTGTCGCGGAGGATGCGTACGAGGTGATCGCGATCGACCACGGATCATCCGTGCCGCTCGACGAAGCCATGGTCCGCTCCCACGGCCGCAACTTCCGGCTCGTCACGCACGCCCCAGGCACGGTTCCGGTCTCGCCGGCCAGAGCGCTCAACGCGGCGGCGGCGGACTCGGCCGGCGATGCGGTCGCCGTGTGCATCGACGGCGCCCGGATGCTGACCCCGGGAATCGTGCGGTTCATGCTCGCTGCGGTCGATGGCTTCGTCGATCCGGTGGTGGCCACGCTCGGCTGGCACCTCGGCCCCGCGGTACAAAACGAATCGATGCTCGCCGGCTACGACCAGGCGGCCGAGGACCGGCTGCTGGAATCGATCGACTGGCGGCGTGACGGCTATGAACTTTTCAGGGTGTCGTGCCTGGCGGCATCGAGCGCGGTCGGCTGGTTCCGGCCGATCGCCGAGAGCAACTGCCTGGCGCTGCGGCGCCGCACCTACGAGCGGCTGGGGGGTTTCGACGAGCGCTTTGGTGAAGCCGGGGGAGGGCTCGTGGCGCTCGACTTCTACCGGCGGGCGTGCGCGGCCGCCAGCGACCTCGTGCTGCTCCTCGGGGAGGGGACCTTTCACCAGTTTCACGGCGGTGTGGCGACGAACGTGCCGACCGACCGCCATCCCTACACCCGCTTTCACGACGAATACATCCGCCTGCGCGGCGAGCGGTTTGTGCCGCCATCGACGCGGGCGTGCTACCTGGGCGGCGTGCCCCCCCAGTGCCTGCCATTTCTCGCGCTATCGACGGAGCGGGCGCTGGCGGAGCAACGGGCCGCCTTCGGAATCGGCCCGTGAGACGCCACGCTTTTCTCGTGCTGGGGATGCACCGCAGCGGCACATCCGCCCTGACCCGGGTGCTCGGTCTGATGGGCGCCGCGTTGCCCCGAGATCCGATGCCCCCCACGGCGGACAATCCGCAGGGCTACTGGGAATCCCGCCGCATCGCCCGCTTCAACAATCGGCTCCTCGAGTCGGCGGGCACGCACTGGAACGACGACGCGGGGATTCCGCCCGAATGGTTCTCCGACCCGCGTCGCTCCGCCGACCGCGCCGAGGCGGTCGCCCTGATCGCCGAGGAGTTCGCCGCCGCCCCGGCCATCGTGCTCAAGGATCCCCGAATCTGCCGGCTCGTCCCGTTCTGGAAGACGGTGCTCGACGCAGCCGGTCTCGAAACGCGGGCCGTGCTCACGGTCCGCGATCCGCTCGAGGTTGCCCGATCCCTCGCGGCCCGGGCCGCCGATCCGGCGTTCAGCCCCGCGGCGATTCGCGACCCGGCGCGAGGGCTGCTGCTCTGGCTGCGCCACGTGCTCGATGCGGAGCGGCACAGCCGCGATCTCGTGCGTCACGTCATCCACTACGCCGATCTCTTGCAGGATTGGAGACGTGTTCTGCGGCCCCTCGACGGCGTGGCAGCGCTGCCCCGGCTCGCGCCCGACACCGCGGCGGCGATCGACGCCTTTCTCGACCCGATGCTTCGGCGCCAGGCCGCGAGCGACACGGCACCGCAAAGCGACGCCGCCCCCCCCGGACTCTCCCGGCTCCGATCGTTGCTCGACGCGCTGGGGAGCGGATCCGAGCAGGCAACCGCCGCGTGTGATGCGACCCTCGCCGACCTCGAACGACTGAGCCTGCTCCATCCGCGAACACGATCCGAGCATGACCCTCTGGCCCCCGACGACCCGCGGTCGGCGGCGATTCTTGCCGGCCTCGATCAGGCCCGGCCCGCAGCGCCGCGCACCGCTCGATCGATCCTCTTCCTCTCGGGAGCCCCGGCGAGCATCGGCCACGTGTATCGCGTGCTGCACCCGATCGAGGCGCTCGGTGAACACGGCTGGCAGACGTCGTGGCTGCCCGCCGACTCGCCCGACGCACTTGCACGACTCGACGCGATCGACGTCCTGTCGATCTTCCGCTGCCCGTGGACCCCGGCGCTTGAAGCGGTCGTCACCGCGTGCCGGCGACGGGGGATCGTCGTCGCCTATGACATCGACGACCTGATCTTCGACCCCGACCTGATGGAGGCAGGGGCGTTCGGCTACCTCGATTCGCTCCCCGACGCCGATCGGCGTCGCTGGATCGTGGCGGCGGGCGACTACCGTCGCGCCCTCCGCGCGGCAGACGCCGCCGTGCTGACCACGCCCCCGCTCGCGGCGGCTGCTCGACCGCACGGCCCGCGGGTGCACGTCCTGCCCAATGGCCATTCACCCGCCATGTTCGCCGCCGCGGCGGCGGCCAGATCCATCGCGAAGCCTTCGGCCGGCGACGGCCGGCCGCGGCTCGGATTCGCGAGTGGCACCCCGACGCACCAGCGGGACTTCGCCGTGATCGTTCCAGCGCTTGAGCGGCTCTTTGCCCGACGTCCAGAGCCGCTGCTGACCGTCGTCGGGCATCTCGACCTCGGCGCCTTCCCGCAGCTCGCCGTCCATGCGGATCGAATCGAGGTGCGGCCGCATGTGCCGTTCGCCCGGCTGCCCGAGGAGGTGACGCGGTTCGACATCAACCTCGCGCCCCTGGAGGTCGGCAATCCGTTTTGCGAGGCGAAAAGCCCGATCCGCTGCACGACGGCGGCGACCGTCGCGGTGCCCACGGTGGCATCGCCGACGGCGCCGCTCCGCGATGCCCTGATCGACGGTGAGACCGGTTTTCTCGCCGCCGATACGGCCGAATGGGTGAGGGCCTTCGACCGACTTCTCGACGATCCTCCGCTTCGGCGGCGGATGGGCGAGGCGGCACATGCGTTTCTGATCGCACGCATGAGTTGGCCCGCGTGGAGCGGGCTTGCCGACGCCGTTTACGCGGCCGTGCTCCGAGAGAGGGCCTCGCCGACTGACGGCCGCCGTGCATGATTCCCCGAACTGACCCCTGAGGCTCCGGCCCGGGAGTCAGTCGTGCGGCTGAGCGGCGGCCAGCCACTCCCCGCACCAATCGCTCTCCCGCGTGTGGGGCCAGAGCCCGACATGCACGAGTTTGTCGTCCTGAATCGGCGGCATCGCGGGCGGCATCCGCCGGCATTGGCCCCACCCGAGCGTTCTTTCACCGGTCTTTTCCCGCTGCCAATGCAGGCACGTGCCGCAGGCGAAACGGGACTTCACTGGCGGTTCGTGCGGATCCATGCCGGAAGTGTAGCCTCTTCCCCCCGGCCTCCGCCTGCTCCCCTCACTCCCACCCCCGCGGCGGCCGGTGAGACTTCGCGGATCGCGTATCTTTTTCACGGTGGATCGCGGTCGAGAATCTGCCCGGCCGAAATGAGGATCGATCTGAGCCGGGGATAAGGGACGTCCTGCACGGCGATGCGGTCCTCGATCGCGACCGCCGCCGCGGCCCCGGCCGCCTGGCCAAGCACCATGAAAACGGGCTCCATCCGGATGGATGCGTAGGCCACGTGCGTCGCAGAGAGGCAGACGGGGACGAGCAGATTACGACATTCCATCGGCTGCGGCACCAGGGCGTGGTAGCTGATGGAGTAGGGAGGTAGCCCGCGAAACCGCGGCTCGAGCTGGGAGCCCTCGTCGCGAACTTGACCGTCCGTGTCGAGGAACCGGGAAACGACATGGGAGTCGAGCGCATAAGAGCCGAGGGCGACGCAGTGGCCGGCATCGACGCGGCCTGCACGGCGGACATTTTCCTCCTTCATCACGAAGGCGCCCCGCATTCGGCGGGCTTCGCGGACATAGAGCTGGTGCGGGAAGTTGCCATGGTCGGCAAACTCGTCCCTCGGCAATCCCCACGGCTTCATTTCCACGCGGATCGCTGCGGGAACGCGATCGTCGTGCGCCAAGGTCCAGAGCATGCCGAGGGCGTAATCGCGGTGCTGCTCGGCGATGCGTGCTCGTTCCTGGTACGTCGCGGCCGGATAGTCGTGGTTGCCACCGACACAATCGATGCCATTGGTGTCGGCCTTGTGATTGGGCATCGGTGCCAGCGAGATGATCGCCTGCAATCGGGTGTCGGGGTTGAGTTGCAACTTCCGCACCAGTGCTTCGTGCCAGAGCGGCTGGAAGTTGTCGGGCTTGGCGATGGGGACACGGTTGGCCGGATCGTCGGTGAGCGTCACCCGGTAGCAGTAGGCCTGGCTACGGTTGTCCTGATCCCCGGGTCGCCCCCGGAGCGTGCGGTCGATGAACGGCAGTAGGCCCGAGCCGGGATCGCCGTGGCGAATCCAGGGATCGACAGACCGCAGGGGCGTGCCAAAGATGCCGGCGGGGTGAATGCCGTTGAGGGTTTCGGCAAACGCGGCGTTGCTCTCGCGACCGATGAGGTGGCCCACGCCGGCGCGGGCCATGAGGTCGCCTTCGGGGGAGGCGTCGATGAAAATGCGTCCGGCGTGGCGGTCGCCGGTGGTGGTGCGGAGCGCGCGAATGCGGCCCTCGGTCATCTCCACCGCGTCTTCAGCCTCGGCGATCAGGCATTCACGGACGACGGTGACGCCGGCGTGCCGCAGCATATCGGCGAGGATTTCCTCGGCGACGTGGCTTTCGTAGACCCACTGCATGCGCAGCGTGTCGTCTTTCCCCGAGTAGGTCCTCGGCTTGGCCCGCTCGAAAAAGCCCTCGCGATCATCGCCTCGCCAGGCCGATGGCTGCAGATAGTGGTCGTAGATGTGGCCGTAGAACTCCCGGGCGATCCCACCGATCGATGCGCTGCGGTTCATGTCGGTGGCGGTCAGTCCGGCGGTGGCGACGCCGCCGAGGTGGGACGTTTGCGCGAGAAGCACGACCGCTCGGCCCAGGCGTGCCGCCTGAATCGCGGCCCCGATGCCCGCGAGGGTCTCGCCGTAGACCACGACATCGGCGGCGGCTGCGGGGGCCGCCGCGACGGCTTGAGGAAGCGGCACGAAAAGGATGATCCAGAGCGGGATGAGGTGGCGGCGCGACATGTAGCAGAGCGTCACCGTGGAGGATGATGGCCGCAGAGCCTGTCGGGCACGGGCGAAGCATCGGAGACCAAGGCCAGAGTGTAGCCGCCGCTCGTGGTGTAAACTCGACCCGACCCCGCGCCAACCGTGCGGCGAGCCCCTCGTCCGCACTCCCCGAGGCCCCGCGATGAATCTGCCGCCCGACTATCGCATCAGGCTGATGCGGCCCACGGACTACGCCGCCATCAGCGACATCTGCCGGGCGGTCTACCCTCACGACACCCCCTACACCGCTGCGGAACTGGCCGCACACCATGCCGCCTACCCGCAGGGGCAGTTCGTTGCGGAGCATGTGCCCTCACAGCAGGCGGTGGGCGTCCATTTCACTCTGCGGCTCCGGATGGCCGACTACCACATCGACGATTCCTGGGAGGTGCTCACCGCCCAGGGCACCTTTGCGGATCATGACCCCACGGGCCCCACGCTCTACGGTGCCGATGTCTTCGTGAGCCCCGTGCACCAGCATCACGGACTGGCCCGCGGCCTGACCGACGCCACCCGCGAACTGGTGCTCAACGAGCGGCTGTGGCGGATGGTCGGGGGAAGTCGGCTGCCGGGATACGGTGCCGTCGCCAGTGCCATGCCAGCCGACCAGTACGTTCGTGAGGTGGTTGAGCGCGACCGGATCGACCCCGTGTTGTCGGCCCACCTGAAGGACGGCTGGCAGGTCGTGAAGCCGGTCCACGGATATCTCCAGCACGACCCCGAGAGTGCCAACTGGGCGGCCGTCATCCAGTGGGTGAATCCCGATTGTCCGCCACCGCGTGAGTTCGCGCTTCGTTGAGGCTTGGCGGCGACAGCGAGCTGAAGTGTCCGGAGGCCCGCGGGACGCTCTGGCTGGCTCAATCCCGGGCGGGGACGCCCGCAATCGCGTCCGTGGCTAGCGTTGCCCCGGTCGCGTTTCTGCAGCCACCCCGGAGCCCAGCCATGCGTCACCCGTCATCCCCGGCGTACGTTCTCATGTTTGGTGTGATCACGCTCGCTTTTCAGGGATGTGGCCGCAAGGCCGGCGAAGGGCCCATGCAGCACCCCGTCCGAAAGGTGCCCGCCGCGATTCCTCTGGCAACGCCCAAGGCTCGGCCCGAAAACTTCGCCGAGGCCGTCGCCAGGGCCAGGCAGGAGCGGGAGCAAGCCGTCAAAAAAGCCGCGAAGGGCTTCTGAGCAGACCGGTGCAGCGATGACACCCGCGGGCTCCGGACGTCGAGGGCCTTTCGCCGGGAGGGCGAAGTTGAATCCTTTCGCCGGGAGGGCGAAGTTGAACTCGTTTCGCCGGGAGGGCGAAGTTGAATATCCTTTCGCCAGGAGGGCGAAGCGCGGTTTGACCATCAATGACCAGCCCGCAACTCGCTCAGAAAGTGGGGCGGTCCTTCAGTCCACGCTCCGGGCCAGCCGATCCGCCTCACAGGCCAGTGCGACGCACGCCACGCTGTCGGCCTCCGTGAGGGTTCTCACGTGGCGTTGATCGCGAATCCACGCCATCTGATCCGCCGCGAGATCGCGGACGACCTGCCCATAGAGGTCCAGTTTCTCCATCCCCAGCCCGAATCTCATTTCGACGAGCGCCTTGGCCTCGAAGTCCTGAAAGCGTCCCCGCATCCGCCGTCGTTCACCCTCGTAGGTGTCGATGGCACGGGCTTCACTCCCTGGCAGCATGGCACTCAGTACGTCGATTCCATCATCCCCCACGAGCCCTCGGAGTTCGCCATGGGTGGGCACCCAGTCAAAGAGTCGGACCTCACCCCGCTCGAAGACCAACCGCATCTCCTGACGGTCCATCCGTGACGGCTGGTGAAAGCCGTGCTCGTAGTGAAACAGGACGCTCCCGTAGCGGCACGTGCAGACGACTTGCTCCTCCACCGGCTCCCTCTTCGCTTCTCCTGCTTCACGGGGGGCATTCTTGTCTTGACCGTCGAGTTCGGGGCGGAGATTGCGGGCGGCCGACAATACCGTCCCCGGGCCGAGCCACGAGGCCACAAGGTCGAAGAAGTGGACCCCGTGTTCGACGAAGATGCCTCCGCTGATCGCGTGATTCCAAAACCAGTGCTCCCGTGAGAGCCCCTCGTCGGCGGCCTCGTTCACGAACAGGCCGTGCACCAGGTTTCCGAGCGCGCGTGACTCGATGAGCCTCCGGACCGCATGAGCCAGCGGGTTGTACCGCTCGATCAGATTGGCCACGCAGACGAGGTGGTTCTCGGCCGCGATCTGCTCCAGGGCGCGGGCATCCTGGAGCGTCGTGGCCAGCGGTTTCTCGACGAGCACGTGCCTGCCGGAACGGAGGGCCGTGGCAGCCTGCATGAAATGGAGGCCCGGTGGTGTGGCGATGTAGACGAGGTCGATATCCGGGGACGTCAGTATCGCCTCGGGAGTCCGCGGCTCCGCCTGCAACTCCGCGGCAGCCCGCTGGGTGGCGACGGGGTCGATGTCAGCCACACTGGCGATGCAGACATCCGGCAACTGCCGGTAGTGCGCCACCGAAAACCTGGCGAAGGCTCCGCAGCCCACCAACCCCACGCGGAGCGTCTTACGACCGACGCCCGGGCCCGGACCGCGACGCGGTTGGGTCACCGGCACAGCTGCCGCGGGCGACCCGGCCTCGACAGGAGGGAAAAAGAACATGGCACCACCTCTTGCAAGGGTACGTCCCTGCGGAGCATGAGCCGTCGCGTCGCCTGCGTCGGGCCGCCGGATGCGACGGGCTGGATTCTACGCGCCGGCCGTGGGCGGAGAGTGGGTGGGGCGGGAACGACTCATTCCCGGCGAATCACCCCGGAGCCTCGATCCGCTGGCGTGCCGGCCCGCCCTCCTTCATGGAGTCCACTCCGGGAGCGTGAAAGCTGGATGGCCGTGGCCAAGGGGGCAAGCGACGCCACCTGCCCGCCGACGGCTTACGGGTCGTCTGGCCTTCGGCGGAGAAAGCCGTTCCTGAACCTGCAACCGTGGAGCGGCGCGAGGCACTTTTTCAGGACGTTGACTCGGGAAACACCGGGGGTTTTCCGACTCGACCGCCGCCCCATCCAGCGGCAGTCGACTTTATCCACGGCCTGCTACCATTGTCGTTCCGGAGGCGTCAACAACCCCTTCGCGCCCGTAGCTCAGGTGGATAGAGCATGGGATTTCTAATCCCAGGGTCGCTGGTTCGAGTCCAGCCGGGCGTACTGTTTTTTAAGCCTCGACGCCGGCCCCCGGGGCGGGGTTGTTGCGTGAACCGTTGCGTTGGGTGTCCCCGAACGCGGCGGCATACTCGGCACGGGCTTCGGGCATCTTCGCCCAGCAGTTCTCCGCCGTCCGCTCGGCGTTCGTCCCGACGTAGTACCGCAGCGTGGTCTCGATCGACTCGTGCCGCATCAGCTCTTTCAGATCCGCCGGCATGACCCTCGCCGCCCAGCGGGATCCGAAGGATCTCCGCAGGTCGTGAGCGCTGGCGTACTTTTTCCGCTTCGGGTCGGTCGGATCCGTCCGGACGATCACGCCGGCCTTCTTCCCGATCTTCGACACGATGCGCCCCGCCCAGTCAGCCCGGGCCTCGACCTTGCGAAACTTCCGCTTCGGCAGCGTGAACACGGGTCCGGTCCTGGCCGACTCCGGGGTCTCGATCAGGAGCATCGCGAACTCCGGGGCGATCGGCAGGAGCCGGTCGGCGTGTCCCTTCTCCAGCTCGGCGAGGACGCGGAGGACCGGCAGACCGTGGTCGGGCTTCGGCAGGATCGGGTGGAGCTTGTCCTCGCGGTCCCAGTAGAGCTCTAGGCTCTCCGTAAGCCGCAGGCCGGACGCCCATAGGCCGCGGAGGTAGTGCTGCCATGCCGGGGCGTTTTTCTCGCCCACGACGGGCGGCGTCGCCGCAAGCATCCGCTCGAACTCCTCCAGCGTGATCGCTCGACCCTTCATTGGCGTCGCGCCGCTCGACTTCTTCGCGCGGCGTATCGTCGGTATCGTCGGACATACCGGGAGGAGCTTCTGCGACACGCCCCATCGCAGCATCGCTTTCAGTTGCCCCAGGTAGCTCTTGATCGTCGACTCCGACTTCTTCTCGTCTCGCAGGATCGCGACGAGCCCGGAGATCCGCTCGTCGGTGACGTCGAACAGCTTTCTCGGCGCGAGGTGCTTCTCGACCAGATTGCAGACCGTGTCGATCTTTGCGCTGGTCTCCTTTGCGAGACCTGCAACGTGTTCCCGTTCATAGCGTTCGCGGAACGACTCCCAGGACATTTCCGATGGAATCGCGGCGACGCCCCTGCGGAGCAACTGCTCGAGTTCTCTCGCCTGCGCTTCGGCGTCCTTCCGGTCGCGAGCCTTGCCCGTGTCGCGGATGCCGGTGGACTTCGTCTTCCGCTTGCCGGTGACGGGGTCGATCCACTGGAGCAGGAACGTCGAGCGGTCGGGGTAGCGGTTTACCCAGACCGTGATGGTACGATCGGCCATAGATCCACTCTCCTTCTCATTCAAGGGGATGGGTTTAGGCGCTGGCGATCCGTTCGCAGCGGGTCGCCAGCGCCGATCCCGAATATACGTTGGCGACGAGCTTCGCGTGAGGATGGCCGGTCAGGGGACCGCGGGATCCTCGTCGTCCTCGCGATCCCGGCGAGCGTGGAGCCGCCGGTGATGGAGCTCGTCGAGCCGATCGTCGGCGTCCTGGCGGTCGGTCCGGCCCGGGGCGCGGACGTCAGCGGGACGTCCGGCCAGCGTGTCGCGGCGCGGCAGCGGCGCGGGCTTGGGGGCGGTCGTCGTCACCGTGAGTATCTCCGCCAGCGGAATCGTGCCTCGGCGACGAGCTTGTCGATCTGGCGACGCAGCTCGTCGGCGTTGCCGGGCCTGGATCCTGGGAACGCGATAGCGCAGGCGGCCGCGTAGGCGGGCCTGTCGTCTGGCAGCAGGGCGACGTGGCAGAGCGTCGCGCGGGTCACGAGCCTGGTCGGGTTCGGCACGCGGACGGTCTGGCAGTCCCGGATTTTGAGCGCGACGCTCACCCCGCACCCCGCGGCGATGGCCTGGAGGGCATCGCGGGCCATGGGCAGGCGGGCGTCGACGATCCACTCGAGCACCAGGCCGTGGGGCGTGTCGATCGCCCGGAGTGACGGGCCCGCATATGCGAGCTTGGGGCCGTGGTGGCCGAACTGCAGGTTGAACGACCGCTCGGCGTTGAGCTCGTCCGCCCGGCCGAACGCTTTTGGAGCGATCGCCTCCGGCAAGGGCTCCTGGATGTGGTGGCCGGGGGCGTCGGTGAACGACGGGCAGGGCAGCAGCAACACGCGGGTCCGCACGGCCGGCACGGCGGCCGGCGTCGGCCTGGCCGGCGACCTCGAGGAGCTGCTCGTCACCGGGACGATACGGCCGGTCTTCCGGTCGCGGACCCACACGCCGGGCCCGGTGGGCCCGGGACGGGCGACGCGGATCTCGGGGAGCCCTTGGGCCCGTCGGTGTTCGTTGACGCGTCGCAGGATGTGCGTCGGGGCATGGGCGAGGGACCGGGCGATCGTCGAGGTAGTCCTCTCGGATCCTGCAGTCTCCACGCCGTCTGCTCGTTCGAGGGTGTGCATCAGAGGGTCTCCGCGGTGCCGGTGGCCATGTAGTCGGGCCAAATCCGAGTGTGCTTGGCATGGGCCATGTGGACGACGCTGCGGTAATACGCGGCCCCGCAGCCGTCGCAGGTCTGGCGGTAGATCGTCTCGAGCCGCTCGGCTTCGGCCTTGGCGGTGGCGATCGCCAGCAAGAGCTTCTGGTGGTTGCCGCCGTACGGGGCCAGCAGGTCGGCGGCCGTCGCCTCGCAGTCGGCCGCGGTTCGCGTGGCGTTGCGCACGGCCGTTATCGCCTCGGCGTCGGCGTGGAGGGCGGCCGCGGGGTCCGTGATTCCGAGCGCGGCGGCTGCGGTGAGCAGCTGGCGGCCGTCGGGGGCGGGCTTGCCGTCGGCGATCTGGACGGCCCACCGCCGCCAATCGTCGGCGGCCTGGGCTCGCAGCTGGTGATCGAGTTCCGCGAGCGCCTGGGCGGGGGACGTGTTGCCGGGTTTTTTGGTGGCGGTGGCTGGCATGGGATTTCCTAAGTGGGCGTTGGGCTGGCCATGAGCATGGAGTTGACGTGAACGACCGTGCGGGTCAATAGCCCTTACCCGCGGCTACTTGGTGGCGATGGGCGAGTACCGGTTGTGGTAGTTCAACCAGTCGGTTTCCGCGAAGCGTAGTTCCGCCTCCCGCCATTCCTTGGCGCTGATGAGCCCCAGGCTGTCGAGGTGTTCGAGCTCGATCGCGGTCTTGTGCCAAGCGACGTCGGCGATCTCTATCTCGCAGCCCTCGATCTGCCGCAGCGGATGCCGGAGGCTCGGTAGGTCGTTCTTCCAGGCCGGCGGCGGGATCTCTCCGAGGATGTACGCGGCCATGGGCCGCGAGCCGGGGAACCCGGCCCGCCATCGCTTGGTGATCTCGTTCCCCCAAACTGCCCATGGGCGGGCGAACTCGGCGCGGGTCCGCAGGTCCCAGTGGCCGAAGCAATCGCCGTTCGTCAGGTTGAACTCCACAATCTCGCGGAGCATTTCGTCGTTCGCGGTGCGGATCGGGCATCGCTGCGCTGTTCTTCGTGGCATCTCTTAGGCCTCCAGGTGTGCGAGGAGTCGTTGCAGCGCGCCGCTGGCCTGGGCCCGGTAGTCGCGGGCGAGGAGTGCGGCCGGGTGGGGCTTGGCGGCCCCCTTGGCGTCGCCGATGGTCATTCCCTCGCGGGAGGTGATCTCCTCGGCCTGGGCGGCTTTCGTCATGGCCTCACAAGCCAGCCGCAGAAGAGCCGCGACCGGCGTTGTGAGGTTCCACCTCCTGCTGACGTCGTCGTAGAGGGCCTGGGCCGCCGGCGACAGTTCGAGCGAGGCGAGCGTGACGGTCGGGGCGGTCGCGGGCGTAGGTGCCTTGGCCCGGTCGCGCTTGTCCTGGTTGGTCTTGGCCCGCAGGCTGCTTGATCGCCGGCGCGTGCGGCCGGGCTCGCGGGGCTCGGGGTTCTTGGCGGCGAAGAGCGTCATAGGGATACCTCCGTGATGTTTTTGAGCGTTTTCCGGGCTCCGTCGAAGTCGCCGACTTCGAGCATCCGCCGATAGAGTTCGCGGTAGCTGGCCAGGACCCACCCGCGGAGGGCGTCGGTGTCGGGCTGGCCTTCCGCGGCGAAGTGGCCGCGTACCGCGGATAGCACGGTGTCTGCTTTTGCGTCGGGGTATTTGGCGCGGAGGGCTTCGAGCACGTCGTGTTCGGACGCGCCGGTGATGAGCCATTGGACGACAGCCACGGCCGGCGGCGGCGGGGGCTCGTTGTCTTGGACGGCCAGCGCGGTGTCTTCAGCCATGCTCGTGCCACCATTGGGTGAGGTCGGTGTGATCGCCGTCGGCGAGCGATCGCCGCTGCGACTGCCAGAGATCGTTGAGCACGGTCTCGAGGAAGTCGGCGAGCACGGGGTCGTGCGCGACCGTGAAGTCCTCGAGCCGCGGATTGTGATTCAGATTCATCGAGGTGCGGATAACGACCTTCCAGGTGTCGTTTTTGAGGATCGAGAACTTGGCGTGGTTCTTCGTGACGCGGACGCTGTCGGGCCCGAAGGCCTGGCGGATGCGGGCGGCCAGCTGCGGGCATCGGCGCACAAACGTGAGGTCGACCAGCCAGCGGGCCGCCGTGATTCGGCCCGAACCCACGAGGGACAGCGCGGTGCTGACGTCGGTGTTGGCGGCCGTCCACGTCGATATCGAGAGGCTGGCGGGCCCGGTGTGGGCGAGGACGGCCTCGATCAGGTCGATTAGCGAAAACTGGCCTTTGGTCAGTCCGAAGATTTCGCGGCCGTCGAGGTCGAGGCCGGCGACGGCTTCGGTGGCGGACTGTTTCCGCCGGAGGTCGCGGATGTCCCGGTACCGGTCGCGGACGACGACGAGATGGGCCCTGCGGATGCTGTCGGGGTCGGCGACTGGGTCGTGTTTGACCTCTAGCAGCGGATTCGGGCGGGGTGGCGGGGTGTTCACGGGGCGGCCTGGGATTTTTGGGGCGGGACGCGATGGCCACGGTGGCTGGTACGCGTTCGGAGCGGGCGTGGGTTATTCCTTCGAGTTTCAGCGTGACGCACGGGGGTACCCCCTTGTCCGGCGCGAGGGCTTTCCCTGCTCCGAGTCAGGTGATGTTCTCGACGCGTTCCTCGGCCGCGGGCATCGGCTCCGGGTGGTCGCCGTGTTCGCGGCGGCACGCCGGGCAGACGAGAGCGACGTTGGCGAGGTCGTCGCCGGCCGCGGGGTCGATTCGCACGAACGCGCGGTTCTCGTCGTCGACCAGGGCGAGCCCGCATCGCCGGCAGGCGAGCGCGTCGCGGATTGCGATAGCGATCGCGTCCTGCCGCGTTACGGGCGGGTCCTCGGGCGAGGATCCGCTGCCGGCATCGGTTGCCATCCATGACGTCATGCTCCGCAGTTTGCCGAACTCGCCGCGCGAGTCCATCCCCGATCACCATGGGATCTCGTTCTCCGGGATGCCGCTGGCGTCGATCCCCTTCCGGCGTCGCGACGGTCGCGGCGTACTCGCCTTCCGCTCGCCGATGGTGAACGCGAGCGGATCGTCTGCCGTGTCGCCCGGATCGGGGAGGTCGAATGTTTCGCCGGCGATCAGGAAGGCGGCGGCAAGCTCGTCTGTTTCGGTTGAGCATGCGAGGACATTCCATCGCGGCGCCACGGCGATCGTTGCCTTCTTTGCCCCGGTGGCGACAATCGCGTTTGCCACGGCCAGCAGGTGTCGCGGGTCGAGCTCGAACACGGTCTTCGTCATGCCGCTGGCGATCTCGCCCTCGACGACGTCCGCCAGATCTCTGGCGGACCGCGGCAGCGTCCCCGGACGGATTGCTATGTCCACGAGCTCGCCGTTCGCCCCGACGATCGAGCCGCTCGACTCCGTTAGCCGGTAGAGCTTGATCGGTCGCGACGGGTCCGCGGCGGCCATCGCCGCGGGCTCGACGAGGATCGGCTCCAGTTCGCCGGCGGTAGCCGTGGTGATCGTGGCGGCGTGGCGGCCCTCGCAAACGGACACGATCGTCCCGTGTCTGTCCTGCCGGATCTCGATTCCTTCGCCAGCGGTGGCGGCCAGCGGCCGGAGGAACCGCTCCAGGTGCGCGACGATGCCGGGGAGCGTGATGGTCGTAGGAATACTCATGGCAATTGGGCTCCCATCCTGGAGGCAGCCTTTGGTCTCAGAGCCAATCTGGCGCCAGCAGGTAGCCCTGGGTGGGCGAGGGTGGTTGGCGGGGCGTGAGCGTACGGGGGTTTGTCGCTGCTTTTACGCCGCGGCGGCATGGATTCCGGATCGCAGGTATGGTATCCCTCGAGAGGTGTAGTCCTGCCAAAAGAAGAGGAGCGTTATCGATGTCGACGGATGGAAAAAAACTTTGGCATCTCGCGAGGGACGGCGAGAAGTTTGGTCCGTACACGTCACAGCAACTATCCGAGTTGGGCAAGGACGGCCGCATCACTGGAGACATGGTGGTGTGGCGCGAAGGGATGGGCGAATGGCTGCCTGTATCAAAGGTCAAGGGATTGCAGTTGACGCCTGTCGCTCCTGCGCCGCCTCCGGCGCCCTCTTCGCCTGCTATCACAGTGGCTGTCTCGCCTGCTCCTCGCGCTGCTCCAATGCCGGTGACAGGCCACGTCACGATTGAAAAGACAAGAAAGTCACTCAAGGCCCAGCAGTTACTGGGCTTATTGAGTATCGCGATCGGCCTATTACTTCTTTGCATTGGGGCGTCTTTGGCAGAGCCAGGTAGTAAAAGCACAAGCTCACTCATACCGGCTGGTTCACTGCTGTTTGTGGGTGGGCTCGCATGGCGGATCATTACTGGCGTTCGAATCTGGTGGCACCACGGGTAAGAAAATGCGTGGTGGGCGATGCGAGGTCCGCGAAGTGGGGCTTGCGCAACCCTCATGGCATTGGGACTCCGTACCAGACGGTGAACTTCCGGAGCCGTCCGCAGGCGATGCAGTCGCGGCGGACTGATTGCCCATCGTGGATCTTCTGGTCGACGGTCTCCGTCGAGCGGCACCGATCGCATCGGTCGGCGCCGGCCGGCAGCGGGAGCTGATCGGTGTCGGCGCTCTTCGCCGGCCAGATCGGGGTGTCGGCCCAGAGCGGCCGCCCGCGGGTGAGCGAACCGATCAACTCATCGCGGTGATCGGCGAGCGTTTGCCAGACGGACTCCGGCAGCTCGACATCGACATCCACCCGGACACGGCCGTCGACGAGCCGGAGTCGGCCGCCGGCGGCGTCGACGGCCGCCATAGCTTCGAGGAGATTGCCCGTGGTGCTCACAGCGTCCTCCCGTGGTTCGACGACGGGGCGGCTCGCCCTGGCAGGGAGTCGGCTGCAGCGGCCACGGCCGGGGGAAAGGGCGATAAGGGTGAAAAGGTGTCGGCGTCGCCGGCATGCGGGCTTTTTACCCTTTCAGCCTTTTCGCCCGCGGTGGTCCCCGCGGTGCGGCCAGTTGCCCGTGGGCTCCAGATCTCCCTGGGGCGCCCAGCAGTGTCGATCCGCTCCGACTGGACGATCCCGGTGGCGGCGGCTTGTTCGAGGACGGCGACGAACCGCGTGGCCTGCATGCTTTTCGCCGTGGTCCGATGGAGTGTCGATCGGCTGATTCCGGGTGTCGCGCGGATCGCTTCAATCACCCTGGCGACGAGCGGGTCCTCGTATCCGCCGAACAGCATCCGGACCGTTCCGTCGGCGTACTGCCAGAGGGCGAGGGCGGCGGCGAGATCCTCGGCGTCGACAACGTCGTTCTCCCGGCAGAGTGCCGCGAGCATCGACAGCCGGAGCAGCTGCGGCTCCGCTCGCCCCAGGATCGCCCCGACGACCCCGCCGGCATGGATCTCGGCGCGGCGGTAATACTCGGCTTCCCAGAGTCGATCGGCGGCCGGCGTCCGTCGAATCCTGCCGACGTTCCGGGCGTGCGTCACGACGGACCGGACGTGATCCTGGAGATCGCCCAGGTCCTCGAAGTCCCCGCCATGCGGACGGAGCCGCGCTCGCTTCGACGCGATCCACAGGAACCGATTCCACGATCCGCCGTAGACGTCGGAGTCGGTCTGGAGCTTCGACAGCTCCTCCGGCGTGACATGGGACACGATCGAGATATGCGGCTCGGTCGCCGTCCGCCGACTGTTCTTCGACATAGTCGCCAGATCGACTCCGTCCCAGGCTTCTCGCATCGTTTGAAAGAGCGTCGAGCGTTCCGATCGTCCGGCCCGCATGGTCCCCGCGAGCTCCTGGATCTCGCACAGGAGCCGCTTGTCCTCGACCCCGGGCTCGACGAGGACGTTCTCCGGCTCGCCCGTCTTCTTGTTGACCATCACGCGATAGACGTCGTCGCGGACGCGGTCGATCAGGCCCTCGCCGCTGACCAGATTCGGGGTGCGGCACCATCGGACCCAGTCGGCATCGACGTCTCGCATGATCCGGCGGACGATCCCCATGGACGTGCCCTTCCGCCCTTCGGACGTTCCGCCGACGATCGACACGAACAGGTTGAGCCCGTGCCGTGTCCCATCGACGACGGCATGCGGGCCGCGTCCGATCACGTTGCCCAGCGCCGTCAGGAACGTCGTGGCGATGGCGACCGGGTCGGCTTCCGTCTCGAGCTCGACTCGCCGCAGGAGATCGCCGACGACCCCGTGGTCGAGCATCGCCTGCGGTCGCATCGGCCACGACCGGACGCGGAGCGGGATCGCCTCCAGGTCTGCGTCGAACTCGTCGCCGGCGGCGAGGGGCTCCGGCTCCGGCTTCGACGACTCGCGGCCGGCGATCGACGCGAGGACGTCTCGCAGCTCGTCGAGCTCCATCGGCGGGCGGCATCGGCCGGCCCATGCGATCGCGTCCGTGAGGACCGCGGCGGGGGGCGTCCCCTTGGCAAGCTCGCATCCGGCGAGTCGGGCGGCCTCGCGGTTGCGTGTTCCCTCGCCGGCCCCGGGGTGATCGCGGAACGCGGTCGCCTCGACCGTGAGCTCGTCGGCCATGGTCGTCGTCCTGGCCGGCTGGCGGGTCGTCACGCGCTCGACGAGCCACATGGGCGCGTCGGCGATCGGCGAGTGGCTGGTGAACGTGTAGCGGCCCTCCGGCCGAACGCTCGGCGGGACGACGGAGTAGCCGCCGTCCCCGCGCACGTCGATCCCGGGGAGGATGCCGATCGAGCTCGGGATCGACACGCCGGGCGGAATGGTGAAAAGGTGTTGCCGTCCGCCTCGCGGGGTCCGGAACGTCAGCGTGTCCGGCAGCTCGCCGTGTTGCTGTTCGAGATCCATGACACTCGCGGCCCCGGGCTCGCCGTCAACGTCCAGAGACCAGATCCCGGACACGCCCCCCATGGCGACGCCGACATTCAGGAACGGCTTTCCTTCCCACCAGATCCGGATGGCGGACTCGTCGGTCGTCGCGTCGAGGAACCCGTTCGCGGTCCGCGGCGTTTTCTTGCCCGCGGCCACCGGGAAGACACGCCAGCCCCGGGCGGCATAGTCGAGCGCGGCGGGGAGCATCATGTTCTCGGGCATGTTCGTGGTCCTGGTGGCGATTGGGATGGACGACCGTTGCCGGCGAGGGCGGGCGACGCGACACCAGCGCCGGCCCCGCCCCCGCCGACGCGGGTCAGAGCGGGATCGCGGTCTCGACGCGAGTGCCGCTGCCGGACTTGGTCGCTGCGACTTGGATCAGGAAGTGCTTTCCGATGCAGTCGCGGACGCTGGCCTTCTGTCCGCCGGCGAGGGTTTGCCCCGTCATGGCGGCGATCAACTTGCCGGCCGCGTTGCCGGTGGTCGGCTTCGGGCTCGTCGTCCGGCTGGCGATCACGCCGGCCTGCGGGCCGTCGACGACCTTCCATCGCCAGCGGAGACCGTCGCCGTACTCCTCGTGCGTCGTCTGCTCGACGCCGACGAACTCCGCTTTGTAGTTGCCTGCGGGCGGTCCTCCGCCTTGCGAGACCTCGAACTCACAAATGTCGCCCATAGGTAGGGCTCCTTGATCGCCGGCTTTCTTGTTGCAGCGGTGCGGCGACGCCGCTGCCGTGATCCGGCCGAACGACCGGATTGTGATCGTGGTGGTGGTCAGTCGTCCCCGGCGTGATGCTCGACGAACGCGATGAGGTCAGCGCCTTTCACGAACCAGCGCTTCCCGTATCGCATGGCGCGGAGACCGGCTCGACGCGCGGCTCGCCAGCCGGACGGTCGCCAGCCCATGCGGGCGGCGAGCTCGTCACTGCGGTAGAGTCGCGCGGGGTCGATCGCGGTATCGGGAACGCTGCGGCGGACGTCGGTCGGGATCGGCATGGCATGGGCTCCTGGGGGCGACGGTGAACGGAGCCCGTCGCGCCGCCCCGCGAAGGGGAACGGAGAAGGCGCGACGGGTAGCGAACGCGGTCAGCGGGGATCGCGCTCGGGGGACATGGCGACAAGGGCCTGGAGGAAGACGTCGCGAGCCAGCGAGAGGACGGAGAGCGTCGCGTCCTCGTCGGGGTGGTCGTCGCCGGCGTAGCTGGCGAGCGACTCGCAGGCGTCGATCAGATCGGACTCGTACGACGCCGCGACACCTTGCCGCTCGTCTTCGACCGCCCGCATGGCGGTGTGCATCAGCGTGGCAAGCAGGTGGCGAAACTGGCAGAGCCGACACGCCCCGCGTCTTCCCTCGACCCTGGCGAAATCCCGCGAGACGCGGGCGTGTATTGCCTGGAGCGACACGGCGGCGAGGTGAGCGTCCGCCGTTGTGGAGTCGCCGCCGATACCGATCTTCGTCCGGGCCTTGGCGAGCTCGTTGCCCAGCTCGAACACACCGCCGAAGTCATGCCCCTGGGCAATCGCTTCGGCGACTCGCTGCGTCCCTTCAAGTTTGCCGGCGTAGCTCGGATGGTCTCCGCCGCAGCTGCGGCAGGTCGTGGTGACGATCATTCGCGTGACTCCTGTGAGCAATCGGACGAGCGGTGTGCTCGTGTCGATGCGAGAAGTGTCCGCGAGTTGCCGAAAGAAAAAACGTCGCAAAGGGCGCGAATGGGTGTCGGTTCGCGCCAGAAATAGGCGCGCCTATTTTGCGGCGACGGACTGCGCGGCCGCGATCCCGGCTTGGGCGAGCCATAGGCCGCCATCGCGTCCCAGCTTGCTTTCGATCAGACCATTCGGCTTTAGGTCGTGCTCGATCGCGCGGCGTACCTTTTCGATTGTCAGCCGGGACTCGTCGACGATGTATTCACGAGTCACCCTATCCTCTTCCCGGATCGCGTTGTGCTCCAGGAGTAACGAAAGTATTCGACGACCGTTTGCAGTTTGCGCTGCCGGCACGATGGCGGGCTTTCCGCCCTTTTCACCTTCTCGCCCAGCGTCCGACCTCACGTCGATGGTCGTCGGCGGGCGTTCCCGCCGCGAGGACGCGGATGGGACGGACGAGGACCGGACGACGTCGTGATCCCTGTCCGGTCGAGGATCCCGGGGGCCGACGGCGAGTAGCTCGCCCAGTAGCTCGCGGATCCGATCGCGGTCGCGGATCCACGGCTTGATGTTGCCCTCGCCGTGACACTTAACGGCTTGCGCGGCCAGTTGGGCTACGCGGTCAACCTTTACCCAGGTCGAGACCCAGGATCTTCCATGCGTCCGACATGCTTCGCGCACGCCCGCGGCGAGGGCGTGCATGCCTGCGGCCTTGTCGAGCGATCGACACCGCGTTGCGTGACGCGGCTCAGAGTTGTCGCCGAATAGCTCGGCGTCGAAGTCCATGCCGGCGATCAGGCTCTCGACGGCATCCAAAAACACGCCCAGGCGGGCGGCGACATTGTCCATGGTTCTCCTCCATGAGTTGCCGGGTGGCCAGCCAGCGCCGCGAGGAGGAGATCGCGACGCCGGCCAGCCATGCCGGGGATCAGCCGCGCCCGGGTGCCGGATACGTTGACGGAGCCGGGCTGCGAGTCAACGGCGAGCGTCGAGGGGATGGTGGCCATTCCGGCAGGCGATCGGGCAGGAAGGGCTGGACGTCATCCAGGTCGCCGACACGCTCGAGCTCGGCTGCGAGCCGGAGGACGCGGTCCCAGACCTCCGGCCGGCGTAGCACGTCTTCAGTCACTCGCACGGCGTGCTCATATTCTCGACGAAACGGCAATAGCAAAGTCATCGCCCTTGCCGTGGTCAGATCGTCGCCGCGATTGGGGAGGATGTCCCACCAGTCGAGCTCGTCCTCGACGTCCTTACCAGAATGGATCGCGTCCGCCACGGGGCCGGCCATGATGGCGCAGACATGTGCGCGGAGCTGCCGGCGCTGCTCGACGCCGAATTGCGACGCCCTCGAGATTTTCAACTCGGCGAGGTCGTGCTCGATCGTGCGGATCATGGCCGTGAATGTCTTTCGGTCTGCGGTGTAATCGCCGTCGTTGACGCTCCATTCGAGGCACAAGAGACACGGCGGATCAGAGGCAGAGCAGACGCCCCAGAGGTGCGTCAGGACCGCGCCCTTGCGGCCTAGGGTTGTCCACTCGGTCGCGTGCTCCGGAGCCACGGCGACGCGATCGACGAACGCGCCGCCCAGGGCGTAGACGACGGCGTGCGCGGCTTCGTGGATACACACTTCGCGCCGGCGCTCGGCGGTCAGGGCTGGCATCGTCATCGACGCCGTCGACAAGGGCAGGCAACTGGTCGTGCCATTCGCGGGCATAGGTAGACTCCTTTCTTTTCGCTTCCGATCCGCTGCCACTCCGGCAACGTTGGGCGGCGAGTCTATGGCAGGGGGCGCACGAGTCAATCGCCGATCTGGAGCTGAAAAAAGGCGCATATTTCCTGCCTTGGCCGGGGTGGTCGCGAGTCCGATTGCGATCTTTCGGCTTGCCGTTTGCAAACGGTCGGCCGGACGCTTTAATCCCTCATTGGCGGGATAGGAGTTCCGGCAGGCGTGAACGTCACAAAGGGGGAGGACTTTTCATGAGTCGATTGGTTGTTTGTCTACTGGCGGGCTGCCTTTTGGGGACAGTCGGTGCCGCCGACGAGATTCGGCTTAAGACCGGAAACACGCTCAACGGCACGGTGACGAAATACGATAAGGGAAAGTTCACTGTCCTCGTTGACGGCAGCTCGCAGGAGATAAAGAACACTGCCGTCGATTCGATCACTTTTGGTGGGGGCGGTGCAGGCGTTGCGGCCGGTGATTTTCTTTCGCTAACCGACTGCGAGAAGGGGCGGGAAGGATTCCTCAGGCCAACGTTCACGGTTGAGTCGACCGACGGCGGGCGATTCATTGGCACTTACGATATTGTCGCCGAAGGGAGTGTCCGCGGCAGTCGAGCCGCGATCATTCAGGGCGTCGACACGAGCAGCCTCGTATCGGGCAACTCCGTCAAGTTGACCCAAAGGTTGCGGTGCGCTGGGACGGAGAAGCTCGCCGGCGGACAAACGGTCTACGTCTTCGAGCCGGTAGTACCGACCGACAATCAAGTCACCAAGGCTGAAGATTCGGCACTTTTGCGACCTGTTCCGGGGGGCGTGAACGTTCGAGACATTCGCGGTAGATGAATAGGCTACGGGCGCTTCCGGGCCTTTTCCGTCGACCGCCATTCCCAGGGCGGGACGGGATCATGGTCGGCCCATAGCCCCCGCCGGCCGGCGGGGGCGGGCCTTGGCGGGGGCGCGGTCCTCGCAGCCGACGAGCATGGCGACGAGGATCGGCAGGAGGACGACGGGACGCATGGCCGGCAGCATACCGGCCCGCCGGGGGGTGTTGCGTGAACCGTTGCGTTCGCGACTCCGAAACCTTCTCGCCCGTGCGATCGTCGTCCCTGCGATCCGCGTGGCGCTCGGGAAACGCGAGGGGATCGGCAGTAGACCGAAACGGTCGGCCCGATTTCTAATCCCAGGGTCGCTGGTTCGAGTCCAGCCGGGCGTACTGACTACAGCCAACCAGCGGCGGAGCGAGGCCCGAAGGGATCGCGACGACCGAAAATAGCCCGCTGGTTCGAGTCCAGCCGGGCGTACTGACTAATGCGCGAGAGGGAGTTTCGTCGCCCCGGCATCAATCCTCACAAATCCTCAAATCTCTGTCGGGCGAAGGGGGCTTCCCGGGACCGCATGCATCGGTCCCCCGTCCGCCTCACCCCGCCCCTGAACTTCGGGTCGGGACGGTTTGGCTGTGGAGGAGACTGCTTCGCGAAAGTCACCAGCACTCGGCTGGGTTCGCGATCCGAAGCAGAGGATGCCGCAGGGAAATAAGACCTGACAGGCCTTGGTTCCGGAGGTTTGTCCGTCGGCGTGTGCTATAAGACGGGTCCGCCAGGTGAGCAAACAGATTGAGCAGGAACTGCGGCGGCTCTCCGGTCATCAGGGGCGTTCCTTGGCTGACGCCGTTGAAGCAGCCCAGCGAAGTTCCATCGAGACAGAAGCGAGCCACTCATGGCCGGCCTCGAAAGCCTGATCAGGCCCTTCCAGGAGGCACGTGGGCCCGCCGACCGCCGCTGGCCGGCCGCCTGCTGGCGATGGCTGGTCGATGACTGGAACTGGCCGGCCGGGGGGCTCTTCGCCGCGGTGCTCATCGTGGGGCTCCTGCCAGCCGTTTCGTCCGCGTTGGCGCTCGTCTCGTCCGCGCGTGGCGAGGGAGCGCGGGGGTGCCGGGTAGGATCGCAGGGGAGCCCTCGGGAGAGCCGGCCAGGTGGGCCTCTAGAGGAGACGGAGTGCGGCTCTGTCCAATCTTGGATATGAATCCTGTGTTGTCCCCCGCCGAACGAGCGTCGCCCGTCACCAGCGGGGCCGTGCCGCCGCTGCGCGTGCTCGTCGTCGATGACGAGCCGCTGGCGATCCGCCGGATGGTGGAACTCCTGGCCGACGAACCCCGCGTGGCGGTGGCCGGCACGGCTCGAAACGTCGCCGATGCGGAGGCGTTTCTCGCGGTCCACGACGTCGACGTCGTGTTTCTCGACATCGACATGCCGCAGGAGAGCGGGCTCGACCTCGCCCGCCGTGTCCCCCGGTCGCCGCAGGTAGTCTTCGTCACCGCCCACGACGACTACGCCGTCGATGCTTTCGAGGTCCGGGCGGTGGACTACGTGCTCAAGCCCGTCACTGCGGCCCGGCTCGCCGAGACTCTGCGGCGAATCCTGCCGCCTGACAGCGGGTCGCCGTCGCCGCTCGGAGCCGACGAGCGGGTCGTCGTGCCGACCGAGGCCGCAACGCTCACGCCCCGGCAGAGCGAGATCGCCTGGATCGAGGCGAGCCGCAACGACTCCCGCGTGGTGCTCCGACGGGGCATGAGCGTGATTGTGCGGCGGAGCCTGAAGGAGTGGAGCGAACTCCTGCCCGCCGAACCGTTTTCAAGGCTTTCCCGCTCGCTGATCGTCAACCTCGACGCGGTCGAGGCGACGGAATGGCGTTCAAGGCATGAAGTTATCGTAAGACTCGAGGGGTGCGATGAACCCATCGTGGTCGGGCGGGTGGTTGCAGAGCGGCTTCGCAGCCTGTTGGCCAAGAATCCCACGCCGCCCGCCAGCGAGGAAAGCCTCCCATGAGTCAAGTCGGCCAGGTCCGTTATCGCGGCTGGGCCGCCGGGCCCAAAGGTACGCTCGCCGGCCGGAGCGGGTTCAACCGGCGCTCCGCCGACGCCGGCGCGAGTCACCCTGGCAGCGGGAGGTTCCGGCTGCAACGCGAGGTCGTGTTCTGGGTGTTTCAAGTGGCCTTTGCGGCCCTCGTGGCGATGACCGCCACGACCGTGGCCGCCCAGTTCACCCCCGGGGGCGACGTGTTCCGCCATGCGTGGGTGCGATTCGTGTCATGCCTCGCGCTTACCACGGTGCTGCGGCTGGTGTACATGCAGCCCACCTTCGAGCGGCTCGCTCCCGGGCCGCGCTGGCTCGTGATCGTGGGATTGTGCCTCGGCGGCGCGGCCCTCGAGCATCCCCTGGCGGCGGTGCTCGGGGGCGGCGGCCCGTTCTCCACCGCCGAAGATACGGTTCTCCGTGGGGTGTTCCCCACGCGGTCCGCCATCCTGATGGTTTGGTCGCTGATGTTTCTCAGCTTTCAAGACCGTGATCGCCGCCGCGACCTGCTCTTGGATCTCGCCACGGCGGAGGCCGCCGCCCGCACGAGCGAACTCAAACTCCTCCAGACCCAGATGAATCCGCACTTCCTCTTCAACGCCCTCAACTCCGTGATCGCCAGCCGTGACGATCCCGCGGCCGTCGAGGAACTGACCGAAGGGCTCGCCGGCTACCTGCGGTTCACACTCGACGGGGCCGACCTGCTCGAGCCGCTCGGCCGGGAACTGGAGGTGCTCGAGCACTACCTCACCGTGGAGCGGGCCCGGTTCGGTGATGCCCTCGACTGCCGGATCATCTGCGACCGGGCGGCCCGGCAGGTGATGGTGCCTCCGATGATCATCCAGCCGCTTCTGGAAAACGCCCTCAAGCACAGCGGCCGGACGAGTCACGACCGGCTTACGATCGAGGTCTCCGCCCGCGTAGCCGACGACATGCTCACGATCACCGTGGCCAACAGCGGCAACTGGGTGGCACCAGGAGCCGTTCCCAAGTCCGACGACGCGGCCCTCGGCAACCTCCGGCGGCGGCTGGAACTGCTGGGCCTGCCGGGCGCTGGCGTCGAGACGACCGCCGCCGATGGCTGGGTGCGGGCGATCGTCACGATCCCCACTGTGGCCGCTGCGGCCTTCGGGAGACAGGTCGCGATCACCAGGTCGCTCACGAGCGACTGACAGTTGCCGGAGCGGTCTGCGGCAGATAGGTTGCACGGGAACTCTCCCCCGACGTGCTCGCCACCCGGCCTTCATGCCCCCGATGCTTGCCATTTCCGGCCACGACCGGTCAGCTCTCCCGCGCCGACCGTCCGCGATCGAACGCGATCTGCTCTTTTGGACGTATCACGCCGCGAGCCTGATCGTTGTCGCCGCGATTGCCCGCGGCATCTTACAAAAGACCGAGGTGGGCGACGGTTTTCCCACGCTATGGGTGCGATTCGCCGTGGCTACCGTCGCGGCAGTTGCCGTGCGGGCTGCCTACGAGACCGTATGGTTTCGCCAAGGTACATGGCCGACGCGGTGGGCCGCCGTTGTGCTGCTGAGCGGCCTGGCCAGCTTGGCCGTGCGGCTGGCGTCGCCGCCGCTGGCGGCCCTTGTCTTGCCTGCCGGGGCGATCAACACGGCGGCGCTGGAGGGCGTCTGGGCCGGCTGGCTGCTGCTGCCGCTCGGCTGGTCGGCGGGTTATGTCGCAATCTGTGAACGATCCGGCCTGCGGGCCGATGCGCGGCGAATGTGGGGGACGGTGAAGGCCGCTCGCGCGAGCGAACGTGAGTCACTCGCCGGCCTGATGCGGCCCCACCTCATGTTCAACGCTCTCGGGGCGGTGGTGGCCTGCCGCCGCGACCCGGCCGCGGTGAGCCGGATTGCCGGCAGCCTCTCCGCTTGTCTGCAGCACGCGCTGACCGACGGCGGGGCCGCCGTGCCGCTGGGCCGGGACTTGGAGCTGCTCGAGCACTACCTTGCCCTGGAGCGGGTTCGGTTCGAGGACGCCTTCGACTGCTCGATCGACTGCCCGCCGGAGACTCGGGAGCTGCTCGCGCCGGCGATGCTATTGCAGCCATTGGTGGAAAACGCAATCCACTACGGCATGCGGACGACCCCCGGCCGCCTGGCCATTGCGGTCACCGCCCGGATCGCAGGGTCCGATCTGGAGGTCGAGGTGTGCAACACGGGCAACTGGGTGACCGACGAAGACGGGTCGCCGGGGCTCGCGCTGGCCAACCTCCGCCGGCGGCTCGAGCTCTTCGACCCAAGCGCCCGGCTCGGGGTCGCCGCCGGTGACGGATGCGTGCGGGTGATCGCCACGCTGCCCCGACGGCAGGCCGCTGCGGGGTGACGGCAGCGTGTGCGAGCGAAGCGCTCGCCCCGGCGATGGCCGTCAGGCCCCTGCGAATCGCCCGAGCGGCAGGATGGTTGCCAGGCTTTCGCTTCGCCCGGCGGGGCCAGGGTGGGCGGCGGCGTAGAAGTCGGGCCGGAGCTTGACGAGCGCAATGTCGGGCTGCGGCTCACTGGAGTCGTCGAGGCGGATGGGATTTTGCGACCAGACGGTCAGTCGGCCAGCCGCAACCCTGCCCAGGTAGTCACTCACGGCGGCCACGGGAGCCGCGTGCAGGCTTCCGATCGGCGACATGTCGAGCACCTCGCCCGCGATCAGTTCGACACGGTCATCCGAACCGAGGATGCCCGACTCGGCCATGCGATGCCCCCTGGCTGGCCGTTTCGTCCGCACCGGCGCTCGTTTCGGCCACGCAGGGCGGGACAGGCTGCAGCGGTGGTTACAACCGCCCGATGTCGCGGCCGCAGGCCCGCTCGCGACTTGTCCCGAGATTCCGCACATGCTGGAAACCCATGAAGCCTCAGGCAAGAAAGTGAGAGCACGTATGTCCCACCCGAGTTCTTCGAATGCTTTGTCCTCATCCCGGGGTTTCGGACTGACGTATCACATGGGCGGCTTGTTGGCCGGAACAGCCTCGAGTTCGGTATTCCACCGCCGCCTCATGCCAGGTGCTGCCGCCCTTGCGATCCTCGTGGTGGGAATGTTCGTCGCCCCGGCCTCCGTGCATGCCACCGTCGTGCTTTACAGTGACATTTTTGACGGTAGTTCCGGTGTCAATCTCGCTGGAACAACCCCCGACGTCACGACAGGATCCAATACGTGGCAGGGCAACACCGGTTACAAGGCCGACGGTTCGCTCAATTTTGTCACCGGAGGCATTTATTTGCCGTTCACGGCGAATCCAGGCAACACATACACGTTGTCGGTGACTTTCTTCACTGCGAACAATTCCGGCGACTGGATTGGCGCGGGTTTTTCAGGCGGGAGCACCACTTCGACGAGACGACTGGCTGACAACCAGGGGAGGGGGTGGGTGATTCTGAAGAACAATGGCGACACGTATCAAGGATTTATCGGCCCCGGTACGGGGGGGGGAGGTGTTGGAGATTCGACGATCGCCCCGGCCGGAAAGACTTCCATCCTCACGACCTCTCTGGACGCGAGCTCACCCAACGCCGCGGACTGGACTTATTCGTCGATACTTCGAGTGGATACGACAGACTACACCGTCTTCACGAACATGAATGCGAACGTAACCAGCGCAAGCGAGTTCACGGGCATCGGATTGTCTTCCCAGAGCGGTGTGGGCAGGTTTACGGAAATGACCCTGGTATCTGTCGTATCTGTCCCTGAGCCTTCCACGTTCATCTACGGAGGCATAACGGCTGCGTTGGCGGTCGCGATAAGGCTAGCTCGGTCAAGGGCACGTCCTCAACGGGTTTCCGGCCGATGAGCGACCGTGAGCTGACCTGCCTCCCTTTGAACAGCACCACTTCCATCTGCGTCAATTGTTGATGATCGACGTCCTGCTCGGATGTGGCACTTTTGGCCTGAAGGGGCTTTCAAAGCGGCGTTTTCTCAAACAGCGAGATGCTGAGGACTGTCGGCATCTCGCGTCGAGGTTTGTCTTCCTTCATCCACACACAGGCATAGTCGCACAGATGAAAAGGCCTATGGTTTCGTTCGCCCGTATGTTACGCGTCGTCTTTATGGTTGGCGCCGCGGCCCTTTTTGGTTCCCTGCCTCTTGCTGCCCGTGCCGGCACCATCGACTGGGTGACGGTGGGCGATCCGGGGAATACGGCTGACACCACCGGGAGCCCAAACCCTGCCGGTGCCGTGGCTGACGCGTTCCAGATCATGAAGTTCGAGTTCACGAACCAGCAGTACACGGACTTCCTGAACTCCGTGGATGCAAACGGCACCAATCCGTACTCCGTCTACAACGCGAGCATGGGCAGCAACGCCCGTGGGGGGGTCAGTTTCACATCTGGGGCGTCCATTGGCAGCAAGTATGCCGCGAGGCCGAACATGGGCGACAAGCCGGTGAACTACGTGAGTTGGTTTCAAGCGGCACGGGTGTCCAACTGGTATCAAAACGGTGCA
The DNA here is from genome assembly GCA_005789975.1 of Planctomycetaceae bacterium. The sequence continues at coordinate 63,603 of SXWC01000132.1, forward strand.
ACGAGTTCGTCGAGCACAGAGACAGGGGCGTATACGCTCGTTGGCGGCCAGACCACCGGCATTGCCCCGGCGGTGAACCCGGGGGCGACGTTCTATATCCCGACGGAAGACCAGTGGTACAAGGCGGCGTACTACAAGGGTGGCGGCACGAACGCGGGCTACTGGGACTACGCCACGCAGAGCGATACGGCCCCGACGGCGGTGACGGCGGGTTTGACCGGTATTGGTTCGTCAGGCAGCACGGGCAACTTTGCGAACTACAACGCTACGGCATCGTGGAACGGCCGGACGGGCAACGTGACGACGGTGGGCACCAATGGCGGCGCAAGTCCGTACGGCGCTTTTGACATGAGCGGCAACGTCAGTGAGTGGAACGACCTCACGGGCGCTGCCGGCTCGTCTCGTGGGGTGCGGGGCGGCGACTGGGCCAACAACGCGTCCTCCTTGTCGTCCTCCAACAGGAGCGCGATCGACCCGTCGAGCGGGTCCGCCCTCGTCGGTTTTCGTCTCGCAAGTCCGGTTGCCGTGCCCGAGCCATCGACGTGGGTGATGGGACTGGCCGGGCTTGCCTGTGGAGGTTGGCAGATGGTTCGGCGTCGCAAGCGGGAACGATAGTCCGGCCAATGGCGCATCCGCAATCATGTCCACAGGCCTTTCCGAGCTGCTGGGCGGCAGGTGAGGCTGTTGCCGCGTTTTCCGGCACCCAATCAGCGGCGCCCGTAACGCGAGCCCTCCTCCCGGAGTGGCGAGTTTCTCGCCTCGGCGCAGACCGTCTCCCGGGTCGCCCGTCCGGGGCCTGGATGCTTCGAGGCCGGCACGGCTCAGAGGCTGTGGATGTCGATCGCGGGCAGTTCGTCGGGTGCCGCTCCCGCATGCCCGCCGGCACCGGCATCGTGCGGTTTGGCAATGTTCCCGATGGCCAGTGCCGTGACGGCCCGCCTCCGCCTGTGGTTCGGCGCAAACACCCCGTGATACCGATGCCGGTGCTTCCGCGGCGGCGGGACGAGATCGGCGAGCCTGTCGAGGAACTCAAACGGCGAGAGCTCCACGACGCCAGTGGCGTCCGGCCGCATGGACTTACGGCCGCGGCCGGGCCCGCCCCAGTTGGCGGCTTTGTGTCTGGGCAGCACGTAGCGGATGCTGGTTGCGCGGCCGTCTGGGCCGCGGATCACGGAGAGCCGCTCGAGTGCGAAGGGGGGCCGGGCGCAGTATCGGAGAAGATGCTCGAGAGCTCGAACAGGCCTTCGATTAGTCGCGGGGATTCTTCCGCCTGCGACGCCGCCACGCCGAGAAGCCGCCACAGGCCAGGCCGGCGAGGGCCATCGCGATCGTCGAGGGTTCCGGCACGATCGCCTGCACCCGCAGGAGCCCCTCTTTCGTGCCCTGATAGAGCACGCCGGACGGACTGATCATGCTCACCATCTGCAGCGGGTTGTCGCCAAGCGCGGAACCGTACGGGGTGCTGCTCAGTTGACCGCCCGTGGCAGGGTCAACCGTGATCAGGCTGTACGTGCCGGTCGTCGTGTCGAGACCGATCGTGTAGATCAGGTTGTCGGCCAGCGACAGCCGCGGCTCGCCGGCCGAGACGACGCTGCTCTGCCAGCCCATCGTCAGCCCGACGCCGCCCGGGAGCACATCGACCCGCTGCATGCCTCCCACAAACGGCGCTCCTGCGGGGATGCTCGTGCCGCTCTCCGCAGACTGGGGATACTGGTAGCCGTAGGTGCTCGGGTAGAAGACGCTGTTGCCGACGGCGATCGCAGCGTCTTCGTTGCCGCTGTTGGTGCCCGAGATAAGGAACGGCACCGAGCCGATCAGGGTTCCAGAAGTCGTTTGGTAGACGAGAACGTTTTCCTGTGGAGAGGCGTTGTCGGTGATGGTGAGGTACTCGTAGCCGGTGTCGGGCCCGAAGAACACCGGCGTCGCTCCGGTGCCCCAACTGAGTTGGCCAGGCTTGCGGGCGGGGCCACGGTCGTACGTATCCCGCCAGACCTGCTCTGGGCCGCTCGAACCCGACTGGAAGAGATAGAGGGCCGAGGTTGACGCGACGGCCACTCCGGTGGGCGAGGAGGAGATGCTGTTGGCAACCTGTTCGCCGGCGGGCAGCGTAAAGGCAGAGGTCTGGTTCGAGGTGGGATCGTAGTAGCCGACGACCGCGCCCGACGTGCCCGACGTTCCCTGGGCGGTCGCGAACCAGACCCGCCCCTGATAGTCAGGCACGAGGCCGATGACGTCGGGATAGCCGATCTGTACCTGCGACGTGACGTTGAGCTGCCACGATCCGCTGGTCTGCTGGGTGTACGAAATCCGCTGCAACTCGCCGTCGGCATTCACCAGCACAAGCCGGTTGTCGTTGTCGAGATAGGAATAGATGCCGCCGGCCATGTCGCTCGTGGTGGACTTGACGAGCTTCATGGTCGCCAGTGGCTCGAGCGTGGTCGGGTTGAGCAGGTAGACCCACGGAGTCCGATCGGTCCACTGGGTGGCAACCGATACGATCATGCCGTCGCTTCCCATGAGGATCGTCGAAAAAACGGCGTTGAAATTCGTGCTGCTGATCAAGACGGCCCCCGACCCGGGGCCAGGGTTGGTGGTGGCGTTGGAGGAGGCCGCGTTGGCGTGCATCGTGGCGGTGCCGGGCGGGCCCATGTAAGGGTTGGCCGGTGGCATTGTCTGCGCCGCAGCATCGCTCGCCACCAGAAGGGCGCACGTGGCCAGCGACCAACGCGAGATCGTCTTCATGCTTCGGCTCCGAGTCGTTCCGATCTCGCATCCACGATGACAATATTACCCTGAGGAGACATCGGCCACCGGCACGCCCCCTGGCGAGTGGCCCATGATGGCGACCTGGTCCCTCGCGTTGCGGGAACGATAGTCCGGCCAATGGCGCATCCGCAATCATGTCCACAGGCCTTTCCGAGCTGCTGGGCGGCAGGTGAGGCTGCTGCCGCGTTTTCCGGCACCCAATCAGCGGCGCCCGTAACGCTAGCCCTCCTCCCGGAGTGGCGAGTTTCTCGCCTCGGCGCAGACCGTCTCCCGGGTCACCCGTCCGGGGCCTGGATGCTTCGAGGCCGGCACGGCTCAGAGTCTGTGGATGTCGATCGCGGGCAGTTCGTCGGGTGCCGCTTGCATGACGTCACGGTCGAAAGTGGACCTGCACGAGCTCGCCCCCGTCGGTCGGCGGGCCACGGGCTAAACCCCGACCCGCAAAACACGGGGCCGGGCCCACGAAGGACGTGCCGGCACGGTTTGCGATCAGGCGTGGATCGCCTGCCCGCTCACGGCGAGGGCCGCCTCCTTGAGCGCCTCGGGAAGCGTCGGATGGGCGTGGCACACCCGGGCGATGTCCTCGGCGGTCGCGCCGAAGTTCAGGGCTGCTGCCGCCTCGCCGATCAGATCTCCCGCGGCGGGGCCGATGATGTGAATCCCGAGCACACGGTCGGTGGCGGCGTCGGCAAGCACCTTCACCTTTCCGGTCGTATCGTTGATCGTCCGCGCCCGGCCATTCGCGCGGAAGGGAAAGGTGCCCTTCTTGAAGGCCGTGCCCGCCGCGAGGAGCTGCTCCTCGGTCTTTCCGACGGCGGCGATCTCCGGGTGGGTGAAGACCACGGCGGGCACGAGGTCATAATCGATGTGGGACCACTTGCCCGCGATCGTGTCGGCGCAGGCCACCCCATCCTCCTCGGCCTTGTGGGCGAGCATGGGGCCGGGAATGCAGTCGCCGATCGCCCAGATGCCCGGAGCCGTGGTGCGGAAATGGCCGTCGACCGGAATGAAGCCCCGCGGATCGACCGTGATCCCGACCGTCTCCAGGCCGATGCCATCGGTGGCGGGCTTGCGTCCCGTGGCCGCGAGCACGCGGTCGCACCGAATCGGCTCCTGCCCCTCGCACTCGACGACGGCGCCGTTGCCGTCGGCCCGGGCCCGCTTGACCTTCGCGCCCAGCCGAATGTCGAGCCCCTGCTTGCGGAAGATCACAAGCGCCTCAGAAGCAATCTCGGCGTCGATCCCCGTGAGGATCCGGTCGGCGTATTCGAGCACCGTCACCTTCGACCCCAGCCGCCGCCAGACCGTGCCGAGTTCGAGGCCGATGTAGCCGCCGCCGATCACCACCAGATGCGGGGGAACGGCGTCGAAAGCAAGGGCCTCGGTGCTCGTGCCCACGTACCGACCATCGACGTCCACGCCGGGCAGCACGACGCTTCGGCTGCCCACGGCCAGAACGATCCGCTGGCTCTCGAGCGTGGTCGTCGCCCCGCCCGACCCCACCACCTCGACCCGGCCCGCCCCTGCCAGCCGGCCCGCACCGCCGTGCCGGGTGATCTTGTGTTTGGTGAGAAGCGACTCGATTCCCTTCGCGAGCGTCGCGACGACGTCCCCCTTGCGCTTCATCATCGCCGCCAGGTCGAACGACACATCCGCCACCTTGACGCCGTGGATCCCCAGCTCGTGCCGGGTGACCTCCAACTTATGGCTCGACTCGAGCAGCGCCTTCGACGGGATGCAGCCGACCCGCAGGCAGGTGCCGCCGAGCTGGGGCTCCTTCTCGACGATTGCGACGTTCATGCCGAGTTGCGCCGCCCGGATGGCGGCCACGTAGCCACCCGGTCCGCCGCCGATCACCACCAGGTCATGGGTTGGCATGGTCGAATCGCCTGCTTTCTTGGGGGTGCTCGGTCGGCCGCGGCTCGCGTGTCGTGGACGATCACACTTCCAGCATCAGACGGCTCGGATCTTCGATCGTGTCCTTGATCCGCTTGAGGAAGGTCACAGCCTCACGGCCATCGACGAGACGGTGGTCATAGGTGAGCGCGAGATACATCATCGGGCGGATCACCACCTGCCCGTTGACGGCCATCGGCCGGTCCTGGATCGAATGGAGGCCGAGGATCCCGCTCTGGGGCGGATTGATGATCGGCGTCGAGAGCATCGATCCGTAGACGCCGCCGTTGGAGATCGTGAACGTCCCCCCCTGCAGCTCCTCCAGCTTGAGCTTGTTGTCGGCGGCCCGCCTGGCAAACTCGCCGATCTGGAGTTCGATCTGGGCGAACGACATCGTCTCGGCATTCCGCAGCACGGGCACGACGAGCCCTTTGCCGCCGCCAACGGCGATTCCGATGTCGCAATAGTCGCGGTAGACGATGTGGGGATCCCGAAACTCGGCGTTGACCTGCGGCACCGCCCGGAGCGCCTCGACCGCCGCGCGGACAAAGAACGACATGAACCCCAGTTTCGCGCCGTAGCGCTCCTGAAACTGATCCTTGAACTTGGCCCGCAGGGCCATGACGGCGCTCATGTCACACTCGTTGAACGTCGTCAACAGGGCGGCCTGCTGCTGGGCATCGACGAGCCGCTCCGCGATCCGGCGGCGAATCGGACTGATGAGTTGATACCGCTCCTCCCGGCTGCCACCACCGCGGACGACGGCCGCAACGGCGGCTGTCGCCGGCTTCGCCGCCGCGACGGCGTCGGTCTTGGTGATCCTTCCGCCGGGGCCGGTTCCGGACACTCCCGCCGCGGAGACGCCGGCCTCGCCGAGAACTCGGGCCGCCGACGGCATCACCCGCGGGGGCGACGCGGGAGGGGCCGGAGACTGCACCGATCCGATCGTGGTCTGTCCATCCGTCCTTTTCACATCGACCGAGGGCTGGGCGGGCTTCGAGGCGGCGGCCACGGGCTCCATGTAGCCGATCACCTCGCCCACCACGGCCTTCTCCCCGCTGCCCTTGAGGATCTTCGTGATCGTGCCGGCGGACGGAGCGGGCAGTTCGACCGTGGCCTTGTCGCTCTCGATCTCGACCACCGACTCGTCGGTGGCCACGCCCTCGCCCTCCCGCTTCTTCCACGTGCCGATCATCACCTCGGTGATCGACTCGCCGACTTCGGGAACCTTCAGTTCGATTGCCATGGATGTTGTCGCCGCTCGTTGGCGGCCTCGGGATGAACGGGATCAACTGTTGAATGCGGCGCTCAGGAGCTCGTTTTGCTCCATGTCGTGGCTCTTCTTCGAGCCGGTGGCGGGACTGGCGGCGCTCTGCCGGCAGACGCCCGAAAACGGAAACCGGTCGAGCAGCTTCTCGCCGAAATGGATTCGGAAGAACCGCCACGCGCCCATGTTCTCCGGCTCGTCCTGGACCCAGACGGCGGGCGTACCGGGGGTATAGCCCCCGATCGCCTCCTCCAGCGCCCGCTTCGGCAGCGGATAGAGCTGTTCGACGCGGACGATCGCGACGTCGCGACGGCCAAGCTCCTGCCGCTTCTTGTCGAGCTCGTATGCCACCTTGCCGGAGCAGAGGAGGATCCGATGGATGTCGCGGGCCGGCGTGCCGGACGAATCGGGGATCACCCGCTGGAACGATCCCTTGACGAGATCGTCGAGAGCGGACACGCAGGCGGGATTCCGCAGCAGGCTCTTGGGCGTCATCACGACCAGGGGCTTCCGCCAGACGCGGAGCACCTGCCGCCGGAGACAGTGGAAGAGTTGTGCGGGCGTCGTCGGCTGCACCACCTGAATGTTGTCCTTGGCGCAGAGCGACAGAAACCGCTCGAGCCTCGCGCTTGAATGCTCCGGCCCCTGCCCCTCGAAACCATGCGGCAGCAGCATCACGAGCCCGGAAAGCCGGTTCCACTTGTCCTCGGCGCTGACGATGAACTGGTCGATCAC
>SXWC01000133.1 GCA_005789975.1 Planctomycetaceae bacterium
AGCGCCGCGGCGAGGTGATCGACTACGTCAAGAAGAAGTACGGGGAGGCCAACGTCGCCCAGATCGGCACGTTCGGCACCCTCGCGGCCCGGGCCGCGATCCGTGACGTGGGGCGGGCGCTCGGCATGCCGATTCCGCGGGTCGATCAGATCGTGGCCCTCGTGCCCGACCAGCTGGGAATCTCCCTCGAGGATGCCGCCGCGACCGGCTCGCAACTCCGGGCCGCCTGCGACGCCGATTCCGAAGTCCGCGAACTCGTGGGCCTCGCCAAGCAGATCGAGGGGCTCGCCCGCAACGTCGGCACCCACGCCGCGGCCGTCGTGATCGCCGATCGGCCGCTCGTCGAATACGTGCCCCTGCAGCGGGTGACAGGGAAGGAGGAAGTGATCACGCAGTGGGCGATGGGCGACGTCGAGCGGGCGGGCCTGATGAAGATGGACTTCCTCGGCCTCCGCTACCTCACCGTCGTGGCCAAGACGCTCGACATCATCGAACAGACCACGGGCGCCCGGCCCGACCCGTTCGCGTTCCCGCTCGACGACAAGGCGGCGTTCGCCACGCTCTGCCGCGGTGAGACGAAGGGGATCTTCCAGCTCGAGAGCGGCGGCATCCGCGACCTGCTTCAGCGGATGAAGCCCGATCACTTCCTCGACATCGTCGCCGTCAACGCGCTCTATCGCCCCGGCCCGCTCGAGGGCGGCATGGTCGACGAGTACGTCAACGTGAAGCACGGCCGCAAGCGGCCGGAGTTTCTCCATGCCGTCATGAAGGACGTGCTCGGCGAGACCCACGGCGTGATGGTCTATCAGGAACAGGTGATGCGGATCCTGGAGCGGCTCGGGGGCATCGAGCTCTCCAGCGCCTACACCTGCATCAAGGCCATCAGCAAGAAGAAGCTCGAGACGATCGCCGCGTTTCGCGAACAGTTCGTCGCCGGGGCGCAGGCCCAGGGGCTCTCCAAGCAGCAGGCGGGGGAGGTCTTCGCGCTGATCGAGAAGTTCGCCGGCTACGGCTTCAACAAGAGCCACTCCACCGCCTACGCCCTCCTCGCCTTCCAGACCGCCTACCTCAAGACCCACTTCCCGACCGAGTTCATGGCCGCGCTGCTCTCGGGCGACATCACGGGCCGCAACTTCAAGAAGAAAGACTCGCTCGTCGAACACGTCGAAGACTGCCGCCGCATGGGGATCGAGGTGGCGCCTCCCGACGTGAATGCCTCGGCCGCGGATTTCAGCGTGGCCGGGGGGCGGATCCTCTTCGGGCTGTCGGCGGTGAAGGGCTGCGGCGTGCAGGCCGCCGAGGCGATCGGCGCCGAGCGGGCCAAGCGGGGCCCGTTTCGCGACCTTCACGACTTCTGCGGACGGCTCGATTCGTCGCTGGTCAACAAGACGGCGATCGAGAACCTCGCCAAGGCCGGTGCCCTCGATTCGCTGGGAGGGCACCGCGGGGCGCTGCTCGCCGGAATCGAGCGGTCGATGGCGGCGGGCGCCTCGCAACTCGCCGACCGCAAGAGCGGTCAGAAAAATCTGTTTGCCGCCCTGGACGACCCGCAGCCGGCGGCCGCCGCCGTCACCGGCCTGCCCGACGTGCCGCCCCTCTCCGATCTCGAGATGCGGTCCAACGAGAAGGAAGTGCTCGGCTATTACATCCACAGCCATCCGCTGGCCGAATTCCAGGGGTTGATCGAGGCGATCTGCACGCATGGCACGGGTGATCTCGGAACGGTCAAGGCGAAAGACAACGTCGTGATCGGCGGCCTCGTCGCCGCCCTCAAGCTCTCCAACACGAAGCAGGCCCGCCCCGGCTCCACGCACACGCGGTACGGCATGTTCGACCTCGAGGACATGAACGGCCTCGTGAGGAGCATCTGCTGGCCGGAAGACTACGCCCGGCTCGGGGAGCACCTGCAACCCGACGCCGTGGTGGTCGTCGGCGGATCGATCGATCGCAGGGCGGGCAGCGAGGAGACGAATCTCATCGTCAATGAACTGCTGCCGATCACCGACGCCTGGCGGCTGCAGCCGCGGAGCGTGACGGTGAAGATCGTCGAGGGCGTGCACGATACAGCGACACTCGACCGACTGGCCGAGATCTTCCGGCGGCATCCGGGCAAGTCGTTGCTGCGGCTTGTCATCGACCTCGCGGACGGTTCGCGGGTGCTCATGGAGGCCGACCGCGACAAGGTCGGCTGGTCGCAGCAGTTCCACCACGAACTCACCGACCTGCTCGGCTCCGGCTGCGTCCGGGCGCCGGTGGCGTTGGGAGGCCGTCGCGACGAGGGAGCGTCGCGGCGTGGCCCCCCCGGCCGTGCTCCCGCGGGCGTGGGCTGACACGGCGGGCAATTTGCGGGCCAAAACCCCCGAAAACGTGGCCCAACCTCGCATTGCCCCCATCCTGCGACGCCATTACTCTCTCGGCGGCTCTCGAAGCCTTTTCAACCGCCTCCCGTGCTCCGGGTGAACTCGATGCATATGCCTTCCCTTGGTTTCAGCGTTGGCCGCCCGTCTTCGTTTCTTGCCGCTGCATGCCTGGCCGTGATCACGGTCTGGGGCATGCCTGTCGTGCGCGGACAGGGAGCCGCCGCCGGCGTGCTGGTCGATCCGCAGGGCGTGCTGCGGACCACCTCGATCGCCGACCCCGGGCTCTCGCTCGAGCGGCGCAGGGCTGCGGTGGCGGCGCTGCCCGGCGATCTCCAGAAACGGGTGCCGCTCCGTAAGGTCGCCCTCTCGCGGCTCGAGGCGGCCCTCGCCAAGCATGCGGCCGACGGCCGGGGCATCCCCGATGAGATCGAGAAGCTCGCCGGCCTGACCCGTGTGCAATACGTCTTCGTCTATCCCGCCGAGGGTGATGCTCCCGGTGAGATCGTGATCGCCGGCCCCGCCGAGCCATGGACGACCGACGCGGCGGGACGTGTCATCGGAATCGAAACCGGGAGCCCGACGGTCCTGCTCGAGGATCTCGCCACCGCCATCCGTGCCTTCGCCCCCGGCCACCCGCAGGATCGCCTTGTCGGCTGCTCCATCGATCCGACGAAGGAAGGCCTCGCGGCGATGCAGGAGTTCCTCCGCAAGACCGGCCGGGTCAACCCGCAAGGGGGAGCGGACCAGATCGTGGCCGGAATGAAGGAGGCGCTCGGCCCCCAGACCGTGAGCGTTCAGGGCGTGTCTTCCGCAACCCACTTCGCACAGGTGATGGTCGAGGCCGATTACCGCATGAAACTGATCGGCATCGGGCTCGAGCAGCCCCCGGTGAGGATCCCCACGTGGATCGATCTGGCCGGTGCCGGCGCGGTGGCGGCAAACGCCCTGCAACGGTGGTATTTCGTGCCCGACTACGACTGCGTGAAGATCGCGGAGGACGACCTCGCGATCGAACTCGTCGGGCAGGGGGTGAAGCTCTGCGGAGCGGACGAGGTCGTCCGCGCGGACGGCAGCCGCCTTTCCGCCACCCGTGCCGACAAGCCGAGCAAGACCTTCACCGAGGCGTTCACCCGCGACTACGCGAAGATCGCCGCCAAGAGCCCGGTCTACGCCCAACTCCGCACCATGATCGACCTCGTCGTCGCCGCGGCCTATCTGCAGGAGCACGACGGCTACGGCAAGGCGGGTTGGGCCGCCGAGACGCTCCGTGATGAACAGGCCTATCCCACCGAGCGGCTCACGCCCCCCGCCCAGGCCGAGACGGCGATCCATGCGGTGTGGCGGAACAACAGGCTGCTGACACCGATCGGCGGCGGAGTGACCGCCCACCCGCGGATGGCGCTCGGGGCCCCTCATCTCATCATGGACGAGAAGGGCGAGGTCGACGCCGCCCGCACCGCCGCCAAGGATCTGCCGACCGAAGGCTGGTATTGGGACTGATCCGCGGCGTCACCGATTCTCGACGGGCACGATCAGCACGTTCGCGGCGGCACGGGTGAGCACGGCCTCGGAGGTGCTGCCGAGCAGCCAACGGGTGAGCGCGTCGGTCGGCGTGCGACCGATCACGACGAGGTCGATTCCGTCGGCCGCCGCTCGCTCCAGGATCTTCTCGCCCGCGTTGCCCTGCGACACGATCGGCCTGGCCGTCCGAAAGGGCGTGGGCAGCGTCGCGGCGAACGCGGCCAGGGTGCCCTCGAGCGCCGTCACTTCGGCGTCATGCTCCTGCTGCCAGGCCTGCGCCACGGCGGCCGTGTCGGGATCGCGAACGCGGCTCTCGAGCCAGGAGGGCAGCGGGCCGGCGAGCAGCGACTCGGCGACACCGATCACGGCTCCCTCGGTGCTGGCAGGCCAGTGAATGTGACCGATCGCCTTCGCCACGGCGGCGGCGCTGGCAGGATGATGGCAGGCAAGCACCCTGAGCCCGCGGTCCTTCGGCGGCCCCGAGCGGACCACGAGCACCGGCAGGCGTGCTCCATGCACGACGGCCCGGGAGACGCTGCCGAGCAGGAGCTGCTGGAACGAGCCGTGGCCGCGGGCACCGACCACGACCACGTCGGCCTGCCAGGTGACGGCGGAGTCAAGGATGCCGGGGGCCGCCGCCGCGTCGGTCTGGATGAACTCGGCCCTGGAGGCGACATCCGCCGGAAGCAGGTCGCGGGCGTCGGCAAACACCGCCGCGGCAGCGCCGCCGACGATCGATCGTGATCCGTCGGGCACCCGTTTCTCGAGTTCCCGCGGCGAGTAGTAGAACGCGAGGAGATCCGCAGCGGGATCGCAGATGCCGGCGGCCATCCGCACTGCGTTCAGCGAAGAGTCGGAGCCATCCACCCCGATCAGCATTCTCATTGCGATTTCTCCACGTCTCTGGGCCTCGGTTGAAAATCCCGGTGCGGTGTCGTCCCGGTGCGGTGCAGTGGTCATCCCATCCAGACTTTGGCCGGCTCGCCCGGCACCTCGCGAACCAGCCTCGGCACAGCGTACCCCGGAAGCGAGTCCCGCAGCTCGCGGTGGAGCCGGAGGGCGATCGAGTCGGGCACGTCGAAATGAGCGGCCCCGCGGACACGGTCGAGCAAATGGAGATAGTAAGGCACGACGCCCAGTTCGACGAGCCGCTCCGACAGCGACCGCAGCACGGCCGCGGAATCGTTGACGCCCGACAGCAGGACAGTCTGGTTGAGGACGAGCGCCGGGGCGGAGGCCAGCCGGCGGGCCGCTTCGGCGACCGCCGCGTCGAGCTCGGCAGGATGATTGGCATGCAGGACGACGACCCGGGCCAGCCGGGAGCCTCCCAGAACGGCCACCAGTTCGGGCGTGATCCTCGACGGCAGCACGATGGGCAGCCGCGTGTGAATCCGCAACCGGCGGAGGTGGGCAATGGCGTCGAGACGCGCGACCATGCTCCGCAGGAAGGAATCGTCGACGAGCAACGGATCGCCGCCCGAGAGGATCACCTCGCTGATCGACGGGTCGGCGGCGATCGCGTCGAGCCCCTCGTCGACGCCGCGGCGGGTGGCGCCGCTGGCCGCGTAGGGAAACTCCCGGCGGAAGCAGTAGCGGCAGTTGATGGCACAGCCGCCCGTCAGCAGCAGCAGCGCCCGGCCGGCATACGTCCTCACGAGCCCGGGCGCCGCCAGGGAGGCAGCCTCGTCGAGCGGATCGGCGGAGAAGCCCGGCGTGTCGATCGTCTCAGCCCGCCGCGGCAGGATTTGGAGCAGGAGCGGATCGAGGGCGTCGCCCTGCAGCATGCGGGTGACGAACGCCCGCGGCACGAGCAGCGGAAAACCACCGGTTGACTCCCGTGCCTCGGCGGCATGGCCGGAGTCGAGCCCCAGCACCCGGCAGAGCTCCTCGGGATCGCGAATGGCGTCGGCCAGTTCCCGCTGCCATCCGGGGGCAAACCCGGCCGTGTCGCGTGGAAGGGTGGCGGTGGACATCGGTGGCGGACGGCGGAAGTTGACAGGCAGGGGCGGTGCGGCCACGCTGGACGCCCCGTAAGGATACGGGCGTCGGACCCGGAAGAGAAAGCGGCCATCCACAGGAGCGTCGAGCAGCAGTGCCAGCCTACAACACGAGCGAGTTCAAGAAGGGCCTCAAGGTCCAGATCGACGGCGACCCGTACATCATGATCGAGTGCAACTTCGTCAAGCCCGGCAAGGGCCAGGCGCTCTACAAGTGCAAGCTCCGCAACCTGCTCCGCAACACCGTTCTGGACCGCACCTACAAGAGCGGTGATTCGCTCGATGCCGCCGACATCTCCACGATCGAGGCCCAGTTTCTCTACAAGCAGGGCGAGCAGTTCGTGTTCATGGACAACGCCAATTACGAGCAATACGAGCTCTCGAAGGAGCAGGTGGACGACTCCTGGAAGTGGATCAAGGAGGGCACGGTCTGCTCGATGCTGCTCTACAACGGCAATCCGATCTCGATGGAGCCGCCAAACCACATGGTGCTCAAGGTGGAATATGCCGAACCGGCGATGCGGGGCAACACGGCGACGAACCTCACCAAGCCGGTGAAGCTCGAAACGGGCGCCGACGTGATCGTGCCGGCGTTCATCGAGCAGGGGGACAACATCAAGGTCGATACCCGCACCGGCGAGTATCTCGAACGAGTGAAGGCCTGACCCGCGAGCCGCCGCACCCGATCCCCGTCCGATGCGGCCTCAGATGTAATACATCGCGTCGGCGCCGCTACGGCATCGTCCCGCCAGATCGGCGAGCGTGACGCCGCCGAGCGCCTCCGCCTCGGCCGCGGCGGCCTCGTGCCAGGCCGCCGCGAGCACGGCGGCGGTTCGCGATCGCCGGGCGAGCCCGGCCGTCACCGGGGCCGCCGCGTCACCGGGGCCATCGACGGCGCGGCGAATGTCGTCGAGCGTGATCGTTTCCGGGGGCCGGGCGAGCCGGTATCCGCCGGCCGCGCCCCGGATGCTGGCCACGATGCCGGCCGCCTTCAGCTGCAGCAGAATGTGGACGAGGAATCGCGCGGGCACGCCCTGCGCCTCGCAGATCGCCCTGATCCGCACCGGCTGCACCGCGTCGGCACGCCGTGCCAGCTCGACCGCGGCCATCGCGGCATACTCGGTTTTTGCGGACAGACGCATGGCGGAGCCTCGCGTGTTCAGCGGGAATGCAGCCCGCACTCGGTCTTCACGGAGCCGCTCCACCGGCCGGCCCGCTCGTCCTCGCCCGCGGTCACGGCCCGCGTGCAGGGCGCGCAGCCGATGCTCACGTAGCCCTTGTCGTGGAGCGGGTTGTAGGGAATGTTTTCCCGGACGATCGCGTCCCAGACGGCACCCTTCGTGAAGTTGGCCAAGGGGGAGATCTTCACGACCCCGAACTTGTGATCCCAGCCGACGATCGGCGAGGCCGCCCGATCGGCGCTCTGGTCACGGCGGATCCCGCTCATCCAGGCGTCGTAGTCGGCCAGCGTCCGCTTCACCACCGCCAGTTTCCGGTCGGCGCAGCAGCGGTCGGGATCGGTGCGGTAGATCGGCCCGCCATGCTGCCGCTCATACTCGTCGACGGTGGTCTCGGGCCGTGCGAGGACGACCTCGATGCCATACCGCTTCGCGATCCGGTCGCGGAGTTCGAGCGTCTCCGGAAACTGATAGCCGGTGTCGAGGTTGAAGACGTGGGTCCGCGGGGCCACCGTCGCGAGCCAATGGATGATCAGGCAGCCCTCCGGCCCGAAGGCGGTGGCCATCGTGAGCTTGTCGCCGAACCGGGCAACCGCCCAGCGGATGATCTCCTCGGGCGTCGCCGACTCGAGCGAACGGCTGGCACGGGCCAGTTCCTCGCGGAGGGCGTCCGACGCCCCGTTGTGTTGCGGCTCGGCGGTGGCGGTCATGAACGAATCCTTACCACGTTGCTCAACTATTGCAAGAATCGCCCCTCGGTTCTGTCAATCGGTCGTTCCGCCACCCGGCCCGCGTCCACTCCGGCACAACCCGCAGGGTTTTGCAGGCCCGCCCGATCCCCACGCAGCCCCCTCCCCACGCCGGCGGAAAACCTCACAATCTGAGGCTCACCCATGAGGAGCAGGGTTTATGGCACGCGAGGTTGCGCTGGCGGTTGATCTCGGGGCTTCGAGCGGTCGGGTCGTCTCGGGCAGTTTCGACGGGCGGCTGCTCGAACTGGAGGAACTGCACCGCTTCGAGAACGGGCCGGTGTCGATGGGCGGCCAGCTCGTCTGGGATCTGCCGCGGCTCTGGCAGGAGGTGGTCGCCGGCCTCCGGATGGCGGCGGATCGCCACGGCAGTTCGATCTCCACCGTGGGCGTCGACACCTGGGGTGTCGATTTCTCCTTTCTCGGCGCCGACGGGGCTCTGCTCGCCAATCCCGTCTGCTACCGCGATCCTCGTACCCGCGGCATGCTCGCCGCCGCGGAGAAGATCGTGCCTCACGCCGAGATCTTCGCGGCCACCGGCCTGCAGTTCATGGAACTCAACTCGCTCTACCAGTTTCTCGCGCTCAAGGAGGCGAAGTCGAGCGTGCTGGCGGCCGCGGACCGCATGCTGATGATCCCGGACCTCTTTCACTGGCTGCTGTCGGGAGAGAAATCCAACGAACGCACCAATGCCTCCACCACGCAGTGCTACGACCCGCAGCGGTGCGACTGGGCCTTCGACATGCTCGAGCGGTTTGGTCTGCCGCGGGGCGTGTTCGGGCCCCTCACCGATCCGGGGACGATCCTCGGCGGACTACGGTCCGGCGTCGCCGCGGAGACGGGGCTCACCGGTGTCCGGGTGATCGTGCCCGGCACCCATGACACGGCCAGCGCCGTGGCGGCGGTGCCCGCGGCGGAGCCGCCGAGCGCCCGGCCCGACTGGTGTTACGTCAGCCTCGGCACGTGGGCCCTGGTCGGGGCGGAACTCGACCGGCCGCTCGTGACCCCCGCATGCCTGGCCCGAAACTTCACCAACGAAGGGGGCGTCGGGGGCACGACCCGCCTCCTCAAGAACGTCTGTGGTCTGTGGCTCGTGCAGCAATGCCGGGCGGCATGGCAGCGGGCCGGCAAGGGCTGGACCTGGGATCAACTCACTGCCCTGGCGGCCGAGGCGCCCCCGCTCATCACGCTCATCGACCCCGACCATCCTTCGCTCGTGGCCCCCGCCGACATGCCGGAGGCGATCCGGGCCCTGGCCAGGGCGGCCGGCGAGCCGGTGCCGGAATCCACGGCCGCCGTGGTTCGCACCGCGCTGGAGAGCGTCGCGGCAGGGGTGCGGCGAACCCTTTCGGAACTCGATGGACTTCTCGGCAGGCGGGTCTCCCGCGTGCACATCGTGGGCGGCGGGGTGCAGAACGCGCTCCTCTGCCAAATGATCGCCGATGCGACCGCCCGGCCCGTCGTGGCGGGGCCGGTGGAGGCCACGGCGATCGGCAACCTGCTGGTGCAGCTGGCGGGCAATGACGGCACGGCCGACCTGCGGGCGATGCGGGGGATCGTTCGCGACAGCTTCGAGCCGACCCGCTACGAGCCCAAAGACGCGGCCCGTTGGAATGACCGCCTGGGCGACGACGGAAGCCCCCGCCGCTGACGCGGTCGGAGGGCTCAACCCTTCCGCTGCAGCAGTTGCGGATTCATGCTGATCACGACCATCGCCACGAACAACAACGCCACGATCACACCGGCGGCAATCGCCCATTTGAGCCAGGTCTGCGCCCGGCGGGCCTCGGCGGCATCCTGCCGCATCTTTTGTTCCTTGCGGTATTCGAGGCTGTTGGTCGCCCGGAGCATGAACGGCCTGTTGCACGTCGGGCAGACCATCTCGCGACCGAGCCACTCGTCCCGCACCTTGAGGACGTGGCCTTTGGGACAGGGGATCCGGTAGGACCGCTCGACGGTGGCCGCAGGCGTGCGACAGATGGGGCACAGCACCGCCAGCCCCTCGGCGACGCCGGGGCCTCGGTATCCACAGGGACAGGCGACGTTTCCGCTCATGGGCGAAAGTGTACCACCGGCCCGGCTGGGCCGGTCGAAGCGGTGTCAGGCCGCCTGCTGCTGCCGAGCAGGACGCTTGGTGACGATGCCATGGTCGACCTCGATGATCGCATCGGCCAACGCCAGCGTGCTGGCCCTGTGCGTGATCATGATCACGGTGCGGTTCTCGACGTAGGTCGAGAGGGCCTCGTGGATGAGCCGCTCGCTGTCCACGTCGATCTGGCTCGTGGCCTCGTCGAGTACGAGGATCTCGGCGTTGCGCAGGAAAGCCCGGGCCAGCGCGATCCGCTGCCGCTGGCCGCCCGAAAGCCGGAAGCCGTTGGGGCCCACCATCGTGCGGTAGCCCTCCGGAAACTCGGAGATGAACTCGTGGGCATGTGCCCGGCGGGCCGCCTCCTCGATTTCCTCGTCGGTGGCCTCCCAGCGGCCGTAACGGATGTTGTAGAGGATGGATTCGTTGAAGAGCTCGGTCTGCTGCGTGACCATGGCGATCCGCCGGCGGAGGTCGTGCAGTCCGACCTCCGTCAAGGGCACGCCGTCGAGCAGCACACGCCCCTTCGTCGGGTCGTAGAACCGGCAGATCACGTTCACCAGCGTGCTCTTGCCCCCGC
The DNA here is from genome assembly GCA_005789975.1 of Planctomycetaceae bacterium. Next base: position 10,472 of record SXWC01000133.1, read on the forward strand.
CGTTGGGCCCCACGATCGCGACCCGTTCGCCGAACCGGATCGAGACGTTCACGTCCTTGAGCACGGTGTCGATCCCGTCGTAGGAGAACGACACGTCCTCGAGGCGGATCTCCGCATGGGGCGACGGCACCTCCCGTGGATGCACCGCTTCGGCGAGTTTCGACGGGGTGTCGAGCAGGGGATAGAGACCCTGCGCGCCAACGATCCCGATGTTCAGCCCGGTGATCACGCCTGAGAGCTTCCGCACCGGATCGCTCGCCCCGATCAGGAACCCGAAGAAGATCATGATGCCCGGCACCGTCATGGGCTGGTCGGTCATCGTGATCCCGAAGATTTTCGTCTCCTGATTGATCACCAACCATGCCCCGACGGCGATCGACGTGGCCACCATCCCGATGCCGAGGATCTCCGTGATCGGGTTGGCCAGGGCATGGTAGAAGGAATGCCACATGCCCGTCCGCATCATGTCGCCGGTGCAGGTGCGGAATCGCTGCCGCTCGAAATCCTCCATCGTGTAGGCCTGCACGGTCAGCACGTTGTTGAGGGCCTCGAGCAGGACGTGGTGGAACCCGCGCGACCGTGCCAGGATGCTCTTCGAGATCCCGCGGATCCTGCGGTTGAGCCAGATCATCAGAAAGCCCACGACGGGCGCCAGTGTCAGGCAGGCCAGTGTGAGCCGCCACGACACCATGAACGCGAATCCGAGGCAGGTCATGATCTTGAGCGGCTCGGTGACGGCGCCGCCGTAGACGCTCGTGATGCCGCTGGCGAGCATGTCGGAGGTGCTCGTGACCTGGGCCATGAAGCCCGCCGAGCCCCACCGCATGAACTGGGCCCGGTCGAGCGCGAGGGCCTTGTCGAAGACCTTGAGCCGGATGTTGCGGCTGATGGTCATCGCCACCCAACTCACCAGCAGCGTGCTGCCCATCAGCAGCATGTGCTTGACGAAGGTGCTGATCACGACGAAGGCCACCACGAGGAGCACCGTCTGAAACGGATCACGCGGCAGGAAGCGGTCGATCCAGGGAGCGAGATGTTCGGCCGAAAGGGCGATCGCCTGGTCGCCCCGCACCGCCAGCCGCAGGGTGTCGAGCTGGTTCTGGGTTTTCATCGCCTCGCGGGCATTCGGAATCCCCGCCGCCAGCCGTTTTTCGAGATCGGTAATCGTCGTGTGGGTGACCTCGATGCGCTGCTTGGACTCCTCGAGACGCCGCTCGTTCCACGACTGCAACGAGTCGCCCTTGAGCGTGACTTCGATGATCGGGAAGAGGGCGGCGATGTTCGCGCCCCACAGGGCGGCGACGCCGGCCGAGCAGAGCAGCGCCGCTGCGAGCAGCGGCCAGCTCTTCGCAGCCTCCCTCAATGCCCGGAGAAAATAGTGCATGGACCGACGTCTCTCACGGACCGGAACGGTTTCAGGATCTGATCGGACATCGCCACGGTTCGAGCCTATGGCAGCCGGGCGAATGTCCGTCCGCGAAGGCTGCGCACGCGCTGGCAGGTTGGGGTGACCTCACCCGATGCGCCTGCCAATCGGGTGGGGAAGGTAGTGATCCTTCCGATGGCGTTCAAGGGCGGGTTTTCGGTGGAAAAACCGCCGGAACGCCCCAGGATGTGTCGCCTGCCGGCGGGAAGCCGCACCGGCAAGGCGGCTGCGTCATCACCTCGACCCGCCGCGGCCTCCCGTCGAAGTCGGCACCTGGCTGCCCCTCGGCGGCGATCCGGGGTGCCCGGGCACCCGACGCCACACCGGTCATGTCAGCGTTTGCCAAGGCGGAGTTCGGCGGCGAGCAGGGTGTTGGCGAGGAGCATCGCCACCGTCATCGGGCCCACGCCACCCGGCACCGGGGTGATGGCGGCGACACGATCGCCAAGCGGCCCGAGTTCGATATCGCCTACGCCCCCGGGGTGATAGCCGGCGTCCACCACGACGGCGCCGTCCTTGATCCAGGACGCGCGTATGAACTCCGGTTTGCCCACCGCACCCACCACCACATCCGCTTGCCGTACGAAGGATTCCAGATCCCGCGTCCGCGAGTGGCAGATCGTCACGGTGCAGTTGGCGTTCAGCAGCATCAACGCCATCGGCTTGCCGAGGATGGGGCTGC
>SXWC01000134.1 GCA_005789975.1 Planctomycetaceae bacterium
AGGTGCGGCCGGCCATCTTCAGGCTCGAGTCGGTCGTCAGCGCGCAGTGCGACATGGTCCGGCCGCTGGCGGAGCGGAAGCGCATCGACCTGCCGTACGACGTCGGTCCGGGGCTCGAGGAGGTCGAGCAGGATCAGGCGAAGGTGCAGCAGATCCTCGCCAACCTCCTCTCCAATGCCGTGAAGTTCACGCCCGAGGGAGGTCGCGTTGACGTGGTCGCCAGGCTCGACGCCACCGGGGACGAGCCCCCTCGGTCGTTTCTGCTCGAGGTGATCGACACCGGCGTGGGGATCGCCGAGGAGGAACGGCAGACGATCTTCGAGAAGTTTCGGCAGGGACACGTCTTCCAGGGAGACGACGCGATGACGCGGGAGTTTTCCGGGACGGGGCTGGGGCTGTCGATCGTGCGGGAGCTCTGCCGGCTGCTCGGCGGCGACGTCTCGGTCGAGAGCCAGCTCGGCCGGGGAAGCCGGTTCACGGTGCGGCTCCCGCTGCGGCTCGAGGTCGTGGACGGGGAGACGGGCATGACGGCGGCGGAACCCCTGGCACACCAGGAAGGATGACGCGGAGATGACGAAGGCACGCGACGAGGCGGAAGTGGTGCTCTTCACCGATGGAGCCTGCAGCGGCAATCCGGGCCCCGGCGGATGGGCCTACATCCTCCGGCATCCGGTGAGCGGCCGCGAGACGAAAGACTCGGGGTGCGAGCCCGTCTCGACCAACAACCGCATGGAACTCACGGCGGTGGTGAAGGGGCTGCAGCAGCTCAAGCGGCCGACCGTGGTGGAGCTCGTCACCGACAGCGTCTACGTCGGGACGGGGCTCTCCGAGTGGCTGCCCCGTTGGAAGCAGCAGGGATGGAAGCGGAAGGAGAAGGGCAAACTCGTGCCGGTGAAGAACGAGGACCTGTGGCGGGATCTCGACCGACTCGCGACCAATCACACGATCCGCTTCTCGCACGTGGCCGGCCACTCGGGCCACGCGGAAAACGAGGAATGCGACCGCCTCGCCGTCGAGGCCTACAAGGAGTTTCAGCGCAACGGCGGGTAGCGGACGGCGCCGACGGCCAGGATGGGGGTGGGCGTGTTCCCCCCGCACCCGCCGGGTGACCCCGTGGCATCGCGGTAGACTTCGTTCATGGATGCAGCGTCTCCGCCACCGGACCGTGAAGCGAGCCTCTCGACCCGCCTCGAGCGGCTGCCGGGCGTGGGGACGAACCGGGCCGAGAAGCTGGTGAAGCTCGGGCTCGTCACGGTCCGCGACGCGCTCATGCACTTCCCGCGCGACTACCGCGACTTTTCGGGCGCGCATGCCGTCACCGGCCTCCAGGAGGGCGAGCATGCCTCGATCGCCGGCGAGGTGGCCAGTGTCGGCGCAAGGACACTCATGTCGGGCCGGACGATGCTCACGGTCGTGATCGCCTGCGCCGGCGGCCGGGTGCGATGCACGTGGTTCAACATGCCCTTCATGGCGAAGCGTTTCGCGGTCGGGATGAAGGTGGTGATCGCGGGTCAGCCGAAGCTCAACGGTTCGGCCTGGGAGTTCGCCCACCCCGAAGTCCGTTGGATGGCGGGCGGGGAGGAGGCTCATGCCTCCGATTGGCTCGCCGTCTATCCGCTCGCGGAGGGCGTGCAGCAGTCGCACGTGCGGCTCGCCGTTCAGGCCGCGCTCGGTCACGCCGCGGGAATCTGCCCGGAGGCGCTGCCCGACGACATGCTCGCCTCCAAGTCGCTGCTGCCGATCGAGCGGGCGTTTCACGAGATTCACTCCCCGTCGAGCAGGGAGATGATCGACGAGGCCCGCCGGCGGTTCGTCTATCAGGAACTGTTCATGCTGCAGCTGGCCCTGCGGATGCACCGCGGCCAGCAGCAAAGGTCGAGTGCCGCGGCGGCGCTCGGCGTCGATGTTCGGCTCGACAGCCGGATTCGGGCCCGGTTTCCCTTCGAGTTCACACCGGCCCAGAAACGGGTCTGCGCGGAGATCGCCGCCGACATGGCCAAGACCGAGCCCATGAACCGCCTCCTGCAGGGAGACGTCGGCAGCGGCAAGACGGCGATCGCGGTCTACGCGATGCTCGCCGCCGTGGGCACGCGGGTGTCGCCCGAAGCCCCCGACCGCTACCAGGCCGCGATCATGGCCCCCACGGAACTCTTGGCCCGGCAGCACGCCTCCACTCTGGAGCGGCTGCTCGCCGGCAGCGGCGTCGAGGTGCAGCTGCTCGTGGGCGGTCAGCCCGCGAAGCAGCGGGAGAAGATCCTCGAGCGGATCGCCGCGGGCCAGGCGGGAATCGTCGTCGGCACCCAGGCCCTCGTCTCCGGAACCGCGACGTTTCGGCACCTCGCTTTGGTGGTGATCGACGAGCAGCACCGCTTCGGCGTGTTGCAGCGGGCGGTGCTGCAGCAGGGGCAGGCCGACCCGCACACGCTCGTGATGACGGCCACGCCGATCCCGCGGACCATCGCCCATGCCATCTATGGCGACCTCGACGTGTCGGTGCTCGACGAGCAGCCGCCCGGGCGACAGCCGGTGGCCACATACCGGGTCGTGCCGGACGAGCTCGACCGCTGGTGGGACTTCTTTCGCAAGAAGCTCGTCGCCGGACGGCGGGGATACGTCGTCGTGCCCGCCGTCGAGGAGTCGAAGCGGGATCTTGCCAGCATCTCGTCGGCCTACGAGGAACTGGCCAACGGTCCGCTGGAGGCGTTTCGGCTCGGCCTCATCCACGGGCGGCTCAAGCCCAAGGCGAAGGCGGCCGTCATGGAGGAGTTTCGGGCGGGCCGGCTCGACGTGCTCGTGGCCACGAGCGTGATCGAGGTGGGGATCGACGTGCCCGAGGCGACGATCATGACGATCCTCGACGCCGAATCATTCGGCCTCGCGCAGC
>SXWC01000135.1 GCA_005789975.1 Planctomycetaceae bacterium
ACCACCGTGCAGCCGGCCGCCAGCGCCGGGCCCCACTTCCAGGCCGTCATCAGGATGGGGAAGTTCCAGGGGATCACCTGCCCGGCCACGCCCACCGGTTCCCGGCGCGTGTAGCAGAAGTAGTTGCCGTTCACGGGGATCGTCTGGCCGTGGATCTTGTCGGCCCAGCCGGCGTAATAACGCAGCGTGTCCAGCGCCAGGGGAATGTCGCCATTCCGGGCGTCGCTCACCGGCTTGCCGTTATCGAGCGATTCGAGCGCCGCAAGCTCGTCAATCTCGGCCTCGATCAGTTCGCCGAGGCGGAGCATGATCCGGCCCCGCTCGCGGGCGTTCATTCGCGGCCACGGCCCCTCGTCGAAGGCCTTGCGGGCGGCGCGAACGGCCAACTCGACGTCGGCCGCGTCCCCCTCCGCAACCTGCGCGATCACTTCCTCGGTCGCCGGATTGAGCGTCTCGAAGGTCTTGCCGCTCTTGGCGGGGATCCACTGGCCGTCGATGAACAGCTGCGTTTGTCGGACCTGCGGCTGGGCGGCGCGGCGGGGTGCGGAGGCGGTGGCCATGGATTGTTCCTCGGAAGTCGATGGGTGTCACGGCGAAAACGGGCGGCCAGGCCCGTTCGTTGCCGGGATCATGCTATCTGCGGTAGCATCGAGGCCGCAAGTTCAACGCGGCGGCGCAACGTGCGGGCCGTCCGGTGTTTCTCCATCCGGTGTTCCTTCCAGGAGTTCCCAGCGATGCGTGCATGCTTCATGGCGGCGGCGATGACGGTGGTGGTGGCGGTGGCCCAGGCCGAAATCACGAGCGGACCGCAGGTGGGCGAGCGCGTGGGCGCCTTCACGGTCACCAAGGTCACGGGCAACCCCGACGACGGCGTCGCTGACGGCAAGAAGCTCTGCTACCGCTGCAAAATGGGCCAGCGGCCGGTGGTGATGGTGTTCGCCCGGTCTGCCGACGAGAAGCTGGCGAAGTTCCTCAAGGAACTCGAGGAGGAGATCGAGGAGCATGCCGACACGAAGCTCTCCGCCTTCGTCAACATGATCGGCAGCGATGAGGCGGACATGAAGCAGGCCGTGGCCGACTTCGTGGCCAAGCACGACATCAAGCGGGTGGCATTCGTGATCCCCGAGGATGCAAAGAACGGCCCCGAAGACTTCAAGATCGCCCCCGACGCCGACGTCACGGTGGTCTGCTACAAGGAGGGCGAGGTCAAGGCGAACCATGCGTTTGCGGCTGGCGGCCTCTCCGACGAGAAGATCGAGGCTCTGGTCCACGCCTCCTGCGAAATGGCCGAGTGACCGGCCTTCGGGTCGTCGAATCGATCTCGATCCAACGATGATGCGGCGGCCCGGGGAGTGATCCTCGGGCCGCTGTCTTTGAACGACACCCGCATGCACATCCCCTCGATGATCACCGATGTCGGCGGCCGCCTCTGGCGGCTGGTGATCACGCCGTACGCGCCCGACGACTCATTCACCGGATACCGTGACCGCCAGGTCTCGCAGGAGGAACCCCGGGCGCAGGTCACCGTCGCCGTGCCGTCGGCCGCCGAGAGTCGCCGGCTGTTCGGCATCGACGTGGCGAAGCGGGGCATCCAGCCGGTCTGGCTGCGAATCCAGAACCGGTCGCCGGGCAGCCTCCGGCTGCAGATGGTCAACCTCGATCCCCGCTACTTCACGCCGCTGGAGGCGGCCGGCGTCAATCACTTCTCGATCGGCAGGCGGCTGTCGGCCTTCGGTGCGATGAGCTGGGTCTTCTACCCCCTGCTGGCGTTGGTGCCGCTGAAGTTGGTCACGGCCTGGTTCGCCAATGGCCGGATGGACGCCGTCTTCCGGCGTCACGGCCTTCGACTCGCGCCGATCCATCCCGGCGAGACCGTCGAGGGCTTCGTCTTCACCACGGTCGATCTCGGCATGAAGGTGGTCCACGTCCGGCTCACGCCGCTCATCCCCCTGCGGCAGAGCATCGGCCGCATCGTGCACCCCGACACGGCCGACGGCCTGGCGGAGCCGCCGGTCGATCTCACGTTCACCGTTGCGGTGCCCGGCATCGCGGCCGACTACCTCGACCGCGACTTCGCCGCCATTCGCCCGGCCGCTTCCGTGGAGCCCTGCACCGTCGATGATCTCGTGGCCAGGCTGGAGGCCCTGCCCGCCGCCACCGCCAATGCCCGCGGCACCCGCTCGGGCGATCCGGTGAATCTCGTGGTGATCGGCGACTTCGAGACGCTGCTCGGCGCCTTCGCGGCCCGTTGGGACGAGAGCGAGACGATTTCGCTGGCCACCTGCTGGAAGACGGTGCGGGCATTCCTGCTGGGGGCCAACTACCGCTATTCCCCGGTGAGTTCCCTGCATCTCTTCGGCCGCGATCAAGACATCGCCCTGCAGCGGACCCGGCACTCGATCAACGAGCGGCTGCACCTGCGGCTCTGGCTGACGCCGCTGTCGTTCGAGCAGAAACCGGTCTGGGTGGGGCAGGTGAGCCGCGACATAGGCGTGCGGTTCACGACGAGGGCTTGGAACCTGACGACCCACCGCATCGATCCCGACGTGGACGAGTCCCGCGACTACGTGCTCGAGGATCTCCTCGTGGCCGGCCGGGTGACGGCCGCGGGCTACGTTGGTGGCGTGGGTCCCTGCCTTCGAGAGTCGCCCCGGCGGAATCTGACGGGCGATCCATACTTCACCGACGGCAAGCGGGCGGTGATCGTGCTCTCACCGTCGCGTACCGGCTGACCGGGAAATCGGCCGTCGCCAGCCGCCGACGTCGAGCCCCGCGGATGGGCCCCGGAGTCGGCGCGGCTCGCGGCCGGCTTCGCACGGGCGGTCACGTTCTGTCCCGACATGCTCACGGCGGCGGCCGGCACGCGTCGATCGGGTGACAGGCCGGACACACCGGGGTTTTCCACGGTCGGCTGACGCCGCGGCTGCCAGAGGCTATATTTCCGGCCTCAGGGCAGCGTAGCTCAGTTGGTTAGAGCACCGGCTTCATAAGCCGGGTGTC
>SXWC01000136.1 GCA_005789975.1 Planctomycetaceae bacterium
CTACCAGCCGACGCTCGCCACGGAGATGGGAGCGCTCCAGGAGCGGATCACGAGCACCACGAAGGGGGCCATCACCTCCGTGCAGGCCGTCTATGTGCCGGCCGACGATCCGACCGACCCCGCTCCGGCGACGGCGTTCGGCAACCTCGACGCGTTCCTCTATCTGGAGCGGTCGATCTCGGAGAAGGGCATCTACCCGGCCGTCGATCCGCTCGCCTCGTCGAGCCGGATTCTCGATCCCCAGTATGTGGGCGAGCGGCATTACAAGATCGCCCGTCGCGTGCAGCGGACGCTGCAGCGTTACCGCGAGTTGCAGGACATCATCGCGATTCTCGGTGTGGATGAACTCTCGGAAGAGGACAAACTCGTCGTGCATCGTGCCCGCCGCATGGAGCGGTTTCTCTCGCAGCCGTTCCTCGTCGCCGAGGTGTTCACGGGCAAGAAGGGGGAGAAGACGAGCCTGGCCGACACGATTCGCTCCTTCGAGGAGATCGCCGACGGCAAGTGGGATCACCTGCCCGAGCAGGCCTTCATGTACGTCGGCCCGATCGAGCAGGCCGAGGAGCAGGCCAAGAAGATGGCCGCCAAGGCCTGACCGCCGTCCCCTTCACCCGCCGACGGAACCCCACGACCATGACCGAACTCAAGCAGACCGACGCGATCCGATGCGTGATCGTCACGCCCGAGCAGACGAGCCTCGACACGCAGGCCCGCTCCGTCGGCCTGCCGCTCTTTGACGGATTGCGGGGCGTGGGCCGGGGCCACTCCCCCTTCATCGGCCGCCTCGGCGCCGGCGAGGTGCGGATCGTGGGCGAGCGGGGAGGGCCTGCCGATGCGGTCCGCCGCCTGTTCGTCGAGGGAGGTTTCGTGGAGGTCAGCCACGACTCGGTGACCGTGATCACGCAGCGGGCGATCCCGGCCGAGAAGATCGACGCCGCAGCCGCCCGGACCGATCTCGAACGCATCGCCACCACGAAGGCCGTGGGCGACGACGCGATCGACGCCAAGATGCGGGCGGCGGAGGCAGCCCGTGCCCTTCTGAGGACGGCCGCCCGCGGCGGTTGACTTCCGGGAAACCGGGGCGATTGGCGTGCCCGCCTGCACGAGCGGCCTGGTGTCAGTCGCCGACGGGCCGCTCGGCACTGGGGTTGATCGTCAGCACCCCGGTCTTGATGGCGTTTTGCCGCTCGCGAACGAAGTCCAGCACCTCGGGCGGCAGTTTCTGATTCCAGCCGTGCCAGGGCGCCAGCACCGCGCCGCCCCGGGCGAGCGAGGAGAAATCGTGATAGCTCTCGCCGCGAATCATGCCGGCGGCCGACAGCTTGACGACGTGATCGATCAGCGGGGTCATGCTCCACACCGGACCGGTGAGCACGGTGTCGGGGCCCTCGACGCTCTGATCGACAAGGTTGCCGAACGCGAGCACGCCCTTTTCACGGGCACCGGCGATCGCCCCCTCACGCTCCGCCCAGATGATGTCGGCCCCGGCGGCCACCTGATCGATCGCGGCCTGCTTCGCCTTGGGCGGGTCGTACCATGAATCGATGAAGGTCAGCTTCACCTTGGCGGCCGGGTTGGCCTCGCGAACGCCTTGCATGTAGGCATTGATGGCCCGGTGCACCTGCACGTCGCTCCGGCCGGCGACGACACCGACGATATTCGACTTCGTGAGCCTCCCGGCGACGACGCCGCAGAGATACGCCGGCTCGGAAAGATTGCTGTCGAAAACGGAGACGTTTGGCACGGCCGGGGCGGCGGAAGTGCCCACCACGAACGAGATGCCCGGATTCGCGGCGGCGATTGCCTTGATGCCCTCGACCCCCTCGACACCATCGGCGACGACGATGTCCGGCTTCCGGGCCAGCGCCGACTGGATGCCCAGGGCGAGAGCCTCGGCCGACGAGAGCTTGTCCTGCCAGGCATAGACGATCCGACCGTTCTTTTCGGAGGCCTGAAGAGCCTGGTGGATCACCATGTTCCACGGCTCCTCCAGAGGCGTGGCGTAGGCCGCGAAGACGACCGGGACCTTCGCCGGCTGGGTCGTCTGGGCGAATGTCGTGGCCGCGCAGAGAAAGGTGCAGACAACTGGGAAGAACAGGGCTCGCATGGCTTCATCTCCGGGGAACAGCTGACCCCCAGAGCGTAGCGAACCCCCGGCGGCCCCGCCCATGCCGGATTCCGGCCGTCAAACCGGCAACATGGGGGTGTTTTCAGCAGCCCGGCCCCGGCGGGGCTCAGATCTGCCAGTCGATCCCCGGCTCCGGCATTTCGCCCCGCATCCGGAGCTTCGGCCGCTCGAGCACGACCGTCGTGTGGGGATCGATCGACCGCGTGAGCCACACATTGCTGCCGATCACGGAGTCGTGGCCGATGCGGGTCGCCCCGCCGAGCACCGTCGCATTGGCATAGATCACCACACGGTCCTCGATCGTCGGATGCCGCTTGGTGCCACGGACAAGGTGGCCGTCGGAGTCGGTCTGGAACGACAGGGCGCCGAGCGTCACACCCTGGTAGATCTTCACATGGCTGCCGATCTCGCAGGTCTCGCCGACCACCACGCCCGTGCCGTGGTCGATGAAGAAGTGATCGCCGATCGTGGCCCCCGGATGGATGTCGATCCCGGTCCGCGCGTGGGCCCATTCGGCCATCATCCGGGGGATCAGCGGCACCTCGAGCCGGTGGAGCACGTGCGCGAGCCGATGGATCGTCACCGCCTCGAGGCCGGGATAGCAGAAAATCACCTCGTCGAGCGTGCGAACGGCCGGGTCGCCGTCGTAGGCCGCCTGGACGTCGGTGGCGAGCACCCGCCGCAGATCGGGAATCCGTTCGAGAAACTCGACGGCCTTGGCCTGGCCCAGGGCCTCGAAATCGGCCTCCTCGGTGCACTGCCGGACGGCATCGGGCACCGCGGGCAGCTCGACGCCCTGTTCGGCGGCAGCCCGGCGGGCCGCGACGCTGTGGCGGAGGGCCCGGCCGATCTGCGTGGTGAGTTTGTCGTGGAGACCGTCGACGAGGTCACCGACGTGATACGTGACGTTGCCGAGGTGGAGATTCTCACGGCGACGGTAGCCCGGGTAGAGGATTTCCTTGAGATCCTCGCAGGCCGAGATGATCGCCTCGTAGTTGGGCAGCGGGCAGTGGCCGAGGTAGTGGATTGTCGGAACGTCCTGATACGTTTCGACGATCCGCCGCGTCAACTCGGGCAGCTGTTCCTTGATCCGTACGTCGGTGGCCATAGTCGTCGATGGTAAAGGCGTTGTCGGGACGCGGCAAACGGTGCTGCCGGTACGGTCGGCGGAATCGGACCCTGGAATTGAGGCTTCCGCGAAATCACCGGGCCAAACCCCAACCCGCCCATGCCCTGGGGAAACCTGGCAGGATATGCCGCCGGTCCGGCAGCCGGCTCATGACGCACCCGCCGCTACACGTCGCTACACGTCGCCGGCCGCCGCGATGGCGTCGGGGAGCGAAAAAGCGTCGTCGTAGAGGGCGCGGCCGACGATGCAGCCGGTGCAGCCGATGGCGGCGACGCGTCGGATGTCGTCGAGCGTGGCGACCCCACCGGAGGCGATCACGGGCGTTCGCGAGGCGGCGAGCATCTCCTCGAGCGCCGGGATGTTGGGGCCGGCGAGCGTGCCGTCGGTGGCGATGTCGGTGTAGACGACGGCGGCCAGCGGGAGATCCGCGTGCCGCCGGGCCACATCGACCGCCAGGAGCGTGCTGGTGTCGAGCCAGCCGCGGACGGCCACCTTTCCGTCGCGGGCATCGAGGCCGAGCACGACCCGCCCCGGAAACTCCCGGGCCATGCGGACCAGAAGATGGGGCTGCTCGATCGCGACGCTGCCCACGATCACCCGCTGGAGACCCGCGGCAAGATAGGCCGCCGCGGTCTCGAACGTGCGCACGCCGCCACCCACCTGGCAGGGCATGCCGGCCGCCTGTGCCATCCGGCCGACGAGATCGGCCTGCACCGGCTCGCCGGCCTTCGCTCCATCGAGATCGACGATGTGAAGCCGCCTGGCTCCGCCGGCGCGAAAGCGTCGCACCATCGCCACGGGGTCGTCGCCAAACACCGTCTCTCGGGCGTAGTCGCCCTGGAGCAGGCGGACGCAGTTGCCTCCTCGAAGATCGATCGCCGGCCAGAGTTGCATCGCGGGGCTCCGGAGGAAGACGTGTCTAGTCGCGGCCGATGAAACGCGCGAGCAGTTCGAGCCCGGCCCGCTGACTCTTCTCGGGATGAAACTGCGTGGCGAACAACCGCCCGCATGACACGGCCGAGCAGAACTCGCCGCCGTAGTCGGTGACGGCCGCCACCAGCGAATCGTCCTTCGGGCGGGCGTGGTAGGAATGGACGAAGTAGTACCAGTTTTCCGGATCCGCCGGCCGGTCGCCGCGCCAGGCGACCGTATTCCAGCCCATGTGAGGCACCTTCATGCCCGCGGCCACGTCGAACCGGACGACCTCGCCGGGAAGCACCCCGAGCCCCTCTTGCCGGCCGCCTTCCAGTCCGGTCTCGAAAAGCAGTTGCAGGCCCATGCAGATGCCGAAGAAGGGCTTGTCGGCCCGGACGTGGGCCACCAGCGGCTCGACGAGTCCGCGGGCCTGCAACGCCCCCATCGCATCGCGGAACGAGCCCACCCCCGGCAGCACGATCCGGCCGGCCTTCGACACGACCTCCGGATCATCGGTGATTCGCGCCTCGGCACCGAGCCGTTCAAACGCCTTCTGCACGCTCCGCAGATTGCCGCTGCCGTAATCGACGATGGTGACCATGGGGAGCATTGTAAGTGCGATTTGGGCCTGCGTGTATCGCAGGAGCGGAAAGGGTGGGAGGCCTCATCGCCCGGACTTGCGCCCGGGGGAGGGCCGGCGAGAGGGCCTGAGCCACCCCGACCCACGGACAGGGGGGCGAACGCCGGACAGCCTTCTCACCGGCCGGCGGTCTGGGTCGCGGCGGCGCGATCGGGATACACGACCAGCTCGACGCGGCGGTTCCGCGCGCGACCGACCGACGTGGCGTTGGAGACGAGCGGGTGATTGGCCCCGTGCGCCACGAGGAACAGCTGATTTTCGTGCATCGACGTGCGGGTGGTGAGGAAGTCGAAGACGGCAGCCGACCGGGCGGCGGTCAACTGGTGCGGCGACGTCCACGAGGCGTTCTGCAAGGGCTCGGTGTCGACATGCCCCTCGATTCCGATGAAGTGCCCCTCGTAGACACGCTCGAGTTCGTTCGACACCTGCGTGAGCACGGCAGCCCCCTCGGGCAGCAGGTTTGCGGTGCCGTCGTCGAAGAGCCGGTCCGCCGGGATGTCGATCCGCACCACGGCGCCGTCGAAGCGGGGCTGGAGGTCGGGCAGCTTGAGTTGGGTCATGGCCGACTGCATGACGACGGGGGTCGTCGAAACGCCTCCGTCGCCCCCCGTGCGGGGCGGCTTGTCGGCGCCCGGCGGCATTCCCGCCACCCGCGCCTGCGCGAGCTGCGTGGAGGTGCTCGCGAGCTGGTCGCGGAGCGCCGCGATCTCGTCCTGCATCACCTGGGATTCCTGCCGGGTGCGGACGAGCGCCGCCTCGAGCTGCGGTCCGTCAACGTCCGCGTAGGATGGCGGCGGGGTGATGGACGATGTCTGCGGGAGCGTATGGGCCGGCGCCGCCACGCCCGGTGGTGGCTCGAGGCTCGGCGGGGCCAGCGTGTCCTGTTTTTTGAACGGGTTGCTCACGCAGCCGCCTGCGATGCACACCGCTGCCGTGATCGAGACATTGAACCCGCGAGCGGCTCGACGGCGAGTGTGCAGCGGCATGAGGACTCTCCGGACCGACGGTTGGACGGGCCGGATGGTAGGGAAGGTGCGGCGGGTGGGGCAAGGCCGCCAATCGGCGGCAAATCGCCCGCTCAGCGGACCGGAATGGACCGGATCCGATGCCAGCCCCAGAGGGTGACGGCCGTCAAGGCGATCACCGCCCCCACCACGATCGCCAACTCCTGCGGCCGTTCGAAGAAGACGTTGGTTCTTTCCCAGAACGGTCGCCACCAGACGACGACGGCGACGGCTCCGAGGCAGAGGCTCGGGCCGAAGGGGAGTTCCGATTCACTCCGCGTGACGACCTGTATCACGCCGTGCGCGAGCCCGATGAACACGGCGAGGAAACAGATCAGCACGCAGGGCTGCCAGCCGAGCCAGGCACCGATCATGGCCATCAGCGTGACGTCGCCGAGCCCCATCGCCTCCCGGCCGAGGGCACGCGAGGCGCCGGCCCGCGTCAGCCAGATGATGCCGGCCGCCACGGCCAAACCCACGAGCGACGAGATCAGCCCACGCCAATGGAGGCCTCCGGCCAACCAGGCGTTTGCGATGATCCCGGCACCGACGACCGCCACGAGATTCCTCGGCTCGATCACCGCACGCCGCCACCACGGCATTCCGCCGGTCGCGAGCACCGACCGTTCCGTTCCCACCAGCCACCACGTCGCGAAAATCACGGCGGCCCACACGAGCCCGGGGAGGGCGGGAGCCGGGCCGAGCCCGGCAGGCCAGGCGTCACGCAGGCAGCCGAATGCCCCGAGCACGTCGGGCTCGAGAAGCGGCGGGGCGAATGACCGCGGCACGGCACGGGCGATCGGCAGCAGCACGTCGGGCCAGAGGGCGGCCGCCGTCATGCCCGCGAGCACTCCCGGAACGGTGATCGCGTCGGGGATGACACGATGCCGCAGATCGATCCAGCTTGCCGCCGCCAGCAGCAGCAGCAGGATCAGATGCCCCGCACACCGGACGACCAGCGAAAGCCCGTCATCGGCAGAGGGCGGGCCGCTGCCCGCGGGCAGCTGCGATCCGAGCCGGACCTCCCACCACCACAGTGCGAGGGTGACGGCAGCCACCGCCCCGACCACGGCGCGGTCGAGGAACCGACCGCGCGGCGGAGACTCGACCAGATGGCCGACGGTCACGGCCAGCAGCCGTCCGGCCACGAGCCCGGCACAGGCGACGAGCAGGGCGGTGGCGAGGAGCCGGGCCGCCGGCAGACCATCCGCGGCCCAGAGCGTGGCGACGTGCATCTGACTCATGCGGACGACTCCGACGCGGATTCTCCGCCTCGCGCCGCGACGTCCCGGCTCACGAGCCAGGAGACGATCGCATCGGCGAGGCGTTCCGGCGGCTCGACGGTCGTGTCAAACACCGCATCGGCGCACTCCCGATAGAGCGGCTCCCGATCGAGGAGCGCCGTGGCCACCTCGGCGAGCGGATCGGCTCCCGAGAGCGCAGGCCGTCGAGCGGCGGTCGTCGGATCGGCGGCCAGCCGCGCCCGCACCGCCTCGGCAGTCGCCGTCAGCCAGACGACCGGCCGGCCACGCTGCCGGAGAAGCTGGCGGTTCGCCGGCCGCAGCACGACCCCGCCCCCCGTCGCCAGCACACACGGCTCCCCGTCGAGCAGATCGGCCAGCAGCGACGCCTCCAGATCCCGGAACGCCGGCTCGCCACGACTCCCCACGAGGTCCGCGATGGAGAGGCCGACGCGCTCCTCGAGGACCGCGTCGGCGTCCCTCCACGGGATGCCGAGCCGCCGCCCGAGCAACGCCGCGACGGATGACTTCCCGCAGCCTCGGTATCCGATCAGCGTGATTCTCGACATGGAACGAGCGTGCCTCGGATCGGTGAGCGTCAAGTCGGCTGCTTCGCCGAGGCCGTGGCCCGCTTCAGGGCCTCCCGGATCAAATCATGCGGCGGCTCGGTGCCGTGCCAGATTCGAAACTGGATCGCCGCCTGACGGACGAACATGTCCACGCCCGTGACGACCCGGCACCCGACGCTCCGGGCTTCCTTGATCAACAGCGTGTTCTCGGGATTGTAGACGGTGTCGAAGACGACCATGTAGGGCCGCAGATGCTCCTTCTCGTAGGGGCTCACATCGACGTCGGGATGCATGCCCACCGGCGTGGCGTTGACCACGCAGTCGTACGGCATGCGATGACGGGCCGACCACTCGACCACCTTGCAACCGACCTCGGTGGCGATTTTTCGGGCCCGCTCGACCGTGCGGGAGGCGATCGTCACCTCGATGCCCCGCTGCTTCAGCCCGAATGCCACGGCGCGGGCGGCACCGCCGGCCCCCAGCACGATGGCCTTGTTGACACCGAGGCCGTCTTCTCCGGATGGCTGTTCGTCGGATTCGAGCTGCGCCATCAGGCTCTCGATGGCGGCCGTCGCGTCCGTGTTGGAGGCGGTGACGCCGTCGGCGGTGAAACTGAGCGTGTTGGCGGCGCCGATCGCCCGCGCGAGGTCGTCCACGTGGACGGCGTGGCGGAGCACCGCCTCCTTGTGGGGCAGCGTCACGCTCAAACCCGCCAGCGGCCAGCGGCCGGCGGTCTCGAGGAACTCGTCGATCTGTTCCGCGGGCACTCGGAACGGGAGGTAGACCGCGTCGATGCCGGCGGCGGCGATCGCCGCGTTGTGGACGACGGGGCTCAAGCTGTGCGCGACGGGATCGGCGACCACCCCGTAGATGCTCGTGGTGGGCTTGATCGAGTCGTAGCGGTAGATCTCCCGCATCTGCCGCCAGCCGATTTGGCCGGGAGCCAGGGCCCGGTCTTCGTTGAAGGTGGCGAACGTGAAGGGAGCGCCGGCCCTGCCGCAGAGCACGCGGGTCGGCACCCCGATATCGCCCATGCACACGCCCACGGTGGGCACCTTGCTCGACTGCACCATTTCCAGCATCCGCAGGTTGTCGCTGGGATGATTCGCCATGGTCGCGATCTTGATGATGTCGGGGTCCATCGCGGCGAGACGCTCGTGGATCTCCGGGAGATCCGCCGGGGTCTTCTGGAAGTCGTGATGGCTCACGATCCGCTTGGTGGTCCCGTACCGTCGCACGATCGGCGCCACGTCGTCCTCGAGATCGACGTAGTCGGCGCCCTCGACGATCGCCGTCCGCAGCAGCCGCAGGCGGGCATCCTCCGAATGCTCCCAGCGGCCGCCGTCGGCCTTCCGGCGGCAGGTGACGACGACAGGGCAGGGGCGGTCCTTGAGCAACCGCTTCACCTGCACCTCGCCGTTGATGTAATCGAGCCGCAGTTCGACGAGCTGGATGCCGTTGTCGGAGAGGTGCTTGTGTTCGGCCATCATGTGGCGGTGACGCCCGCGGCCGATGCTCACGCAGATCATAAGTGTCTCCTTGCTGGCCGGCGGCGCGGCCCGGGCTTCACGTTCGACGAAACTGGCGATCGAGGTCCTGCCGCGACAACGTGAGCGACGTCGGGCGACCGTGCGGACAATGGTGCGATTCGCGGACGATCCGCCGCTCGCGGACGAGCGCGTCCACCTCGGCCTGCGAGAGCCTGTTGCCCGCCTTGATCGCCGCCCGGCACGCCAGCCCGTGCAGGACCTCGTCCACGAGCATGCCCGTGCCACCTCCGGACGCCGACGTGGCGGCCAACCGGTCGAGCACTTCGCGGACGAGCTCCGCGGCGGGGGCATCGCCCGCGAGTGCCGGCTTGGACGTGACGATCACCGTCGATCCTCCGAATGGCTCGACCCGCATGCCCGCCCGCTCCAGCGTGCCCGCATGTTGCCCGACGATTTCCAGGGCCGCAGGATCGAGATCGAGCCGCTCCGGCACCAAAAGCGGCTGCACCTCCAGGCCGCCGGACTCGACCGACGCCTTGAACTTCTCGTAGAGCAGCCGTTCGTGGAGCGCGTGCTGATCGATCACCTCGATGCCGTCAACGCTCTCCACGACGATATACCGGTCGTGCATCTGCACGGCCCGTTCGTCCACCACGGTGTCCTGACGCGCTTCGTCGCGCTCCCAGGCAGCCGGCCGGGCCGCATCGGCCGGCCGCGGCGGCGGCGATTCCCAGGTCGTCGCCCGTGGCGCAAAGGGGGCGAAGTCAGGCAGGCGGATCTGCACCGGGGCGGCCTCGATCGGCGGTGGCACGACCGGCGGTGGCACGACCGGCGGTGGCGCGACCCGCGGTGGCTCCAGCCGCGTGGTGACGTTGCCGGCGAGAAACCTCGACCGCAGCGAGGCGAGTACGAGCCGGTAGAGCCGCGAGGGCTCGCGGAACCGCACCTCCATCTTGGCGGGATGGACGTTGACGTCGACCGCGTCGGGAGGCAGGTCGAACGACAGAAACACGATCGGCTGCCGACCCGAGAGCAGCAGGCCCCGGTAGGCCTCCTGCACGGCGTGCAGAATCGATCGATCCCGAAACGGGCGACCGCCGACGAAGAGATGCTGGAGCCGCGTGCTGGCCATGTCGTCTTCCGGCCGGCCGACGAAGCCGTGCACCGACACCTCGCCGTCGTCGGCCTCCACCTCGATCAGCCGGTCGGCGAGCGCCGACCCGAACAGGTCGGCGATCCGCGTCCGCCAGGAATCGGTGGCCGGGAGATCGTGGACGCGGCGGCTCTTCTCGGTCGAGGATGAGCCGTGCGACAGCGAGAAGGCCACGCCGGGGTGGGCCAGCGCCGTCCGCACGAAGGTGTCGGAGACATGCGACCATTCGGTCTGGGCGGCGCGGAGAAAGGACCGCCGTGCCGGCACGTTGCCGAAGAGCTGATGAACCTCGACGGTCGTGCCCACCGCGCAGCCATCGGGCATCACCTCGCCGACCCTGCCGCCATCGACCGTGATCGTGGCCCCCGTGCCGTCGGGCGTGCGCGAGCGGATCACGAGCCGCGCCACCTCGCCGATGCTCGCCAGAGCCTCGCCCCGAAAGCCGAGCGTGCCGATCCGCTCGAGATCCTCGGCCACGCGGAGCTTGCTGGTGGCGTGGGCGGTCACGGCCAGGGGCAGATCACCGGCCTCGATTCCGCCGCCGTCATCGACCACCCGCACCAGCCCGATCCCGCCCTGCTCGACGGCGACGTCGATCCGCGCCGGCGACGCGTCGAGCGCGTTTTCGAGAAGCTCCTTGACCACGCTCGCCGGTCGCTC
>SXWC01000137.1 GCA_005789975.1 Planctomycetaceae bacterium
CGCCGATATCGATGATCCGGGCCGGCGTGCTTCTCAAGCTCGGCGGCTACGGCATCCTGCGGATCTGCTATCCGATCTGCCCGGGTGCCGGTCTGTCGCTCGCCTGGCTCGTGTGCGGGCTCGGCGTGGTGTCGATGGTCTACGGAGCCTTCGCCGCGCTCGCCCAGAAGGACTTCAAGCGGATGGTGGCCTACAGCTCGGTCAGCCACATGGGCTACGTGATGCTGGGCCTCGGCGTTTGGAGTGCGGTGGCGGGCAATGAGTTCCGCTGGGATGCCTGGGCCCAGGGTGTGAACGGGGCGACGTTCCAGATGCTGGCCCACGGCATCTCGTCGGCGGGCATGTTCTTCATGGTGGGCGTGCTCTACGACCGTGTCCATCACCGCAACCTCGAGGAGTTCGGCGGGATCTTCAATCGCATGCCGGTCTACAGCGGGCTCGCGGTCGCCGTGTTCTTCGCCGGCCTCGGGCTCCCCGGGCTCTGCGGCTTCATCGGCGAGGTGCTCGTCACGCTGTCCAGCTGGAACTACAGCCGGACGCTCGCCGTGATCTCGTCCTTCACCGTGATCCTCACGGCCGCCTACATTCTCTGGGCGATCCAGCGGGTCTACCTCGGCGCCGAATACAAGGGGCCCCACGGCGATCACCTGACGCCGATGACGGGCCGCGAACTCGCCATCGCCGCGCCGCTGGTGTTTCTCGCCATCGTGTTCGGTGTCGCCCCGCAGTTGATCTTCAACTACGTCACCCCGTCTGTGAATCGCCAGGTCGAAACGCTCGCCGACTGGACACGCGATGTCGGGGCCAAGAGGGACCAGCCGGTGGCCGGCGGTCCCGCAGCCGCCGACGTGACGACTCATTGACGCATCACTGACCAGAACCCCTCCACCAAGCATCGACGCATGGACCTCGGATCCCTCCTGACGGGCACGCTGAACGACACCCTCGAGGTGTCCCTGCCGCTGTTTCGCGTAGAGCTCGCCCTCTCGGCGACGATCGTGCTCGTTCTGCTGTGCAGGATGCTGCCCGTGCTGCGATGGCTCGATTCGGCCCTGGTCGCGCTCGGCGGCGTGGGTTTCGCGCTCTGGTATGCCTGGTGCGACCTGCGGGGGCTGCCCGGGGCCCCGTGGCCGGCGCTCGCGGCGGCGGTGCATCCGGCTTCCCGGGAAATCTTCGGCGGCCTGCTGGTGTTCGACTCGCTGACGGCCTACATCCGGTTCCTGCTGGCCGGCTTCCTCGTGCTTTACATCCTGTTCACCAAGATCTCCGGCATCCCGGATCGCGAGGACGGGGCCGACTTCTACACGCTCGTGCTCGGGTCGTCACTCGGCATGTGCCTGATGGCGTCTGCCAACCACCTGCTGATGATTTTCATGGCGGTCGAGATGGCGAGCGTTCCTTCCTACGCGCTGGCCGGCATGCTCAAGGGCCGCAAGGCGAGCTCCGAGGCCGCCCTCAAATATGCCGTGTACGGCGCGGGTGCCGCGGGGGTGATGCTCTACGGCATCAGCCTGCTCGCGGGCGTGCTCGGCACCTGCCATTTGCCCAGCATGGCCGCCGAGCTCGGCCAGATCGTGGGCGAGGGAACCGACAGTTTTTATCGCGCGGATTCCGCGGGTCCGATCATGGTGCTCGCCCTCGGCGGCTTGATGCTGGCCGTGGGCCTGGCCTTCAAGCTTTCCGCGGTGCCGTTCCATTTCTGGTGTCCCGACGTGTTCGAGGGGGCCGCCGCCGAGGTGGGTGCGTTTCTTTCCGTGGCGAGCAAGGCGGCCGCGGTGGCATTGGCCCTGCGGGTCGCCTTCGGTCTCGGCTGGCTCGCCGATGCCGTCGGTCCGGCGGCTGCGGGCCTGGCGGACGTCCGGCATTTCTCCGTGTGCCTGATCGGCTTCATGGCCGCCTTGACCTGCACCCTCGGCAACCTCGGTGCGTATGGTCAGACCAACATGAAGCGGATGCTCGCCTATTCGACGATCGCGCACGCCGGCTATCTGCTCATGGGTACTGCGGCGGCCGTTGCCATGCTCGGCACGGACCCCGAAGGTTGCCGCAAGGCGGTCACGGCGCTCACCTTCTACCTCGGCACCTACCTCTTCATGAACCTCGGTGCCTTCGCGATCGTGGCCGTGCTGCGCAACCGGTTGCGGAGCGAGGAGATCGCCTCCTACGCGGGCCTCATCCGGACGAACCCGGGCATGGTGGTGGCCGCGGGGGCGGTGCTCGTCAGCCTGATCGGACTCCCCCCCCTCGCCGGTTTCATCTCCAAGTTCCTCGTGTTCTCCTCGCTCGTCGAGGCGATCACGAAGGGGATCGAGCGGCCGCTGATGCTGGTGCTGCTCGTCATCGGCGGTATCAACACCGTGATCAGCCTCTTCTACTATCTCCGCGTGCTCAAGGTGATGACGTTCGATCCGCCTCCGGAAGACCGGTTTGCGGCCCCCGCCCCTGTCTGGCTGCCGGGCGCGCTCGTCACGGCGGTGGTGGTGCCGGTCGTGGTGCTCGGCCTCTTCTGGTCGGGGCTCTACGCCTACGCCCAGTTGGCCGGAACGTTTGCGTCGTAGGAACGGAACAATCGCATCATGGCCGCCAACGATCCCCTCTGCCGCCTCCTCGCCCCGATCCAGTCGTCGGTGCTCATGTACCTGGCCGACTCGGGGATCTGGTCCTATCCAGGCGACGAGTCGATCAAGCTGGCGATTGCCGACGCCGTGGATGATCTCCGCGGCATCGTCGATCGAGGCTCCGGAATTCTCCGGGACCGTGAGGTGGCGACTCCGCCCCGACCGGGCTATCCGCTCTCGTTCACGGGCCTCCACGACGTCGACCTTCGCTCCCTCCTGCCGCGGCTGATCGCCGGCCTCACGCGGCAGCTCGCCGAACTCGAAGCCCTCGCCGGCCTTGCCGAGGCCGATGCCGCCGCTGCCGATCTCATCACGGATGCCAAGCTGTCGATCCGGCAGCATCGCGACGTGTTCGAACAGCTCTCCGCGAAGCTGAAGGCCGGCCTTTCCGGCACGTCCGGCCCGGGATCGGCCGCCGCTTCGGCGACCTCCTGAGCCCATGGACTTCTACGACAGCCACTGTCACCTCGACCCGATGCGTTTCGGGAGCGAGCTGTCCGACGTGCTCGCGCGGGCGCGGGCCGCCGGTGTGACTCGAATGACGGTGATCGGCACCCGGGCGGCCGACAGCGAGGCGGCCGCGGAACTGGCCGGCCGGGAGCCTGGCGTGGTTGCCGCGGCGGGGATTCATCCCAACGACGTCGCGGAGGCCGAACCCGGCGAATGGGAACGCGTCGAGCGGCTCGTCGCCTCGGGCCGTGTGGCCGCGGTCGGTGAGACCGGACTCGACTGGTATCGCACGACGGCCCCGCCGGAACTCCAGCGGGATTTTTTCGACCGCCATCTCCGGCTCGCGCAACGGCACGCGCTTCCCGTCGTGATCCACACCCGGGAGAGCATCCGCGACACGCTCGACATGCTCCGGGAGGCGGTCGCCCGCGGGCCGTTGCGGCCCGTGCTGCACGCCTTCACCGGCACCGCGGACGAGGCGGCCGAAGCGGTCGCGCTCGGCTGCCACCTCGGGTTTGCGGGCATGGTGACCTTTCGCTCATCGGCCGCGCTCCGCGAGGTGGCCAAGCTCGTGCCGCTCGACCGCCTGCTCATCGAGACCGACAGCCCGTTTCTTGCGCCGGAGCCGCTGCGGGGCAAGCGGAACGAACCGGCCAACGTGGTCCACACGGCCCGCTGCCTGGCGCTGGCCCGCGGCGAGCCGCTCGACCTGTTCGCCGCGGCGACGACGGCCAATGCCCGCCGTGTTTTCGGGTGAAGCGGGCCCCGGGACGGCATGAGGGCGATCGGCGGCGGTCGTTTCGGCCCGGGAACGGGATGGCGTAAGATTGCGCCGCTCCCCCCAAAGGAACCCGTCATGGTCCGCACCCCCAGCACGATGTTGCCACTCGGCACGATCGCCCCCGACTTCGAACTTCCCAGCGTGGACGGCCGGATGGTGGACTACACCGGCGTCGCCGGGCCCCGAGGCACGGTGGTGGCGTTCATCTGCAACCACTGCCCCTTCGTCAAGCACGTGGCCGATCACCTCGCCCAACTCGGCCGCGAGTCCATGTCCCGCGGCGTCGGCTTCGTCGCCATCAGCTCCAACGACGTCTCGGCCCACCCGGCCGACTCGCCCGAACAAATGGTTCGCGAGGCGGAGGACCGCGGCTACCAGTTTCCTTATCTCTACGACGAAACGCAGGAGGTGGCAAAGGCCTATCATGCCGCCTGCACGCCCGACTTCTACCTCTTCGACGCGGCGCGAAAGCTCGTGTACCGCGGACAGCTCGATCCAAGCAGGCCGGGCGGCGAAACGCCCGTCACGGGCAAGGATCTCCGCGCCGCGATCGACGCCCTGCTCGCAGGCCAGCCGCCGTTGGCCGACCAGATTCCAAGCCTCGGCTGCAACATCAAGTGGAAGGCCGGGAATCACCCGCCGTATTTCAGCCCGTGAACCAAGCGGCCGGCATGCGGCCGGCTGGCCCGCCGCCGGCGGAGACAGCCGCGTCCCGGTCGGTCATCGGGGCCGCGGGGCGTCGCCGGGTCGGGATGGGCTGCGGCTGGCGTACTTGCCGATGTCCTGGGTGTCGCCCGGCTCGAGCCGCGAGGCCCGCAGGTTCTCCCGCTGGATGGCCTCGTAGACCTCCTGGCGATGGACGGGAATCTCGGACGGTGCGTTGATCCCGAGGCGGACTTTGTCTCCCCGGATATCCACGATCGTGACGACGATGTTGTCGCCGATCATGATGCTTTCGTCACGTTGTCTGGAGAGCACGAGCATCGCTGGTTCCTTCCTGATCCGTCGTGGAGGTGGCAATCCGGTGCCGCCAGCCACTCATGATTATGCACTCTTTTTGAGTGGAGGTCGTTCGAGGGACAGTTCGTATTGCATCGGGAGCTCGCCGCTCGCAATGACTTGACGGCCCGTGCGGCCTTCAAGGTTGATGACGATCGGCGCTTTGAGATTGAGTGTGAGGCCTCTGCCGTTTTGTCCGACGATGACGACCACCTGCGCCTGCCGCATGTCGTCGATCGAGAGCGGACTCAGCTCGCTGCGGGGGATCCGCACCTGATATTCCGGCACGAAACGCCGGGGGCTCACGACCGCCAGCGCGACATCCACGCGGGTCGTGCTCTGGAGCCAGCCGAGGGCGTCGTTCGAGGAGTCGGCGAGCAGGGCCCACTCGCGACAATCCTCGAGGCCGGGCAGGCCGCTGGGAAACCGGAGGATGTCGGCAGCATCGACGTCGATGCGACCGAATCTGCTGGTGTTGATCCGCATGACTGGGCACTCCATTGCCGGGACGAAAACTGGCTGCCGGGACGAAAACTGGCGGCCTGCCGCGCTGTCGAGCAAACTCCCGTTCGCACCATTCATTTCGGCAGGGAGGGCTGTCGGGGTGGAGAAAAAAGGTTTGGCGAGAAGAAGAGGATGCCGAAGGGCTTGCGGCACAGGCACTTTCGGGAGGTGGCGGGGTTTTTGCCGGCGGCTTGACCCGCCGCCAAATTCCACACAATCGTCACCATCGGCCCGAATGCCCGATGCCATGCCCCTCCCGCGACGGCCATCAACCATGCTCCCCGTGCATCGCCTGCTGATCCTCGCTTGCGTGGCGTCCCTCGCCGGCTGTTTCGCCGGACGATACGACACCGATTACGCCGTGAGCCTCGCCGCCTACCGCGAGGCCGCGGTTTTCGCGCCTCTCGCCGTGGTGCCCGACGAAGCGGCCGCCGGTCGCGTGCAGATGCGGCTGCCGAAGCAGTTTGGTCGCATGCGCGAAGACGACAGCATGGAACTCCGCGCGAAGCCGCCGTTTCTCAGGAATTTTCCCGGCTTCGACCAGGCGCGGGAGGTGCGACTCAAGGCGGGCGGCAGCGAGATTTCCGTCGTGGTGACGGTGGGCGTGGTGGCTGCCGGGCTGCGGAGGCACGGCGAGATCGAACGGGAGATTCTCGAGCAGATCCGTGCAGACGAGGAGTTTCCCAAGGCCGACTGGCAACGGGGGCGGGCCGTGGCCGCTGTCGCCGGAGGGCCGGCCGTATGGGACGTCCTGTCGCTGCGGGGGAATCAGGAGTTCGAGATCTTCACCGCGGGGAATGTGGAGCAAAAGAAGTGGGACGGGGCATGCGAGATCTGGGTCTCGGCCGATCCGAAGCAGGAGTTCTGCGTCGTGATCGCGCTGCGGGCGGCTGAGGCCGTCGTCGGCTCGCTCGAACTGCCCCCCGCGGAACTCGTCGAACTGATCGCCAGAACGGTCGCGATCATCCCGTCGGTGGAAGAGAAGCCCGCCGCCGAGGTGCCGTAGGATCGCCGCGGCATCCCTGTGGGAAGCGTCGCGGTCACTGCCACATGGGTTGTGCCCGCCACGCCGCCAGCGGGGCGAGGATGAGCAGCGGCATCCATGCCCCCACGGAGGCGGAAAATGCGTCGCCGATCACCAGCGCATGCGAGCCGAGCACGGTGAGGAAGAAGATGACGGTCATCGCCACGCAGAGGCCGACCGCCACGAACACGCCCCTCCGGCTGGGGCCCAGCACCAGGGGAATCCCGAGCATGACCAGCCCCATGTCGAGCAAAGGGGCCATGAATCGGGCGTGAATCCGCAGCGGGATGTCGGCGCCGACCCCGAGGCTCGGATTGCGGACCGCCCGCACCAGTTCGATCGTCGACGAATACTGGCTCCAGTTCTGCGACCCCATGAGCTGTTCGAAGGTGACGTCGCTCACGACATAGCATTCCCGCGGCTGGAGCCAGGCCGCCGCCGACCGGGTCAGCACCACCGGACGGCCGTCCGATTCGAGCGTCGGAAGGCCGTCGATGTCGGCCGGCTCGCGCACGTCCCGGAGCAGGTAGCCCGCGGGACGGTCACCGGTGGCAGGTTTCCAGAACGCCTCGGCGGCCGTGATCTGCGAGCCGTAGTTGCCGAGCTGCGGGGGCATCAACAGACTCGGCTGGTCGATCCGCTGACCTTCCGCCTGGCCTCCGCGGCCACGGAAGAGGATCTCCGTCTGGTTGTCGTACCGCGGCTCGAAGGGCTGGACGATCCGGCCCCTCAGGTCCTGTGCGTTCCGGGCAAACGCCTCGCGGATGCGCGGCAGGAGGAGTTCGCGGTTGCCCGCGGCGACGAGCGCCACGACCGCCGAAAACACGATCACCGGACGGGCGAGTCGCCACCGCGTGACTCCGGCCGCGAGCAGGGCGGTGAGTTCGTTGTGCCGTTCGAGCCACGACAGCGCGAACATCGCGCTGGCCAGGGAGATCACCGGGCTCGTCGCATCGAAAAACCAGATGAGCCTGCAGCTGTAATAGGACGCCAGCACCTTGGCGAGGCTGCCCGTCTCGGCGGCATGGGACAGAAACTCCTCCATGTTCGTGAACGCATCGAACACGAAATAGAGGCCGGCCAGGCTCACGAACACGACGACGAACGCGTGCAGTTGGGCGCGGCCGATGTAGCGGTCGATCAGCATGGGCGATTGACGGGGCCGGTGGCTGGCGGACAATGGGCGTTTCCCGCCAGTGCCGTCCGCTTTCTCGGGGCGGAGGGTACGGAGCGCGGGCTGGACCGTCAATCTGGGAAAACCCCGTGGATGGCTTGGACGGACCTGCCTGGAATCGGGACGATTCTCGACCTGCTGTGCCCGCCACGGTGCGTCTTCTGCTCCGCCGACGTGGAGCCGTCGCCGGCCCGCCGTGGCGTGGTGGCCTGTGAGGCCTGTGCGGCCTTGCTGTCGAGGGACATGCCGCGTTGCCAGCGCTGCGGCGAGCCGCTGCCGGGCTCCTCGGGCTGTCGGCGGTGCCGGGGACGCCGTGTGGCGTGGGATGGTCTGGCGGTGCTCGCACCCTATGCCGATGACATCCGCGACGTCGTGCTGCGGGCGAAGCGGCCCGCAGGGGAAGGCGTCGCGGCCGGGCTGGCTTCGCTGCTCGTGCGGAAGCACCGTGAACTGTTCGAGAGTTGGAGGATCGACACGGTCGTGCCCGTGCCGATGCACTGGCTCCGCCGGGCGTCGCGCGGGACGAGCGCCGCACACGAGATCGCGCGGGGCGTGGCGACGGGCCTCGGCCTGCCCTGCCGAAGCGCCGTGAAACGAATCCGAAACACGCTCATGCAGAACGAGCTGCCGTTTGAAGAGCGGCCCGCAAACCTCAACGGGGCCTTTCGGGCGGTCGGACGGCTGCCGGGCTCCCGGGTGCTGGTGGTGGACGACGTGACCACGACGGGCTCGACGCTGGCCGGCTGTCGTGAGGCCCTGCTGGAGGCCGGAGCCTCCGCCGTCTACGCTGCCGTGGTGGCCCGGGCCGATCGTGCGGCCGCCGTCGATTCCGAAAGCTGAGGATGCCGCGTTTTGCGGCCGCACAGATGCATGCCCTCACTCCCATCCGCATCGGCACCCGCGCGAGCCTGCTCGCGACCACCCAGACGGGCTGGGTGGCCGGGCGGCTGAAGGGGCTCGGCGTCGAAGTGGTTCTGGAGACGATCTCGACCAAGGGGGATGCGCGTCGCGACATCCCCATCGCCCGGATCGGTGGCGACGGGGTGTTCGTACGCGAACTCGAGCAGGCCCTGCTCGAAGGTCGCATCGACCTCGCCGTGCACAGCCTCAAGGACATGCCGACCGCCGCGACGCCGGGGCTCGTGCTGGCGTGCGTGCCGGACCGGGCGACTCCCTTCGATGCGGTCGTGGGGCGGACGGCCGCGACGCTCGAGGAACTGCCGCCGGGCGCCGTCGTGGGCACGTCGAGCATCCGCCGCGTCGCCCAGGTGAAGGCCATCCGCGCGGATCTGGCCGTCGCACCCCTCCGTGGCAACGTCGATACCCGGCTGAGGAAGCTCGACGCCGGAGACTACGACGCCCTGATCCTCGCCGCGGCCGGACTCGAGCGGCTCGGTCTCGCGGACCGGATCACGCAACTGCTGCGGCCACCGGTATTCTGGCCGGCGGTGTCCCAGGGTGCGCTCGGGATCCAGGTCCGAATCGGGGACGACCGCACCCGCGGTGCGATCCGCCCGCTGGACGACATGGCGACGCACGCCGCCGTCGTCGCGGAGCGGCGGATGCTGGCCGAACTTGCCGGTGGCTGCCTGGCACCGATCGGGGGCTGGGCCCATGTGTCGGGTGGCCGTCTGACGCTCGGAGGTTGCGTGCTGGCCATCGATGATGCCGGCGGCGTGGAGCGGATAACTGCGGAGGATTCCGTCGCCTTTCCGCCCGCCAAACTCGATGACGAGGCAGTGTCCCCCCTGGCCACCGCCGAACTCGTTGGTGCGTCCGTGGCCGCGCAACTCCTGTCGGGGGGGGCCTCGGGGCTGCTCGAACGCATGCGTACGAGACTTGCCTGATCCTTCCGCCCATGAGGGTGTCGCTCAGATGAAGGGTTCATGGACCCCGCCATTTCGGTAGACTCCATTTGGAAGTCTGGTTGTCGGAGACCGTTTTCGGGGGCCGCAGATGGCTTTGGCCCTTGAATCCATTTTTTTGAAAATGGTAGGGTTACCGGCTTCAGGCAGATGGTTTAAGCGACTGAACGGGCCGCGGGCCTCTTTATTGAGCCCCGGAACCATGGTCGGAGCGTGAGCCGCCGTCGTGGCGGTCACCACGCATGATCGATGCGGAATGCAAGGCGACGACGAGTCGCGGAAGGTTGTGACGTTATGGCGATCAAGGTGGTGATTGCGGACGACCACGAAGTGGTGAGAAGGGGGCTTGTGAGCCTCTTGTCCGGATCCGAAGTGAAGATCGTGGGCGAGGCGTCGAGCGGCGACGAGGCCGTGAAACTGACCAAGAAGATGAAGCCCGACGTCGTGCTTCTCGACATCCGCATGCAGGGCAAGGACGGTCTTACGGCGCTGGAGAAGATCCGGGCCGACATGCCGGGCGTCCGCTGCGTGATGCTCTCCACCTTCGACAACCCCACCTACGTCGCGCGGGCGGTGGCCGCCGGTGCCCACGACTACATGCTCAAGGGTTGCACCCGGGGTGAACTGATCAACTCGATCACCGGTGCCGCCGCCGGCCAGTTGCCGATGCGGGCCGGTGAACTCCGCCGGGTGGCCACGACGATGGCCAACCGCGTGGCCACGGCCGATCCCGACATTCCGCTCACGCAGCGGGAGACCCAGGTGCTCCGTCACATGGCGCTCGGGCTCTCCAACAAGGAGATCGCCCAGTCTCTGACCATCAGCGTTGAGACGGTGAAGGAGCACGTGCAGAACATCCTGCGGAAGATCGCCGTCAGCGATCGCACGCAGGCCGCAGTCTGGGCCGTTCGACGCGGACTCGTCTGACGTTCCGTGGACAAAGTCATCCCTGACGATTGTCCACGGATCGACCGTTGAAACGCCCGGGCCACCGGTCGGGGTTGCTTGGATCCTGCTCGGGCGGATCTGTTCCACGGTCTGCCGGCCATGAGCCGCGGGCGATCCTGATGCCGGGAGGCTCGACGAACCCAGCCCGCGAGGCTCAGCGGGCTCGCGGGTGAGCCTTGTCGAAGGCGTCGAGAAGACGCGTCGTGGTCACGTGGGTGTAGATCTGCGTGGTCACGAGGCTCTTGTGTCCCAGGAGCTCCTGCACACTGCGGATATCGGCTCCCGCATCGAGCAGGTGGGTCGCAAAACTGTGACGCAGCGTGTGGGGGCTCGCCTTGCGGGTCAGGCCGGCCACGAGCAGGTGCTTCTCGAGCAGGCGGCCCACGCCCCGCACCGAGAGTCGGCCGCCGAACTTGTTGGTGAACAGCGGGCGGGCGGCCGTTCGTGTCGCGCCGACGGGCGGTGTGCGGGCGGCGAGCCAGGCCCGGAGGGCCGCCTGGGCGTGGGAGCCCACGATGCCGAGTCGCTCGCGTCGTCCCTTGCCGCGGATCCGGACGGTCGCGTTGCGGAGGTCGAGGTCGGCGTCATCGATGCCGACGAGTTCGCGGACGCGGCAGCCGGACGAGTACATGAGTTCCAGGATCGCGCGGTCGCGGAGTCCGCCGGCCTGGCCCGGCTTGGGTGCCGCGAGCAGCTGCCCGATCTCGTCCCCGGTCAGAAACTTCGGCAGCTTGCGGGGCCGACGCGGGCTGCGGAGCGGCTTGGCGGGATTGGATCTGACCCACCCTTCCCGCTGGCCGAACGCGTAGAAGCTCCGCATGCTCGCGAGTTTGCGGGCGACCGTGGAGGGAGCGTAGCCGGCGGCATGCAGGCCGCCGGCAAACCGCCGCAGGATCACGCTCGAGGCTTCTTCGGGTGAGCGGCAGCCCGCTGAGCCGAGAAACTCCTCGAGCTGGAGAAGATCCTCCCGGTAGCTCTTCACCGTAAGTGGGGAGCCGCCCCGCTCGGAACCCATGTACCGCAGGAACCGCTCGATGGCGGTCGGGAAGTCGGGCCGTGACACGCCAAGCGGAGCCATGGGCTGACGGGCCATCCGCTCAGGCGGGGCGATCGGCCCGCGGCACGAACCGCAGCCGGCGCGGCCGGGGGGTGTTTTGCCTGACCTTCTGGCCGAGAACCGAGGCGTCGTACCACGAGAAGCTCAGGTCGGGATTGGCGGCGTGTCGGGCCAATGCCTCGATCGCCTGATCGCGACTCTCGTCGTCGTAGAGGAACACATAGCGTTCGCCACCCTTGACGAGCGCGATCACGTTGATGTCGCGAGAAGCCATTGCGAGTCCCCGAGCGAACGCCGTGGCCGCGAAGCGCAGCCTGTTTCTGGTATCGGCCGCGCCGTTTCGTCGGCAGCAACCTTCCCCGACGCCCTCCCCAACTTTTCGCGATCGGGCCAACCACCCCGGCATCCCGGGCCCCGGCGGCTCCGCCCGCAAGACTCTGGGAAGGCTGTGCGGACGAGGGAGACGAGAGGACCGAAGCAGCCGGGATCGAGCCCGGAATCAGAAGATGCCGGAGAAGTTGCTGATCGCGATCGGCTCCCGCGACCAGAAGGGCTCCCCGTGAGCCGTGCCGATCATCGACCCCCACCAGGCGTCGGCCGCCGCCACGCGGTCGAGCACCCCGGGCTTGCCGGGAGGTTGGGGGAACTGGCTGGCGTAGCAAGCGAGGCTGCGGCTTTTGAGGTCGCGGGTGGTCGAGATGTCGACCACAAAGGCCGGCCGCCGGACGGCTTTCAGGTGGACGCAGCCGTAATGATAAATCCGCTCGGGATGCCAGGGCTCTCCGGGCAGGTCGCACTTCGTGAGCTTTGCCCAGAATCGCGCGGCCTCCACGAGCCGTGTGGCGGCGACATGATCGGGGTGGGCGTCGACCCAGTGCGGGGCGAAGAGCCAGCGGGGTCGTGTTCTGCGGATCACGCCCGCCAACGCGGCGCGGGCCGCAAGCGTGGCCCGGAGCCGGCGGTTCGGCAGGCCGAGGTTTTCCCGCCAGCGGATGCCGAGGGCTGCGGATGCGGCCGCCGTTTCCCGGGCCCTGATCTCGACCGAGCCGAGCGGCGTCGGCTCGCCGTCGGTGAGGTCGAGAATGCCCACCGACAATCCCTGGGCGAGCATGACCGCGATCGTGCCCCCCATGCCCAGTTCCGCGTCGTCCGGGTGGGGCGCGATGACGAGCGAGTCGAGCATGGTGAAGTCCCTCCGGGAAGGATGCCATCGTTGTCGCGGAAGTTTGCCGTCCGCGGGCGGCACCGATCATACTTCCTCCCATGACAGACCCGATCGCGAGCCGTACGAATCCCGCGCCGGACGACGGCTTGTTTGCCGCAACCTGTGCCCATGCCCGCCGCGTCGCGGTGCTGGCGAGCGTGGAGGCCGTGCTGGGCTGGGACGAGCAGACGATGCTGCCGCGGGCCGCGGCCGGGCATCGGGCCGAGCAGACGGCGGCGATGGCGACGATCGTCCATCGGCTCCGCACCGATGCCGCCCAGGGGGAGCGGCTGCACGCCCTGGCAGCGGGGCCGTTGGCCACGGGCGGTTCGCCCGAGGAGCAGGCGACCATCCGGCTGCTCGCCAAAGATTTCGAGAAACAGACCAGGCTGCCGTCCCGACTCGTGGAGGAGCTTGCCCGCACGGGCGTGGAGGCCCAGCAGGCCTGGATCGCCGCCCGGGCCGAATCGTCGTGGCGGATGCTTGAGCCCTGGCTCGACCGCATGTTCGCCCTCAAGCGGGAACAGGCCGACTGTCAGCGGCCCGACCTCGACCGCTACGACGCGCTCATGGACGACTACGAGCCGGGCGGTCGGTGGCGCGACGTGGCCGCGCGGTTCGAGCCGCTCCGGGGGGCGATCGTGCCGCTTCTCCGGGCATGTCGTGAATCCTCGACACAGCCGGACGACCGGGTGTTCACCGCGGAAAAATATCCCGTCGATGCCCAGCGGCAGTTCGTGCGCGAGGTGGCCACGCGGATCGGGTTTGACTTCGACCGCGGCAGGCTCGACACCACCGCGCATCCGTTCTGCACGACGCTCGGACCGGACGACTGCCGGATCACGACCCGGTGGAACGAGCGGTCGCTGCCGACGGCCCTCTTCGGCGTGCTGCACGAGGCCGGTCACGGCCTCTACGAGCAGGGGCTGCGGCGTGAATGGTATGGCCTGCCGCCCGGCGAGGCGGCATCGCTCGGTGTCCATGAGTCGCAGTCGCGACTCTGGGAGAACATGGTCGGACGCTCGAGGCCGTTCTGGGAGTGGTGCCTTCCCATCGCCCGCGCCGCTTTTCCGACGGCCCTCGGCGCTGCCGACGTGGCCACCGTACACGAGGCGCTGCTGGTTGTCCGCCCGTCGTTCATTCGCGTCGAGGCCGACGAGGTCACGTACAACCTGCATGTGATGATGCGGTTCGACCTCGAACGCGCGGTCATCCAGGGCGATCTCGCCGTGGCCGACCTGCCGGCAGCCTGGAATGAACGCTTCGAGAAGGACTTCGGCATGCGGCCGCCCGACGACGCCCACGGGGTTCTTCAGGACATCCACTGGAGCGCCGGACTGATCGGCTATTTTCCGACCTACACCCTCGGCAACATCCATGCCGCGCAACTCATGGCCTCGGCGCGCCGGCGGTTTACCGGCCTCGACGACGATTTTGCCGCGGGCCGTTTCCAGACGTTGCTCACGTGGCTCCGTGAGGAGGTGCATGCGGCGGGGCGCATCCTCGAATCCGACCCGCTCGTGGAGCGGGCCACGGGGGGCCGGGTGACCTCGGACTGGCTCGTGGAGAGCCTCTGGGAGCGATATGGGGGGGGCCACGGTCTCCGCAGGCCGCCCGTGGAGCAAGCCGTCCCCGGGGCTGCGGCCGCGGAGCAGCGCGAAGCAAGTTCCAGGAATTTGAGTCGGGAGGCGCCCGGGGGCTCCTGAGTGGCGAGCCGCCGCATCCAGCGGCGATCGAGTCGCTCCAAGGGCCCGCTCAATCCCCCGTTTCCCGCTCGCGGACGGGGGGGCGGACGGGGGCGACCGGGTCAATTTCCGTTGGTACACTCTGGGCTCGCCGCTTCTGGCGTCCCGGCTGGGAAAGCCCGCTGCATGTGAGCGTGCGGGCCCCGGGTCACCGGGCCGTTCGTTCTTTCATGTTTCGTTGGGAGGGTGTGCGATGGCTGACGACGACAAGGACAAGGACGAAGGATTCGACCCGTGGGCCGATCTGGAGTCGGATCCGGCGCCCGCCCTCGACGCGTTCATCGAAGAGCTTGACCCCCAGCCCGCGGGCGGAGCCCTCGAGGAAACCGGCCAACCCGCGTCAGCGGAGGCTGCGGCCGATGACGACCTCGCGGCGTCGTGGCTCGACGATATTGCCGACGAGCCGACCGGCGGGCAGCCGCTGT
Source organism: Planctomycetaceae bacterium (assembly GCA_005789975.1). Next base: position 14,795 of record SXWC01000137.1, read on the forward strand.
CGGTATTCACGCCGGACGAGCCTGCCGAGACCGGCAGCACGGGCGACGACGACGTTGCGGCCGGTTTTTCATCGATCGAGATCGGGACGGGCGAATCGGGTGTTCATTCTCCGAGCAGCATCGATCCGTTCAACGCCATGGCCGAAGATGAATCGTCCGAGTCCATCGAGACGATCGCGATCGGGTTTACCGAAAGCCCCCTCCCCGAGGATGATTCCACCGAACAAGCTCCGCCGCTCGATTTCGGTCCGGCCGCGGCAGTGGTCGCCGGTGGTGCGGCTGTTGCGGCAGTCGGCCCCGCGGCGAAGTCACGCGAGAAGCCAAGGCCCCGCAAGAAGAGCCCCCTCGGGCAGCTCTTCGGTATCGTCATGGGCGGCGCCATGGCGATTCCGGTCACGTTGGGGATCCTGATCTGGGGATTCCAGAAAGACCCCTTCAAGGTCACGAAGCACGTGCCGGAGTCGGTCGCGTTTCTGCTGCCGCAGAAGTTTCAGCCGGGTGGCGTGAGGAACGTCGGCAACGAGCCCGGCCCGACGACGGGACCGACGCTCGACGATCTGCCGAGGATGGATGAGTCCCTGGCCGCGGTCGATGCGGTTTCCCCGGAGCCCACCGCGGTCGAGGAACCGGCCGCGGGTGATGCCGCGGCGACTGACGACCTCGCCGCAGGGGACGGACTCGACGATCTGCTCCAGAAGCCGGCGGCGGTGGAGCCGCAGACGCCGCCGCTTCCGGTCGTGCCGGAGCCCGAGCCGCTCGATCTCTCGGGGCTCGAACAGGCGGTGGCCGATGCGACCGCCACGCTCGACGTCGTGAAGTCCGGTGCCGATCCCGCAGGTTCCCCCCGCACCGGGCGGCTCGTCGGCTGGTACAAGCAACTGGCTCGTGTCGCCCAGGAATTCGCGATGCTCGAGCACGTGGCCGCCGACAGCGGGAGGCCACTGACGGCGACCCCCGACAAGGTCGCCGAACTGCATGCGGCGATCCTTGCCGACCCCGTTCTGCTCGACGATCTTGCCCGCCTCACGCGGAACTGGCTGGCGTATTCGAAGCGGGGAGGCGACGGCGTGGTGATGCCCGCGACGTTCGCCGGTTCACGCCAGGTGGGACCGTACTGGAGTTCGCGGGTCTCGATCGTCGAGGCAGGAGGGGGGGCACGCGAACTCGCGGTGATTTCCCGGGCCGAACCGGCCGCCCTGCCGGGTGATTTGATTCTGATCACCGGTCTGGCCATGGACGGCGACGTTGTCTGGGCGTCGGACCTGCGGTCGGCCACGGCCGGCGCACCCGCCGGCTCAGATCCGTTCGGTCAGTCCGCGCCGTGATCGACGGGCCGCCATCGGCCGCAGTCACCGCGAGCGGGATCGCGGCCGGAAGGATCAGGGCGGCCGATGTGCTGGCGGCCAGCAGCGCCCGCCAGCGGGCCATCGGCCGCCGGCTCAACGCGCTCGTTCAGGATCGCCACGTGGAGGCGGCGAACGAGGCCGCCGCGATCGACGGGCGGGTTGCCACCGGGTTGCCGGCATCTGCGGTGCTCGCCGGAGTGCCGGTGAGCGTGAAGGAATGTTTTCCCGTGCGGGGGCTTCTGACCACGCTGGGTATCCCGGCGACACGGCGGTTGGCAGACGACCACGATGCCCCGATCGTGGAGCGGATGCGGGCGGCGGGGGCGGTCGTGATCGGCAAGGGAAACGTCCCGCAGGCGTTGTATCTGCACGAGACGGCCAATCCCGTCTGGGGGCGTACGCTTCACCCTTTCGATCCGGATCGTGGTCCGGGGGGATCCAGTGGCGGCGATGCGGCGCTGGTCGCCGCCGGGATCGCGACGCTCGCGGTGGGCACCGATCTCGCGGGCAGCCTGCGGCAGCCGGCTCATGCCTGTGGAATCGTCGCCATCATGCCGAGGACCGTGGCCCTCGGCGACGGCGGCGCCCGCGACACGATGCCGCACCTCACGGTCGTGCGTCCGCGGGCCGGCTTTCTCGCGCGGACGGTCGGCGACGCGGAACTCGCGCTCGTTGCGGCCCGGGTGCCGCTCACCGCAGTCGCGCCCCGACGTGTCGGCTGGTGGGATGATTCCGGAACGATCCCGGCCTCGCCGGCGATCCGCAGGGGCGTGCATGAAGCGGTGGAGCGGCTGTCGCGGCAGGGAATCTCGACCGTGCGACTCGACCCCGACCTGGCCGTCGAGGCGGCCTGGCTGCACTTCGCGATCCTCGCCGCCGACGGCGGGGCCGATGTGCGGAGCTTGTTCACCGGCTCCCGGCCGATGCCGGGCGTTCGCAGGCTGCTGGCCATCGCCGGGTTGCCGCGTCGTTGGCGTCCGGTCGTCGCGGCGGTCGTCAGGCTGTTCGGCAGGGGCATCGAGGCCGAGGGTGTGTTGAGGACCGGACCGCGGACCTCCGCCGAGTTCGCCGCGATCGTCGCCGCCCGCGACGAGATCGCCGCCCGTTTCGCCGCGACCGTGGCCGGCTGTGACGCGGTCGTCTGTCCCGTGTCGTCCGTGCCGGCACTGCGTCATGGCACCGCGGCCCAGCTCGTGCTCGCGGCCATGCCGTGCCTGTTCGCCAACCTCCTCGACCTTCCGGCCGGCGCGGTGCCGGTGACACGCGTGCGGGCCGACGAGGAACGGGGACGCTGCTGGAGCCTCGACCCCGTCCTCCGGGCCGCCGCGGCGACCGACCGCGGCAGCCGCGGCCTGCCCGTGGGAGTCCAGGTCGTCGGCTGCCCGGGCCATGATGAGGCCACGGTTCTCCGGGTGATGCACCTGATCGAATCCAGTCCGCCGGTTCCTTGAGGATGCGGGGGCGTGAGCCTGGCCGAGCATCCGGCCCCGGGGCGGTGCAGACGAGATCGCATTCCTTGCAACTGCGTTCGGCCGTGGCTTCGTGACAAAGTCGAAGGCAAGGCCCGGGGTTCCCGGAGGTGCTCGCGACGCCTCGTGAGGGTCGGGGCTGCCCATGCCCCGTCGCCGGACGCTCACTCCGCCCATCCTGGGCTCCGTTCGCTCGATGCCGGCTGCGCTGCGGCATCCATGCCTCCGCTGGCCAGCAACGCCGGCTCCCGGGGCATGGGCAGCCCCTCCCGGCAACCTGCTGCGTCGAACGAGGCCTCACTCCCGAGGCTCGCCTCTGCCTTCCTCTCGGAAAATAGTGACGACCGCAAAAGTCGCAGCGAGACCGCATCCAGGTTTCGTGGAGCACCGGCTCGGGGGCGGCAGAGGTCGCCGCTCCGCGGTCGTCCGGATTGTCGCCGGGGCGAGGACCCGCCCAAGGCTCCTCGAGCGTTCACCGACCCCTCGCCCACCCCTTCCAAGGTGCCGCATCGTCGCCAGAGCAATCCCGAATCCGCTCTAGCCAGCCATCCGCGCGGCGATCACGCGGGCCATCATGCCGATGCCGAGCACCTCGCAGGCGGCACCCGCCTCGATCGCCGCCTTCGGCATGCTGAACACGATGCTCGAGGCCTCGTCCTGCGCGAGCGTGTGCCAGCCCCTGGTTCGCAGCTTGTGCAGCCCCTTGGCACCGTCGCGTCCCATGCCCGTCAGCAGCGCGGCCGTGCCCGTCAGCGGCCAGTGGCTCGCGACGCTCTCGAAGAACACATCCACGCTGGGTCGGAAGAAGATCTCGCGGGGCTCGGCCCGGTATTCGAGGGTTCGGGAGGCCGAGAGCACGAGGTGGTCGTTGGTGCCGGCGACCAGCACGTCACCGGCCAGCGGCTGTTGGCCGTGCTCGATCACGCGGACTGACCGGCCAGTGCGGTCGCCGAGCCACTTCGCCAGCCCCGGCGCGAAGGCCACGTCGACGTGCTGGACGATGATCACCGCCACGTTCCAATCGTGCGGCAGCGGACCGAGCAGGTCGGAGACGGCCTTGGGCCCGCCCGTCGAGGCGCCGATCACGAGCAGCCGGGGCGGGGTCGCGCCGGCAGTCGGCCGCTGCGTGCGACGGGGATCCCCCGTCGCGCCCACCAGTTTGGCGATCACCCCGATCTTCTCGATGAGGGCGCCCGCACCGCTCACCTCGCCGGCCGGACCGAGCATCGGTGTATCGACGGCATCGAGCGCGCCGTGGCCCATCGCGTCGTAGACGAGCGAGATGTTGCCGCTCACCGTCGCCGTCACGACGAGGATCGCACAGGGAGTCGTGGCCATGATCTGCCGCGTCGCCTGCGAGCCGTCCATGTGGGGCATGAGCAGGTCCATGAGAATCAGGTCGGGGCGGTCGCGCTTCGCCATGGCGACCGCCTCGACTCCGTCGCCGGCGGTCCAGACCACCTGGTGGTCGGGGAGGCTGTCGACCACGCGCCGCAGGGCTTCGCAGGCCGCCCGCATGTCGTTGACGATGCCGATTCGCATATGAGTTCCCGCCTACGCCGTCGCCTCACCAATCAGATCGATGATCGTATCGACGAACGTCTCATCGTGGAAACTGCTCTTCGTGAGATAGCGGTTGGCGCCGGCGTCGAGGCCCCGGAGGCGGTCCTCTTCCCGGTCTTTGTACGACACGATGACGACGGGGATTTCCCGGCGGGCGGGATCGGCCTTGAGAAGCGAGACGAGCCCGATGCCGTCCATGCGGGGCATGTCCACGTCGGTGACCACGAGGTCGTAGTGGGTGCCGCGAATCGCGTTCCAGCCGTCCATGCCGTCCACGGCGACGTCGACGGCGAACCCGCGGGCCTGAAGCAGTTGACGCTCCAGTTCCCGGACCGTGATCGAGTCATCCACGACGAGGATCCGCTTGCGCTGCCGCGCCTGCTCGGCCATCCGCTCGAACTCGACCCGCGTCAGACGGCGGCCCGTGAGCACGCTGTCGATCGAGCGGACGAGGTCCTCCACATCGACGATCAGCACCGGGTTGCCGTTTTCGAGCAGCGAGGCGCTGTTCACGTCGGGCACCTTGCCGAGCCGGGGATCGAGCGGCCGCACCTCCAGATCCCGCTCCCCGAGGAAGGAATCGACGATCATCCCGAACTGCTGTCCACGGTCGCTGATCACGACGACGGGCATGGGATCGGAGGGGGGGGCCCCCGGGGCCTCGAGGATCTGGGAGGCCATCACCAGGCCGATCGACACGCCGTCGCGGTCGAAATACTGCCGGCCCTCGACGGTGTGGATGTCGGCGGCCCTGCAGAAGAGGATGTGGTCGATCCGCGTCAGCGGAAAGGCGTAGGGCTCGCCGCCGATCTCGACGAGCAGGGCTCGGATCACCGACATCGTGATCGGAAGTTGGAGCGTGAACACGGTCTGCCGGCCGGGCTGCGTGGTCACCCGCACGCTGCCGCCGACGCTCTTCACCATGCTCTGGACGACGTCGAGGCCGACGCCGCGGCCGGAGATCTCCGTGACCTGATCCTTGGTCGAGAAGCCGGGGAGGAAGAGAAACTCGAGGAGTTCCAGTTCGGTCAGTTGGTCCGCGACCTGCCGGGCCACGAGGCCCCGGGCCACGGCCTTCACCCGCAGTTGTTCGACGTCGATGCCGCGGCCGTCATCGGTGAGCGTGATCTGGAGCATGCCGGCCCGGTGCCGGGCCTCGAGCCGGATCGTGCCGGTGGGGGGCTTGCCGGTGGCCTCGCGTGTCGCGGGGTGTTCGATGCCGTGATCCAGCGAGTTGCGGATCAGGTGCGAGAGCGGCGACTCGAGCTTGTCGAGGATGTCGCGATCGACGCCGGTCTGCTCCCCGCGGACCTCGAATCGCACCTGTTTGCCGAGCGTCCGGGCGACGTCGCGGATCAGCCTCGGAAACCCGCGGATCCCGTCGGCCAGCGGCCGCATGCGGCTCACGATCACCTCGTGGTGAAGCCGGTTGGAGAGATCCTCGTTGCGGCGGGCGAAGCTCTCGAAATCCTCGACATGCCGGGTCAGGGTCGCGAGGCCGGCGTCGGCCCGTTCGCGGATCGTGGTCAGCATGGCCGTGATCGGGGAGGGCACCGCGATGTCAGCCGCCTTGAGTTTTTCGTCGAGTGCGGCGATCGCGTCGCAGAGCGCGACATCGGTCGCCCGGAGTTGCAGGAGCGCGTCGACGAACGGCCGCAGTTGCCGCGTTTCGACGAGGGACTCACCCGCCAGGCCGACGAGTCGGGTGAGGCTCTCGGCCGACACGCGGACAACACGGTCGATCTGGTCGGAGGAACGCGGGGCGGCCGTCGCTGGCGCCGCTGCCGATGCCGGCTCCGCCGCCCCCTCCCCGATGGTGTCAGGGCCGGCTGCCGGGGCCGTCGCGGCGTCGGTCGGGGCGGGGGTCGGGGACTCCGGCGGAACGCCGGCCACCGGCTCCGCGAGCAGCGCGTCGAGTTCCGACACGAGCTGCTCCGCGCGGGCGGGCCAGGGGCCTTCCGGTTTGAGCGCGTCGGCGGCCTTGGCGATGGCCCCGAGGAAATCGATGCCGGCGAGCAGGCGGTCGGCGTGCCGGTGCTGAACGCGAAACCGGCCCTTGCCGGCGGCCACGAACACATCCTCGAGCGCGTGGGCGACGCGAACCGCCGGGTCGAGGCCGACGATCCGTGCGGCCCCCTTGAGCGAATGAGCCGCCCGCATCATCGACTCCACCGTCTCCGGCGATTTTTCCAGCTCCTCGATGGCCAGGACGCCTGCCGACAGCACGGCCGTCTGGCTGTCGGCCTCCAGCCGGAAGAGCTCCAGCATCGAGAATCCGCTCAGGTCTTCAGCCATGGGCGCCGCCTCCGTTCATGACGACACCATGTCGCGGAGGGCGTCGAAGAGCCGGGATTCGTCGAGCAGTGCCACGGTCCGTCCCTGCCAGTCGAAGAGGGCCGACGAGCAGCGGGCCGCAGCCTGGCTCACGGTCGAGGGCACCGGACGGAGGTCGCCGCGGCCGACGCGGTGCACGCCCGCCACGTCATCGACGCCCAGCACCCAGCGTTCGGTGCCCTGCGGCTCGCAGCGTTCCAGGACGATCAGGCGCGGCGTCCCCTCGGAGGGTTCTCCGGTCGCCTGCGCACCGCCGGCGGGTCCGCCCGACAAGCCGAGGATCTTGTGGAACGACACGCACAACTGCAGCTGCCCGCGGATGTTGACCAGCCCCGCGAGTGCGGTTCCGGCCCGATGCGGCACGGTATGAAGCGTGCGGGAAGGCGTGACTTCGACGAGCACGGCGGATGGCAGCGCGAGCCACTCCAGGGCGACGCGGAACACGAGCACGCTCGTGTCGGCATGCTCCGCGGGCTCCGCGGGCTCCTCGAGGATGGCCTGCCACGAATCGAGATAGCCGTCGGGAGCTTCACGATCGAAGAACTCTCGGGCCGCATCGGCGAGCACCGGGCAGTTGCGGCAGTGGATGAACGCCTGCAACTCGGGGCAACTGCGGTCGCCGCTGACGCCGATGATCCGCCAGCATTCGGGCATCGGTGCCTCGAGCGATGACGGGGTCCGGCGGGGGTGGCTGCTCATGGCGCCCCCTTTCGGGCGAGCACTCGCGCGGCGGACTGCCGGTAGGTCTCGGCCATCCGCGTGTCGCCGCGCTGACGGGCCATGAGGGCGAGCGCGAGGAGCGCCTCCTCGTGGGAAGAGTCGAGGTAGAGCGTCTTGTGGAAGCAGCCCTCCGCCCGGTCGAGGTCGCCGAGTGACTGGTGAAGCATGCCCATCAGGAAAAACAGCTCCGGCGCCGGGGCGAGCCGGGGCCGCGACAACTCGCAGAACTCCAGGGCGTCGAGGTAGCGGCGTTCGTTGGCGAGGCGTCCGGCCCCTTCCAGCACATCCTGCAGGGAGGGCGTCGGCTCTTCCGGAGCGGCCGGCGGCGGCGTCGGGGCCGCGGTGACAGGGCGGGAGGCCGGCGGCCGGCGGTGCGGCGGTGCGCGGGGCGTGGAGGGGGCCGCGACCGCTTGGGCCGCGAGATGGATCCCGCGCCGCAGCGCGAACACCGAGGCTCCGCCGGCCGGAATCCAGTCACCTTTCATGATCGGGGGCTCGGCGGCGCCGAGGATCAGGATCCCGTCCGTCCGCAGGAGCCGCTCGACGGTCCGCTCGACGCGGGCACGGGCATCGGCCGTGAGGTAGATCAACAGGTTGCGGCAGAAGATCACGTCGTAGCGTTCGCGGGAGGCGGCGAAGTCATCCTCGAGCAGGTTGGCCCACGCGAACTGCACGCCCGCCCGCACCGCATCGTCGATGACGGCGTTGCCGCCTTCGATCCGGAACCAGCGATCACGAAACGAGTTGTCGGTGTTGCGAAACGCATTCGCCGAATAGCGGCCGCGCTGCGCCCGGTCGAGGGCCGAGTGACTCACGTCGATCGCGTCGATCACGAACTGCCCGCGGGTCAGGCCCGCGTCGAGCAGGGCCATCGCCACGGAGTAGGGCTCTTCGCCCGAGGCACATGGAGCGCACAGGATCCGCACCGGCGCACGGCCCGGCAGGGCCGCGAGCGTGACGGCGAAATCGGCCACGAAGGCGAACACCTGCCGGTCGCGGAAAAACCAGCTCTCGGCCACGACCACGTCCTCGACGAGGCGGTCACGCTCGGTGCGGTCGGACCGCACGAGGGCGACGAACCGCTCAGGATCGTCGATGCCGAGGGCGGCCATTCGGCCGCGCACGGCCCGCCCCAGCGCCGGCAGGCCGATCGTCGAGGCATCGAGCCCGATCCACTCACGCAGCAGTTGTTCGGCACCGCTGGTGTTCATGGTTCGTTGGCGGCCGTCGGGAGGGGAGACAGGCCGCTCGCCACGTCGGTCGGCAGGAGTTGATCGACGGCGAGCAGCTGGATCGTCCGGCCGCCGATCCGGAGGACCTGACCCAGGAAGGGGGCGTCACGGAGTTCGAGCGCCGGCAGCGATGCGTCGGCATCCTCGGTGGAACAGATCGAGATCACGTTCTCAGCGACGATTCCCAGCCGCTGGGACTCACCGCCGTCGTGTGCCGGCTCGCAGACGACGACCCGGGTGCTGAGCCGCTCCTGCAGCGGCCCGGTGCCCAGACGCAGGCCGAGGTCGACCAGCGGCACCAGCCGCCCCCGGTAGGTGAAGATGCCGCGGACATAGTCGGGGGTGTGGGGAATCGGCCGCACCCGCACGAGAGGCAGCACCTCCACCACCCGCCGCGACTCGATCGCGTAGGCCTCGCCGGCGACGGTGAATGTGAGGATTTGCATGTGGGCTAGATCGTGAACCGGGATACCTCCTCCTTGAGGTCGCCGACGGCCTCGCGGAGGTGGACCGTGGCGCCGTTGAAATCGTTGAGCGACGAGGCGGTGCGGGTGGCCCCCTCGGCGAGCCGGATCATCGCCTCGCGAATCTGCTCGGCGCCCTGGGATTGTGCCCGCATGCCCTCGGTCACCTGCCCGAACCGGCCCGAGATGCCCTGCACGGCCGTGATGATCTCCCCGAGCTTGGAAGCCACGTCGCCGATCTCGCGGACGCCCGTCCGCACCTGTTCGGCAAACTTGTCCATCTCCATCACGCCGGCCGACACGCTGTATTGCATCTCCTTGACCATCCGCTCGATGTCGAGGGAGGCGACCGCAGTCTGATCGGCCAGGCGGCGGATCTCGCGGGCCACGACGAGGAACCCGAGGCCGTACTCGCCCGCCTTCTCCGCCTCGATGGCGGCGTTGATCGAGAGCAGGTTGGTCTGATCGGCCACCTTGGTGATCGTCGTCACGGCCAGGTTGATGTTCGCGGCCCGTTCGCTGATGACGGCCAGCTTGGCGCCGAAGGAGGAGGTGCTCTCGGCCAGCTGCCGCATCGTGCCGTCCATCCCGACGAGGTTGACGCGGCCGGCGGCCGCCATCTTGCCGGTGTGGCCGGCCATGTCGTTGACCTCCGTCATCGTGCGAAGAAGTTCCTGGCTCGTGACGGAGATCTGCTTGACGGCCGCCACGGCCTGGCTGGTGGAGGCCCCGTAGTCGGTGATCACCTGCTGCTGTTCGCTCGCCGTGGCCTGGATCGCCGTCGCCGTCGAGATCAGGGCGACCGACGAGTGCTGGATCCGGCCGATGAGGCCGCGGAGGTCGTTGGTCATGGTCTGGATCGCCGCGAGCAGGGCGCCGGTCTCGTCGTCGGAGGTGCTGCCCACGTCGGCGCGGAGGTCGCCGCCCGCCACCTGGTTGGCGACGGCGACAGCCGTGCGGATCGGCGTGGAGATCGTGCGGGCGACCACGAGCGCGGCCGCCGTCACCCCGAGGATGGTGGCCAACGACAGTCCGATCACGGCGAGCCGCTGAAAGCGGACGAGGCCGAACGCCTCGCTGGCATCCTGTTTGACGACCAGGCCCCAGCGGAAGCTCGGCACGTAGCACCAGGCTGCTGCGACGTCGGTGCCGCGGTAGTCGGCCGTCTGGCCGTAGCCGCGTTCCCCCGCCGCGGCCCTCTGCGCGGCGGTCGCCTGTTGGGAGTCGAGCGGAATGCGCATGCGAAACGCGGCGTTCGCCGCATGCCGCAGCGGCGTGGTGATCATCACGGCGTTGCCGGTGAGTTCGCCCGCGACGATTTCGCCGGTGTCACCGAGTCCGGTCAGGTCGGAGAGCATCTTCCAGACCCGCTGCGTCCCGATTCCGAGGGCCAGCACGCCGCTCACGCGGCCCTCGTCGAACACCGGGCAGGTGACGAAGGCGAGGGGCGTGGCCGATTTGCCATAGGGCTGAAACGCCGACAGGTCCGACTGCAGCAGGGTTCTGGCCCGATCGAAGCCCGCCGCCAGTTCGGACGAGGCCAGCATGCCGCTCGTCAGCGGAGCGCCGCAGGGGATGGCGTCCCCGAGGGAGAAGATCACGCGGCCGTCGGCGTCGATGAGCAGCAGGTCGGCGTAGTCGAACGCCTTGGCGACGTATTGGAAATAGTCACGAAACGAGCCCCCCTTGGGCCCCAGGGCAGCGGTCGACTCGCAGGCGGAGAGCTCGCGGACGGCCTCGACGAACGTCGGCCCACGGGCGAAGGCGGCGCCGTCACGAACGCGTTCCGATGCATAGACCTCGAGTTCGTTGGCCTTGCCGGCCGCGATCTGCACGAGGTTGTCCCGCACCGACTTCTCGAGCGCGGTCGCGGCGATCCTGGCGGTGATCGCCGTGAGGATCGCGCACGGGATCAGCGCGATCACCAGAAACCAGAAGAGGAGACGGCCGGCGATCGACCGCCGCAGGCTGCCGTGGCCGTCGGTCAAGCCGCTCATCGCGAGGCCTCCGGCAAGGCGAGGCGGACCGTCGGGGTTTTCGCCGGATTGGCCCACTGCCCGCCCCAGGCCCGTTGCAGATCGGTGACGAAAGCCTCCCATTCGGAACGCGAACGCGAGATCGGAAACGGCACCGGACGCACCGCCGTGCGACTCGTCCAGACGATGTCGAACTGCCCGTCGGCGCGAACCCGGCCGATGAACACCGGTCGCCACGTGTGCTGGGTTTCGGGGTCGATGGCGATGATGCCCTCCGGCGCGTTCATGCTCTGGTGGCGCATCGAGTTGCGAACGGGCCTCACGTCGGCCGACTCCGCCTCGCGGACGGCCTGCGCCCACAGGTGGACGCTGTCATACGCCGCCACCATCACGTCCGACGTCGTACGGTCGCCGCCGTAGCGGGCCTTGAAGGCCCTGACGAACGCCAGGTTCTCCGGCCGTTCGATGCTCTGGAAGTAGTTCCAGGCGGCATAGTTGCCCGTCATGTCCACGGCGGCCGGGCCCCGCAGTTCGTTTTCCGCCACTGCGAAGGTCACGATCGGCGTCGTCTCGGGCAGCAGGCCGGCGGCGCGGACGGCCCGGGCGAAGGGGAGCGCGGAGTCGCCCACGACCGTGCTCAGGATCACGTCGGGCTGCGCCGCGGCGATCTGGGCCGCGAGCGTGTCGGCCTCGGTGCTGCCGAAGGGGAGATAGGCCTCGCCCACCAGTTTCGCATCGAGTCCTGCGATCTGATCGGCGGCGATTTGGTTGACGCAATGGGGCCAGATGTAGTCGGAACCCACCAGGAAGAAACGGCGGGCCTGCAGCGTATCGTGGCACCACTGAACGGCGGGGGTGATCTGCTGGTTGGGCGCGGCCCCGGTGTAGATGATGTTCGGCGACAGTTCGAGGCCTTCGTAGGCCATGGGATAGACCAGCAGGTGGTCGTGCGCCTCGACGACCGGCAGCACGTTCTTGCGGCAGGCACTGGTCCAGCAGCCGAAGATCACCCCGGCCCCATGCTCCCTGATCAACGACTCCGCCTGCCTCGCAAAGGTCGGCCCATCGGAGGCGCCGTCCGCGATCACCCACCGGATCGGGCGTCCCAGCAAGCCGCCCCGGCGGTTGAGTTCCTCCAGGGCGAGCACCTCGGCGTCGATCATCGAACGCTCGCTGACCGCCATCGGTCCGGTCTGCGAGTGGAGGATGCCGACCACGATCGGCTGCCGCACGAGTAGCCAGCGATCGAGGACGAGCCAACCGCCCGGGACAATCGCCGCGAGAATCAAAAGCAGGATCCAGTTCGCGATGCGGCCCGACCTGGCGGGATCGCCGCGGCGAATGGTCGTCACGATGGCTGGGGATTTCGTGGCGTGCATGGCGGGCGGTGAAGAGGGGGCTGCGGGCGGCCGCTCGCATCGGGGCCGCTCCTGCAATCTTTGTCCATCTTTCCCGACCGGGCGACACGCCGGTCAAAAAACCGTTGGTTTCGGCAGGATCGTGCCGTTTTTCGCGGCCGGAGCCGGCGGCGTGATCGCTGAAATCGGCGGAATCGCTGCAGATGGCCCGGGACGGACCGTGGCGGGACCCGCCCTGGTCTTGGGGGGGCATGTCCGCGGTTGCTGGCCTCGCGACGCCGGATGGGGTATATCAATGCGGGGCCGCAGACCGCGGCAGGATGCCGGTCTGCCCAACGAAGGACCGCGCGAGTCTGGTCGGAACGCACCCTCCGCGGCGTTGAAGGAACGACCTATGAAATCCCTGGCCGGGAAGTCGCGTGGAACGGACGCGGTCGAGCGGATCATCGGCATCTCGCCCTGGGCCGAACAGGTCCGGCGATCGATCGAGTTGGTCGCGGTGCACCAGTCGAGCGTGCTCATTCTGGGGCCCAGCGGCACCGGCAAGGAGTTGATCGCACGGGCGATCCATGCGTGCAGCACCCGCTCGACGAAGCCGTTCATCCCGGTTGACTGTGCCGTCACCACCGGGACGTTGTTTGCGAGCCACATGTTCGGCCACGTGAAGGGTTCCTTCACGGGAGCCACGTCCTCCACGCTCGGCTGCTTCCGCGCCGCTGACACCGGCACGATCTTTCTCGACGAGATCGGGGAGATGGAGCTGGAGCTCCAGGCCAAACTGCTGCGGGTCCTGCAGCAGCGCGTCGTGGTGCCCGTCGGCAGCCATCAGGAACTTCCCGTCGACGTCCGCGTCTTGGCCGCGACCAATCGCGATCTGTCTTCCGAGGTCCAAGAAGGCCGATTTCGGGAAGACCTTTTCTACAGGCTGAATGTCGTCGCCATTCGCACGATCCCGCTGCGGGAGCGGATCGAGGACGTGCCCGTGCTGGCCGCGCGATACCTCGCCGAACTCGCCGCCCGCCATGGCATGCCGATGTGCACGCTGTCTGCCGACTCGATCGAATTGCTGCAGCAGTACAACTGGCCGGGGAATGTTCGCGAACTGGAAAACGTCCTCGAACGGGCCGTGATGTTCTCGTCGGGCGATCAGATCGATCCAGACGCGCTCAACGGCCTGATGCTGCCCGGCAAGGATGCAGAGTCGTCCCCGGGCGGCTTGGGCGGACAGATTGCGATCGCCGCCTCCCGGGGCATCGTGTCGCCGACACCGCTGGCCGGGGTTTATCGGGTCGAGCCCAAGATCATGCCCGCCGCGGCTCCGGCGGCGCCACCGCAGGCAGCCACCGAGGCAGCACCCCGGATGTCACCGCAGGCGACCGGTGAGGACGCAGCCGAGGCCGATCTGTGGCCTACGCTCGCCGACGTGGAGCGGTTGCACCTCGAGCGAACCCTGACGGCGACCATGCAGAACAAGTCGCTCGCGGCCAAGATGCTGGGCATCGACCGCTCCGTGCTGAGGCGGAAGCTGCAGCGGTACGGGCTCGACGACTCGACTGCGGAAGAATGACCGGCCTTCAACCGGCCTTGGCTCGGATGACGGTCGCGTCCTCTTCCGGCACCCGGAGCCGCAGCGTGGCCGCCGCGGGTGGAGCCCGGCGCTCCTGAGCGAAGCCGCGGGATCCGCTGGCCAGGAACGCCGCGAGATGCCCCGCCGGCCCGCCGCCGAAGTCCTTCCGGAGAACGTCGAGGACCTCCTTCCAGGGAAGTCCACGGCGATAGATCACCCGGTAGGCGGCCTTGAGTTCGGCGATATCGTCCGCGGAGTGCCCGCTGCGTCGCAGGCCCACGACATTGAGGCCGACGATGCAGCCGCTCTGGCCGTCGACGAGCATGTAGGGCGGGACATCCTGGACGATGCGGGCGTGGCCGCCCACCATGGCGAGCCGGCCGATGCGGCAGAACTGGTGAACGGCGACGGCCCCCGAGACGAAGGCCCGGTCTTCGACGACGACATGTCCGCCGAGAAGAGCGGCGTTGGCGCAGATGCAGTTGCTTCCGACCACCACGTCGTGCCCGAGGTGCCCGCCGGCCATCACGTAGTTGTGGCTGCCCACGGTGGTGGCCGCCTCGGGCTTGAGGGCCCTGTGCACCGTGACGTGTTCGCGGAAGACGTTGTGGTCCCCGATGACCACGCGGCCAACCTGCTGGGGCCGGGCCGTGTGCTGCGGAGCGCCGCCGATCACGGCGTGTTCCCCGAACTCGTTGTGACATCCCGCGGTCACGCCCGATTTCACGACGGCGCCGCTGGCGACGGTGCAGAAGTCACCGATTTCCGCATCCGCCTCGACCGTCGCGAAGGCGCCGATCTTCACACCGACCCCGAGGCGTGCATCCGGACTCACAACGGCCAGCGGATGGATGCTCACGGCGTGCCTCGCGGGGGAGAAACGACAAGGGGGCTCGGTGGTTTATCGGCCTGTGTGAGGCGTGGATTCAATGCCAGTTTCACGCCGCCGGGAGAGGCTTCCCCATCTTCCCGGCCTTGCCATCCGCCGCGAAGCCCCCGGCTTTCCGTGGCGAGCCGGGGCCCTATACTGCGTGACCGTGCCGATGCCCTGACGGAAACTTGTTGCTGCGGGCCCGCATCGGCCTCCCTGCCGGAAAGGATCGATCGATGGCCTCGCCTGACGAACGCTATGCCGATGCCGAGAAGATCAAGGATGCGGGCGACCTGGCCGGGGCGGTGGCCGCACTGGAAGCCGTCGTCGCCGATGAACCCACCTTCGCCCTGGCCCACTCGGCCCTGGCAGCTTGGTGCACCCGCCTGGAGCGGCATCAGGAAGCCGTCCGTCATGCCCGCCGCGTCGTGGAGCTCGAGCCCCAGGAGGCGTTCAGCTACACGGCCCTCAGCGTGGCCTGCATGCGGGCCGGCCTGATTCCGGAGGCTGAGGACGCCCTGGCCCGTGCGCGGATGCTGCAGGGCTAGAAAGCCGACGGGGGTCAGTCCCCTGTTTTCGGCGAATCCGGCGGCTGAATGTCCAGTGCCGTTTCGAGTTCGCCGAGCATCTGCCGTTCGTCGGGCGAGAGCCTCGCGGCCGTCAGGCCGCGTCTGCGGCCCAGTTCCAGCGTGCTCCGTGCCCCGGCTTCGTCGCCGCTGCGAAACTGGGCCCACGCCAGGTGCAGATGCTTGACGTCCGACGGCTGGAGCAGGGCCTCCCGCAGGTCGGCCACCGCCTCGGCGTTTTTGCCGGCTTCAAGCCGCACCATGCCCCGGGTGTCGAGGAGATCGGGAAGCGGACCGAGTTCGGCGATTGCCTGGTCGATCAACTTCTCGGCTTCGCCGATGGTCTCCGGCTTTGCCAGATAAAAAGCCAGGTTGTTGGAGACGATCGCCCTCTGCATCGAAGTCAGGTCGTCTTTGGAGAGCAGGTTGCGATACACCGTCTCGGCTTCCTGCCGACGGTCCTCGAGACTCAGCACCTCCGCCTCGAGCAGTTGCACGACGATCGATCCAGGATCGAGCCGTTTTGCCTTGGCGATCCAGGGGGTGATCCTCGGGACGAGCGACTCGGGAGCATCCTGGCCGCGAATCACCTGGACCGCCGTTCCCAGCAGACGTTCCAGGGGGATGTCGTCGCGGCGTGATTCGAGCAGGTCGAGCGCATCGTCCCCGCGCTTCTGACGACCCAGAAACTCCGCCCGTGCGACCACGCCCTCGAACGCCAGATCGGCGTATTGGGCAAAGACCTTGTCGGCGGCCTTCGGAAAGCCGAGCTGCTCCATCAAAGTTGCCACCGCATTGAGCTGGGCCGGCTGGTCTCCGGAGACGATCCCGCCCGGCATGAGTTTGCGTGCCGCCTCTGTCGCAAGTTTGCGGTCCTTGTCCGCGATCGCCAGCTTGGCTTCCAGCGCGATGGTGATGGCCGAGTCAGGGCTCGCCTTCTGAAGCCTGGTCAGCCATGGCCGGGCGGTCGATACTTCGCCGTGGTCGAGGAGTTTTTCGACGAGCATGGCGATGTAAGCCGGGGGCGCGGAGGGGCCGGCCACGATCGACACGAGCTGGTTGCGGCACTCCTCCCATTCCCCGACCCTCTCGAGGAGTTGTGCCCGCATGATCCGTTGGCCGATCGACAACGGCTCCTTCCGCTCCAGGTCGCCCAGCACGGTGATGGCCTGCTTCCAGCTCGCCGGTTCCGGCCTCTTGGCGAGGAGCCTGATCTCGAGTGCGGCGTCCTCGGCCGTGATGTCTCCGCGGTCGTCCACATTCTGCCGGAGGAGCGATATCGCCTCCTGCATGTCGCGGAACGTGCCCTTCTCCGCGATCAGTTCGGCAAGCGACCTGCGGGCCCATGCCTTCTCCGTCAGGTCCGTGGCGGACGTGCCCGGTGCAGCGATGATCGAGCGGAGCGTCTCCCGCGCCGGACCGAGACGGCCGCAACGGATGAAAAACGCCGCCAGCCCGTGGATCGCCTCCAGGTCGTTCGGGGCGATCCGGATCGCTTCCCCGAAGGCCTGTTCGGCGTCGTCGAGGCGGCCGACCATCTCATACCCCTGGCCGAGCACGAGCTGCCGCTTCGGTTCGGGCAGAAGTTCGGCTGCCTTGGCAAGCGTTCGTTCGGCGGCCTGCTTCTTTCCCGTGGCGATCTGATGGGAAAAGAGGGCGAGCCAGACGTCGCCACGGTCCGGGGCCAGATCGGCGGCCCGCAGCAAGGTCTCGGTTGCCCGCTCCTGCTCGCCCGAACGAGCAAACACCTGCCCGAGCCACAACAGGTCGTCCGGATTCGTCGAACTCTTGCTGACGCTCCGTTCGGCAAAGGCGACGGCCTCATCGAAACGGCCGGCTTGGAGTTCGGCCTCCGCCGAGAGCCGCTCGAGGCCCTGTTCACCCGCCTTGCCCAGCGACGCCATCAGATCCAGCGCCTCCTGAAGCCGGTTGGCGGAATAGAGCATGGCGACGAGCCGGCGAGTCAGCGCGGGATTCGGCGGGCCGAGGGCGACCGCCTTCTTCAAGCGATCGATCGCCACGGATGGGTTGCCGCGAAGAGTCTCGATCTCCGCGAACAAGACCTGGATCTGGCCCCAGCCCGGCCGGTCGTTCTCCGCCTCGATGAGCAGGTTTCGGGCATCGTCGAGCGCCGCCGTGTCGGCCGGCGTCATACGGCCGGCGTCGTCCCCCGCCTCCTGACGCTTCCGGGCCGCTGAGCGGACCGCCGCGATCTTCACGCTTGCCTCGGCCACCCGGGCCCGGGCCGAGCCCGTACCGGCCGCCGCGGCGACCTTCGCGGCGGCTTCCTGTGACTTTTCGAGGTCGCCTCGACCGGTGGTGATTTCGAGGATGGCCTCCCAGGAGCGGATGTCCTGGGGCTTCCGCCGGGCAACCTCCTGCCACAGCCGCTCCGCCGATTCCAGGTCGCCCCGACTGAACGCGATTCCGGCGAGGGCCACCAACACCCCGGCCGCCTGATCTTCATCCAGTGCGACTGCCCGCTTCTCGAGGCCGTCGAGTTCGGCCTTCGCGGATTCACCGCCGCGTGCCGCGGCAATCTGCGCCTGGAGAATCAGCATGGTGGCGGTGTTGGCGATCCCGGTCGGCGTCCTGGCGATCACCCCGGCGGCCGCGTCCGGCCCCTCGACCCTGAGGGCCAGCGTGGCCAGTGCCGTCCACACCTGGGCGTCGGCCTTCTCGTCGGCGATCGACTCGAGCAACGCCCGCGCCGCCTCCGGCTCCCCTTTCTGCACCAGCGCATCGGCCCGCAGCAGCGAGATCTGTGTCGTGGTGATTTCGGGGGCCTGCTGCAGCAGGTCGAGGAGGGCATCGACACTGCTCCAATCCCGCTCGGCCGCCGGCCGCCCCACCTGCTGCTGCATCCGGAGTTGCAGCAGCGGATACCAGAGCTGGGGCACCGTGGGGAGCCGATCCGGCGGGATCGCCCGGGCGATCGATTCAAACTCCTCGAGCGCCTCTTCGCTCTTGCCCGCCGAGGCGAGCGCCGCCGCCGTGCCCGCACGGGCCGCCAGAGACGTCGGATCGTCAACGAGGACCCGGCGGTTGACGGCAAGCTGGGCATCATACTCGTCGAGTTGAGCGTGGCACTGGCCCAGGTAGAGATCCACCTGCCGCAACATCTCCGCCGAACCGTCCACGAGCGGCCGAACCAGCTCGAACTTCGCCTTCGCTTCGGCCCACTTGCCTTCGGCGACCAGCACGCGGCCTTCGAGCAAGCCCACGGCCGGGCTCGCCGGGCCGTAGAGTTCCTTGATCCGGGCGATCGCCTGCGTCACCTCCTCGAGCTTGTTCTGCTGCAGCAATGCGTCGGCGAGCATCAGGAGCAGGGGGGCCCTGCTGGGCAGCGCGTCAACCCCGTCGAGCAGCACCTGTTCGGCTTTCGCAGGGTCGCCCTGCTGCAGCGCGATGGTGGCCTTGCCGCGGTAGGCACGTTCATCGGCGGGGAACTTCTCGAGGGCCTGATCCGCCATGGTTTCGGCCGTGGCAAAGTCTTTTTCCGAGAGCGCGAGCTCGAACCGGGCAAAGATCGCGTTGGCGTCGTCCGGATCGAGTGCGAGCGCCTTGTCGACGTCGGCCCGGGCGGCTGCGAGGTCGCCCTGCTGGCGGTGCCAGTTGTTCATGGCCAGCCAGGCCGTAACGTCCGACGCATGCGCGACGACAAGCCTGTCGAGCACCCTTGTCGCCGAGACGCGGTCGTCCATCTTCTCCTGGAGGATCGCCGCCAGGAGGATGTAGGCATCGGTGGGACCGACGATCTCGCTCTTCGGATCGAACTCCTTCGTGACCAGATCGAAGCCGACCAGTTCCGCCACGAACTTGATGGCCTCGCTGTAGTCGCCCGTGCCCAGGTACGACTGCGCCATCAGCATCTGGATGTCGGCGAGCGCCAGCGGCTTGCGTGGCTTTTCGCCCGCCCCACCCCCGTGGCCCTCCTCGGCGGGAGCGGGCGATGAGAGCGTGCCCGACTCGAGCCGTTCGCGAAGCACCGCCAGATGCTCCCGCGCGTCAACCGCCCGGCCGATACGCAGCTGAAACTCCGCCAACTTCCTGCGGAGTTCGTCATTCTCGGGATTCCGGCGGACGGCCGTCTCGACGGTGTTGTAGGCCCGCGCCATGTCCTGTCGTGTGGCATCGGGCGCCCTGGCCCTGTCGAGCATCAGCTCGGCGTACTCCGCGTAGGCTTCCTTGTCTTCGGGCCGGAGTCCGATGTAGCGGCTGTAGATCGCCATCGCCTCGGCGGTGCGGCCCTCGTCCAGCCGCATCTTCGCCAGCTTCTGCAGGCCGCCCGCGTTCCGCGTCACCTGAAACCGCCGCAGCAGGTAGATACCCACGATCCCGCCGACCGTGATCGCGAGGAGGGCAAGGAGAAACTTGAGATTGATCCGTTTCACGAGCCAGAAATCTCCGAGCGGTTCGATCGGCGCCGGCGATCAAGGGAAAGCGGGAAAGCGGGAAAGCGATTCGCCCCCGGGCTCCCAGTCTACCAACCGGTTTTCCCTCCCGGCCACGAAAGGTCGGGCCGGGGGGGTGGGGCGGGGGTGGGGACTGTCATCGCCGAAATCGTCGAAAGATCGGCCCGTCGGAAGGACGATAGTAACGATGGAAGCGACTCTCCCGGTTGCGGCGACCTTGCCGTGCATCGGTTCAGCCTGCTCCGTTCAGGCTCCAGATCCACTCGAGGACGGCTCCGATGAACAATGCCCCCAGGGTTCCCGAACGCACCCTGCCCGAACGCATCCCTTCCGTCGAGTGGGTCGCCCGGCTCCTGCGCGGCTCGGTCCGTCCGCTGATGGCCGGCGCCCTGGTGACCGTGGTCGCCGCCGCCGTCGACCCGACTCGTGCGGCGGCTGCGCCGCCGTCCACCGCGGAGCGGTCGTCCGCGATCGTCGATCAAGCCGTCGTTCCTGCCGGCGGTGGCGGCTGTCAGCAGTGCGGTCCGAGCGGATGCCGACACGGCCACGGTAGCCGCCACCATCGTGATTGCCGAAATGGCGTGTGTGCTCCCTACTGTCCGGTCCGACCAAGCACGTTTGGCTTCTATGGAACACAGTGGCGGAGATGGCCGGGGCAGGGCGTGGTGCCAGTGTCGGACGAGCGCGCCATGACACCGGCCACACCACCGAAGTCGGAGGTGCCGGCCGCCGACGAGGAGTCCCGGGGTCCGAAGCCCTCTGCACTTCCTGCGCCCGACGAGGAGTCGGCGGCAGATGCGGCGAACGACCGGGCCGACGAACGGAGCCGGTTGCCCGCCGACGCACCGCTGCCCCCCGAGCCGGATGCCATGCCGCCGGAGCCGCCCGCGCCGGCAACGCAACCGTCTCCCGAGGGCCCCGCGGAATCGATGAACCCCGACACGGAACTGCAGGAAGTGCCGCGCGGCGAACAGAAGAGCGAGACGCCCCCCGCACCGCGGCCCGAGGACCAAAACCTCTTCGACGACTCGGCCAGTCGCAAGGTGCGCCGCCGGATCCCGGTGGGTGATCAGCTTCTTCGTCCGATCGTGGCCGGCTCGAATCAAGGCGTGCAGCCCACGGCCCACCAGTCCGCCGCGACCGTGACGGAGGCCGAAAAGCCCGTCGCCCCGGGTTCCGGTCTGCGCAGGGTGCCACTTGCCGTGCCGCGGGTTGTCTTCGACCCCCGGGCCGAGACGGCGCGGCTGCGGCAGCAGAAATAACGCCCGGCCGGTTCGGGGTGTCCCGGCCGTCCGGAACGCTGAATGCGAGAGGCGGGAGTCGAACCCGCACGCCTTGCGGCACTGGAACCTAAATCCAGCGCGTCTGCCAGTTTCGCCACTCTCGCGGAGCGGTTGTGCCGGAGCCCCGGGCGTCGGCGACAAAAAGTCTACACGGCGAGCGGCTTCAGGGCCGCGGGCGGCCGTCGTGATCGACGGTCGCGGTTTCCAGGAGCCTTTCGAGATTGCCTCCGCCGGCTTCGGTGCGCGGCGGCCAGGCGGCCACCAGCATCTCCTGCAACGGAGCGTCCGCAGCGGTGACGTCCTGGATGGTGAAGCGGAGTTCGAGCGACGCCACATGTTTTGCAGGTTCGTGGCGGGCGTTCCAGTCGCGGGCGAGGGCCGCCGCCGTCGAATCGCCGAACACCCGTATGCCGGGCTGCGGCAGGACCCAGAAAAACTTGTGCCAGCGGTTGCTGGCGAGCGACCCGAATCCCCCCGCGGGCCGTTCCCGTTCGAGGGGACGGCCGCAACGCAGCAGATCGACGATGCTTCCATCGGCCAGGGTCGCCAGGCCATAGACCCACTGCTCCCGTGGCGGCACGGTGCCAAACATCGCCCACGGCTGCTCCATGCCGCAGGCAGCGATGGCGGCGGAGAGAGGGCGGGGGAGTCGCGTGTTGCCGAGCAGTCCGCGAGTGTGGACGAAGCTCGTGGCGGCCAACGCCAGGGCGCAGCCGCACGCCCAGCCGGTGATCCGCCCGAGCCCGGCCACGCCGGCGGTTCGCGGCACGACGCCGAAGCCGCGCCACACACCCGCGGGCACCAGCGGCAGCCAGGCCGTCATGCCGATCGGGGCGAAGAGGCCGATCGACATCGTCAGCCAGATCGCGGCATGGAAAAAAAGGAAAGAAACGACCAGGACAAGTCTCACCGCGGGGGCCGGGCAGGCGACGAGGAGCAGCGGCGCGGCGAGCTCCACCAGCAGCACGATCCAGGTCAGCGGGCGGACGATCCAGGGGAGTTCGGCCAGCAGCATGCCGAGCTGACTGCCGTGGTCGTGAACCGAGAGCGCGTGCGACATCGCCTCGCCCGAATACCAGGTCGGGTTGCACTTGGCCAATCCGGCGCCCAGGTAGACGAAGACGAGTTGGACCACCAGCGCCAGTGTGGCGACCGAACACACGGCTGCCGGCGGCGTCGATCCCCCGCGACCGCCGCGCCACCGGGCATCGAGTGACCAGACCGCCCCAAGCGGCAGG
The DNA here is from genome assembly GCA_005789975.1 of Planctomycetaceae bacterium. The sequence goes on from SXWC01000137.1 coordinate 37,197, forward strand.
AACATGGACCAGAACCGCAGGCAGGCCAGCCAGAGGTCGCCGGAGTGGGTGGCCGGTGTCATGCGGCGGATCACGCTCAGGACGACCACCCAGCCCAGCACGCTGGCGACGCGGGTGAAGCAACCGGCGGCGAGGAGCGCCCCGGCGACTCCCTCGGCGGCGATCACCGTCCCGCCCCACCACGCCGAGTCGGCGAGAAACAGGAGCGACCAGTTGGCGGGCTCGCCATGAAATTCCCGCACCATGTGCGGCGGGAAAACGCCGTCCGGCGAGAGCATCAGCCGGAGTTCGCCGACGTGGAGCAGGGAGTCTGCGACGAGGATCAGGCCGAGGCAGATGCGGAAGACCGCCAGGCTGCGAATGTCGAGCGTGCAGCACTCGCGCAGCCACCGATCGATGGCCCGACCGAATCGCCATGCAGGATGGGGCTGGTCCATGACTCGCTGGGACGGCGTCGCTACCGGGTGTTTCTTGTGCGAACCCGGGCCCGAAACTACAACATCGCGGCCGTGGCGTACGACCCCAATCCGCGTCCTGCGGCCCCGGAACGCCGCCATCGTGCGGCGACGGGTGAGCCCGACGGAGGAGGATCGACCAGATGCACGTTCCCGTGGTGATACTCGGCGGTGGCCCGGGCGGTTACGCCGCCGCTTTTCTGGCCGCCGATCTTGGCATGCAGGTGGCCCTCGTCGAGCGGGACGAGCGGCTCGGCGGCACGTGCCTGCTTCGGGGCTGCAGTCCCTCCAAGGCCCTGCTGCACGTCGGCCGCGTGCTCTCCGAGGCCCGCGAGATGGAAGATTGGGGCATTCACTTCCAGAAGCCGAAGCTCGACCTCGACGCCCTCCGGGCCCGCAAGGACAAGGTCATCGCCGCGCTCACGGGCGGCCTTGGCCAGCTCGCCCGGAGGCGGAACGTGACGGTCGTTCACGGCACGGCGCGGTTCGCCAACTCCACCACGCTGGAAGTGGCTCCGGCCACTCCAGGGGGCGCGAGCCAGCGGATCACGTTCGACCATTGCATCCTCGCCAGCGGTTCGCGGCCGACCCGGATCCCCGCGTTCGACATCGGCAGCCCGAGGGTGATGGACTCCACCGGGGCGCTCGAACTGGCCGACGTGCCGGAGTCGCTCCTCGTGATCGGGGGGGGCTACATCGGCCTCGAGATGGGCACGGTCTACGCCGAACTCGGCTCGCAGGTGTCGGTCGTTGAACTCACCGACGCGCTCCTCCCCGGCGCCGATCGAGACCTCGTCAAGCCGCTGCAAAAGCGGCTCGAAGGGCTCTTGAAGGCGATCATGCTCCGCACCAAGGTGGTGAAGATCGAGGATACGGGCAGAGCGGTGCGGGTCTCCTTCGAGGGTCCGGACGGCCCGAGCGTGCAGGAGTTTTCCCGGGTGCTCGTCGCCGTGGGCCGTCGCCCGAACTCCGACGGCCTCGGCCTCGAAAACACGAAGGTCGTCCTCGATGCAAAGGGATTCGTCGGCGTCGATGGCCAGCAGCGGACGGCCGATCCCCACATCCTCGCGATCGGCGACATCTGCGGTGATCCGATGCTCGCCCACCGCGCGAGCCACCAGGGCAAGGTGGCCGTCGAAGCCCTGCACGGGGAGCCGGCGCTCTTCGCGCCGCGGGCCATCCCGGCGGTGGTGTTCACCGATCCGGAAATTGCCTGGGCCGGTCTGACCGAGAACGAGGTGGCGGCTTCGGGTCGTGTCGTCGAGGTGAGCAAGTATCCATGGGCCGCCAGCGGCAGGGCCCACGCCCTCGGACGCACCGATGGCCTCACGAAGATCCTCATCGATCCCGAGACCGACCTCGTCCTGGGTGTCGGGATCGTGGGGCCGGGTGCCGGTGAGCTGATCGCGGAGGGCGTGCTCGCCATCGAAATGGGCTGCTCGGCCCGCGATCTCATGGAGGCCATCCATCCCCATCCCACGCTGGGCGAGACGGTCGCCTTCAGCGCCGAGAACTATTTCGGCTTGGCCACGGAGATCTACCGGCCGCGGTCCGAGGCGGGTGCGAAGTAACAGCGGCGGAGGTTTCGGCTGGGTTGCCGCACCGCAACCAGCACCGGAGCCCGGCGTCCGCCGGAAAAAGCCCGTTGTGGCGTCGTTTCCGCGTGAGCGTAATCGGCCTTTACGGGGCCCCGCAGCACCGGAATAATGCGGAAAGTCCGCCCACTTTTCCGGAGCCCCGCATGGCCAACCCCGACATCGACCATTCTGCCACCGAGGCCGCGGACAACGTCCTTTCCGGCGAGGGGGCCACGTTGCTGCCCCGGGGGGCCCATGTCCCGATGTCGATCGGCCAGATGAGCGACAGCGCCACTGGCCAGCCGGAAATCACCGACGGGGTCGCGGCCATCGACACCGACCCGACCGAAACCCGGGAGTGGCTCGACTCGCTGCGGTACGTGATCAACAGCCGCGGCGACGACAGGGCCGCCTACCTGCTCCAGGCCATCGAGCAGGAGGCCTACCGGCTGGGTGTTCCGATCCCATTTTCGGCGACCACACCCTACATCAACACGATCCCGCTCGACCGGCAGCCCCCCTTCCCGGGGAATCGCGAGCTCGAGCGGCGGATCACCAGCACCACCCGCTGGCACGCGAGGGCGATGGACGTCCGCGCCCATCGCGACGACAAGAGCATTTGCGGCCACAGCTC
>SXWC01000138.1 GCA_005789975.1 Planctomycetaceae bacterium
CATCTCGGGCTGGTAGCCCGCCTCGACGAGCGTGTCGAATCCCGCCTTGATCAGCTCCGAGACGCCGCCGCAGAGCACCGCCTGTTCGCCGAAGAGGTCGGTTTCCGTCTCCTCCGCGATCGTGGTCTCGATCACGCCGCCGCGGGTGCCGCCGATGCCCTTGGCATAGGCCAGGCCAATCTTCTTGGTCTCGGGGCTGGCGCCGGCGCCCAGGGCGATCAGGCAGGGCACGCCGCCCCCCTTCACATACTCGCTGCGGACAAGATGGCCGGGGCCCTTCGGAGCGACGAGAAGGATGTCGTGGCCCACGGGGGGCTCGACCTGGCCGAAGTGGAAGTTGAAGCCGTGGCTGGCCATCAGCACGGCGTTCTTCTTGAGATTGGGTTTGATCGACGTGCGGTAAACGTCCCCCTGCAGCTCGTCGGGCAGGAGGATGTTGATGACGTCGGCCTGCTTGACCGCCTCCTCGACGCTCACCGGTGCGAATCCGTGGCTCTTGGCGAGCTCGTAGTTGGGGCCGCCCGGTCGCTGGGCCACGACCACCTTCAGGCCGCTGTCGCGGAGGTTTTGGGCCTGGGCATGCCCCTGCGAGCCATAGCCGATGATGGCGATGGTTTTGCCTTCGAGGGCCTTGAGGTCGGCGTCGGCGTCGTAATAGATCGTTGCGGCCAAGGGTTCACTCCGGTTGGGGACAGCGGGTCAGGGCGGGGTCAGGGGCGGGAACGGAAGGGCGGGCACGCGGCGTCAGGCCAGCGACTCGCCCACGGGTGCGGAATCTGCCGGACGGGCTCCGTCGGCGGCCTCGGTGGTCTCGCGGGTCGGAGGGCTGCCCCTGACCAACGCGATCCGACCGGTGCGGGCAAGCTCGATGATGCCGTGGGGACGCATCACCTCGATGAAACCCTCGAGCTTCTTTTCCGTGCCCGAGAGCTCGATGATCACGCTGTCGGCGGCGACGTCGATGATGTGGCCTCGGAAGATATCGACGAGTTCCTTGATCTCGGACCGGGAAGGACCGGAAGCGGCCGCGATCTTGATCAGCAGCAGGTCGCGCTCCACGTAGTTGCGGCTGCTGATGTCGTCGACGCGAACGATCGTGACGATCTTCTCCAGCTGCCGCCGGACCTGGTCGAGCACACGGTCGTCGCCGCGCAGCACGAACGTCATCCGCGAGAACCGCGGGTCCTCGGTCTCGCCGACCGCGAGGCTGTCGATGTTGTAGCCCCGGGACGCCAGCATGCCCGAGACGTGGGCGAGCACGCCGGGGACGTTCTGGACGGTGGCGGAAAGGACATGGCGCATGAGTGGCTCGCGACGGGCTCCGGGCCGGGAATTGGCAGACGGGGCGCCGGACGAAGCGGCCGCTGCTGGTCTGAGCCGGAGTCTAGTAAGGGCAAACCCCCGCATTCAAGCCTGAGCCGCGGTTTCCCGGGCCGCAGGGGGCCGGGAATGCCCCCCAGGACGCCGCCGGCGGAGGCACGTTGACAGAGGGGGGAAAAAGCCGATAGTTTGCGGTGCTCGGAGCGTGCGAGCCTCCGCAGTCCTTGTCATCCGCAGTCCTTGTGTCGTCCCACTGACCCCAGCACCCAGCGAGCGAGAAGAGCGTGTCGAACGTCTTGGCCCAGGAACTGATCGAAGCCGGCGTCCACTTTGGCCATCGTGCCAGCCGGTGGAACCCGAAGATGAAGCCCTACATCCACGGGCGTCGCAACCTCATCCACATCATCGACGTCCGCGAGACGATCCGCGGACTCCTGAGGGCCAGGAAGTATCTCAAGCAGGTCTCCTCGACCGGTAGCCTGATCCTCTTCGTGGGCACCAAGCGCCAGGGCGCCGAGGCCGTCGCCCGCGAGGCCGCCCGCTGCGGCATGCCCTACGTCAGTGACCGCTGGCTCGGCGGCACGCTCACCAACTTCCGCACGATCCGCAACCGCCTGGCCCGCCTCGAGGAACTCGAGACCCTGATCCCATCGGAGGCATTCGGTTCCTATTCCAAGAAGATGCAGTCGTCGCTCCGCCGTGAGCACCGCAAGATGCTCCGCAACCTCGGCGGCATCCGGACGCTGTCGCGGCTGCCCGAGTGCCTCGTCGTGTTCGATCCCAAGAAGGAGAAGAACGCGGTCAACGAGGCCCGCAAGATGGGCATCACGACCGTGTCGCTGATCGACACCGACTGCGATCCCGATCTGGTCGATCTCCCGATCCCCGGCAACGACGACTCGATCCGCTCGATCGAACTGGTCGCCGCCCGGCTGGCCGACGCGATTCTCGAGGGCAAATCCCACTCGGCGACCGAGGCCCAGGTTTCGGCCGAGGGCGCCGAAGGTGGAGCCGAGGGAGAAGGCAAGCCGAAGCCCCGGGCCCGGCCGATGGTTGCCAAGCGGTCGGTGCCGAAGCCGAAGGCCTGATCTTCGCGTCAGCGGATGGTCTTTCCTTGTTGTTTCGCCACCGGCGTGCCCGGGACGGCGGCCCGCACCGCTCCCACGATCAGCACGCCCCCATCTGCATTCCTCGAACCACAACGCCCCAGGAGAAGGAAACCCATGGCTGAGATCACCGCGGCGGCCGTCATGGCCCTCAGGGAAAAAACCGGCCTGCCGATGATGGAGTGCAAGAAGGCGCTCGCGGAATGCGGCGGCAACACCGATCAGGCGGTCGACTGGCTTCGCAAGCAGGGCATCAAGACCCAGTCGATGCGGGCCGACCGTGAGACCTCCTGCGGTCGCCTCGCCGTGTTCGCCGATCCGGCCAAGGGGGTGGGCACGATCATCGAGCTGAAGTGCGAAAGCCCGCCGGTGGCCGGCAGCGACGACTTCAAGGCGCTCGCCAACGAGATCGCCAAGACGCTCGCCCTCGGCCCGGGAGCCGCGACTCCGGCCGATCTGCTCGCCCAGAAGAGCGTGTCGCATCCCGACCGCACGCTCGGCGACATCAAGGACGATCTCTTCAACCGCATGCGGGAGGTCTTCGAACTCTCGCGGATCAAGCGGGTTGACGGCCCCTGCGGCGGCTACGCCCATCACGACGGCTCCAAGGCCGCGCTCATCGAGATCGCGGGCAACACGACGGCGGCGACCGCGGCCGAGGTGGCGAAGGATGTCGCCATGCATGTGGTCGCGCTGGCGCCGCAGGCCATCCGCAAGGAAGACCTCGATCCCGAGGTCGTGGAGAAGGAGCGGGCGATCCTCACCGAGGCGGCCCGCAAGGAGGGCAAGCCGGAAAATATCATCGCCAAGATGATCGAGGGCCGGCTGCGAAACTTCTTCAGCCAGTGCGTGCTCCTCGAGCAGCCCTTCGTGAAGGACGACAAGCAGTCGGTGGGCCAGTTCGCGAAGGCGGCCGGCCTGGAAATCAAGTCGGTTGAAAACTGGAAGCTGGGTGGGTGATCGACGCGGACCCTTCCTGGGGGAGCCATGGACAAGACGCCCTATCGACGTGTGCTCCTGAAACTCTCGGGTGAGAGCTTCGCGCGGACGGGCGAGCGGGGCATCTCGATGGACGAGGTGGTCCACATCGCCCGGCAGACGGTGCAGGCGGTGGCGCGGGGTGTCGAACTGGCCGTCGTCATCGGCGGCGGCAACATCCTCCGCGGTGGCTCGTTCACGGCCGGCAACACCGCGATCCAGGAGGCGACCGCCCATTACATGGGCATGCTCGCCACGGTGATCAACGGCCTGGCGCTCCAGGACGCGCTCGAGAGCCTCGGCGCCCAGACCAGGCTCATGACCGCGATCCGCATGGACGGCGTGGCCGAGCCCTACATCCGCCGTCGGGCGCGGCGGCACCTCGAAAAGGGCCGGATCGTGATTCTGGCCGCGGGCACCGGCAGCCCGTTCGTGACCACCGACACCGCCGCGGCCCAGCGGGCCCTCGAACTCGGCGCGGACATTCTCATGAAGGCCACCCGGGTGGACGGGGTCTACTCCGACGACCCGGAGAAGAATCCCCACGCCGTGCTCTACGACGACCTCTCCTACCAGCAGGTGCAGCAGCAGAACCTGCGGGTGATGGACGGCACGGCGATCTCGCAGTGCATGGAGCACGAAATGCCGATCCTCGTCTTCAACTACCGCCGCGAGGGCAACATCGAGCGGGCCGTGGCCGGCGAGCGGATCGGCACGATCGTCGGCTCGCGGCGACCGGACGAAGCCTGAGGCGGTCCCGCGGCCGAGCAGGGCGTATACTCGCGGGCTCCCGCACCTCCTGGAGTCATGCCGATGCCCCTCGACGACATTCTGCTCGACGCCGAAGAACGGATGGAGAAGGCCGTCGACGTCTTCCGCCACGCGCTCACCGGGATCCGCACGGGCCGGGCCAATCCCGGCCTGGTGGACACCCTCCGGGTCGAGGTCTACGGCTCACCCACGCCCATCAAGGCGCTGGCGAGCGTCGGCGCGCCGGAGCCCAATCAGATCGTCGTGCGGCCCTTCGATCCCGGCACCATCAAGGACATCGAGAAGGCGATCCAGGCCAGCGACCTGGGGCTCAATCCGCAGAGCGACGGCCGGCTGATCCGGATCGTGATCCCGCCGCTCTCGGCCGATGTCCGCAAGAAGATGTCGGCCCGGATTCGCGAGCTCGCCGAAGAGGCCAAGGTGGCGATCCGCAACGTCCGCCGCGACGCCAACAAGGCCGCCGACACCGAGAAGTCGGATGGCGAACTCACCGAGGACGACTGCGAGCGGTGCAAGGAGGACGTCCAGGAACTCACCAAGAAGTACGAAGGGAGCATCGGCGACCTCGCGAGGACGAAGGAAGCCGAGGTCATGGAGCAATGACGCACCCGGCGGCTCCACAGGAACTTCCATGATCGAGGTTTTCGATCTCGTCAAGGAATATCGCTGCGGCAACGGCGCGAGCGTCCGGGCCGTGGACGGCGTCTCGTTCGTCGTGCAACCGGGGGAGATGGTGGGGCTGCTCGGCGGCAACGGCGCCGGCAAGACGACCACCATGCGGATTCTGGCGACGCTGCTGAAGCCCACCGCCGGCACGGCTTCGATCGCGGGGCACGACGTCCGCATCGAGCCGCTCGCGGTCCGCCGCCGGCTCGGCTACGTCTCGGCAACCACCGGCGTGCCCGACCGGCTCACGCCCCGCGAGGTCCTCGACTCCTACGGCCGGCTGCATGGGCTTTCCCGCGACCGGCGGGCAGACCGGATCGATTCGCTCACCGACACGCTCGACCTCGGCGGCTTCATCGACCGGCCGTGCGGACGCCTCTCGTCGGGGCAGCGGCAGCGGGTGTCGCTGGCCCGCGCGCTCGTCCACGATCCGCCGGTGCTCGTGCTGGACGAACCGACCAGCGCCCTCGACGTGCTCGGCTCCCGTGACCTGCTGGCGTTGCTCGACCGCCTCAGGATCGAAGGCCGCACGATCCTGCTCTCCACGCACCGCCTGCACGAGATCGAGCGCCGCTGCGACCGCTTTCTCGTCATCAGCGGCGGCCGCATCCTTGCGGAGGGCACCCGGGAGTCGCTCGTCGCCGGGCGTCAGGGGGGCCTCGAGGAGGCTTTCTTCGCCGCCATCGCCACGGAGGCGCGGCCGTGAACGCGGGCGAACCGGAATCCGCGGGGGGCTGGCGGGCGCGGTGGGCGATCGCCCGCCGCGATCTGCTGGAGTTTGTCCGGGACCGCCGCGCGCTCTTCATCACGCTGGTGATGCCGATGGCGATGTATCCGCTGCTCGCCCTGTCGAGCACGCTGGGCATCCGCACCGCCCTCACGGAACTCGACAGGCAGGACGCGACGGCGCGGCTGGTTCTGGCGATCTCCGGCCCCGATGCCGTCCCCTTCGAGGCGAGGATCAACGGCCTCCCGAAGCGGCCCGAAGGCTGGCCGGACAGCCTCGAGCTGCGGGTCGTCGCCGACGCCGCGGCCCGCCACCAGATCGACGAGGGGACTGCCGACGCCTGGATCTTCATCCCGGAGGGCACGATCGCGGGCCTGGAGGGGGAGGGGACGGTGCCGATCGAAGCGAGGCTCTCGACCGTCCGGGCGATCGATCACCGGGCCAAGGAGCGTGTGCTGGCGGTGATGCGGGGCTTGGCCGATGCCGCGCGGCAGGCCCGGCTCCGCCGCGCCGGCCTGCCGGAGAGCCTCGTCGAGCCGCTCCGCCTCGATTTCAGCGGCGGGATCCCGGCGACGGGCCCCGCCTTCCATGACCTGCTGCCGACGACGGTCGCGGCCGTGCTCGTGCTCCTGGCGGTGCTCACGGCCACCGGTGCCTTCTATCCGGCCATCGACGCGATCGCGGGGGAGAAGGAGCGGGGCACGATCGAGACGCTGCTGATCTCCCCCTGCACGCCGCTCGACGTCGTCACCGGCAAATTTCTCGCCGTCTTCGCCGTCACGCTGGCGACGCTCGTGGCCAATGCCCTTTCGATCGCGCTGACCGCGACGGTGCTCGTGAGGCTGCTCCCGGCCGGTTCGCTCGACGGGCTGTGGTCGAACGGCATGGCGAGCTTCACGATCGTCACCATCGTGGCCTACGCCGGCCTCGCGGCCGTCGCAGCGGCGATCTGCCTCGCCGTGACCGCGGCCTCGCGGAGCGGAAAGGAGGCGCAAAATACGCTCACTCCGGTCGTGATGCTGATCGCGGCGCTGGCCGGGTCGGCCCTCCTTCCCGGGACGGAATCACGCGGCTGGCTCTCCGCAGTGCCGTTTGCCGGGCAGGTGGCCGTGTCGAAGTCGGCGTTCGTCGTCGCCGACAGCCGCGGCTCCGACACGGACCGACCTGCCGGTGACACGCCGCGGGGGTGGAACGCCGGCCTGGGCCTCGCCGCTTCGCTCCTCTCCTCCGCCGCTTTGACGGCGCTGCTCCTGGGCCTCACCGCCTCGCTGGTGTCGAACGAGGAGCTGCTGTTTCGCGGCCCTGACTCGGCGACGAAGGGGTTTGGCAGGCCCGCGCCGCGGCGATCGCCGACCGTCTGGCAGGGGTTCGCCGCGGGGCTCGCGGGCTTCACGGCCCTCTGGTACGCCCAGGGACTCGCGCCGGCCGAGTTTGTGCCGGCGCTGCTGACCCAACAGGCCGTCGCCGTGCTCCTGCCGCTTGCAGGCATCGCGTGGTGGCAGCGGGTCGACGCCCGCGCGACCTATTCGCTCCGCTGGCCGGGCACGACGGTCGCCACGGTGGCTGCCATGGCCGGCGCGGTCCTGGTGGGTAGCGGACTGTTCACCGTGGGCGCGGCGGCGGCGCTCGCCGCCTGGGGCGGCGATGTGTCGCCGGAGGCCCGTGGTCTGGCGGAGCGACTGATCGGCCTGATCCGCGACAACCCCACCTGGCTGGCCGTGCTCATCCTCGCGGTGATGCCGGCCGTCTGCGAGGAGCTCTTCTTCCGGGGCTGGGCGCTCTCCGCATTTGCCGGCGACCGGCCGACGACACGCCGGGCCGTGGGCGCCGTCGTGGCACAGGGGGCGATCTTCGCGGCATTCCACCTTCTGCCCGAGCGGATGCCGCAGACGTTCGCCATGGGGATCGTGCTGGGCTGGATGACGCTCGCCACGCGGAGCATCCTGCCGGCGATCATCGCGCACGCCGCTCACAACGCCACGCCCGTCGTGCTCGTGGCGCAGGCGTCGCCCGACGAACTGGCCGCCCTCGAAGCGGGAACCGTCTCCGGGATCCCCCTCTGGGCGACGGCCGCGGCGATAGGATGCGTGGTCGGTGGCGGCCTGCTGCTGGCTTTTCCGCGGCTTGCACGCACTTCAGGAAAGGAATCATGACAACGCTCACGGACACCCGGCCTGCACGGCGGCTGATGCGATCGGGATTCGGCGGGTTGGCGGCATGCCTCGTGGCGGCGGCATGGCTGGGCAGCGTCCGGGGAGCGGCCGCCGACGAGACCCCGCGGGTCCTGAAGGTCGCGGTGACCCCCATCGCCTCGATCGTCGAGTGGAGCGGCGACCAGCCGAAGGGCGTCATGATCGCCATCTGGAATGAACTGGCCCGACGGCTGGGCATGCAATCGGAGTTCGTGCGGGCCAAGACGTTCGTCGATCTCATGGATATGGTGCGGGAAGGAAAGGCCGACGTCTCGCTCGGGCCGCTGGCCATCACCGAGGAACGCGAACGAGCCCTCGACATGACGCATCCCGTGTTTCACTCGGGCATGCGGATCGCGGTGCGACAGCGGAACGACACCGGGCTGCTGACCGCCGTGTGGTCGATGCTCTCCTGGAAGCTTCTGGGGCTCGTCACCCTTGCTCTGGCCCTGGCCTTCGTCTCGGGTCATCTCCTCTGGTGGAGCGAGAAGGAACGCAACCCACGGTCATTCCCCCCGGCGTATCCATGGGGCGTCATCGAGGCCATCTGGTGGATCGCCTCGACGATCGTCACCGGCGGCTGCGACGACAAGCACGTCGACGGTCCCCTGGGGCGAATCCTCGCCTTCGCCTGGATGATCGGCGGCATCGGCCTGATCGCCTCCTTCACCAGCGTGCTCACGGCGACGATGACCGCCGAGCGGGTCACGGGCGTGATTCAAGGACCACGCGACCTCGTCGGCCGGTCGATCGGCTGTCAGGCGGCCGCGGTGACCGTGTCCACGGTGCGGCAGCGCGGGGGCATCCCGCAGGAGTATCCGACGATCCGCGAGGCGCTCGACGCACTCGAACTGGGCATGGTCGATGCCGTCGTCAGCGAGGCCGAGACGCTGATGTCCGTCATCAACGAGTCACGGCAGGACCGCGTGAAACTCGTCGGCCCGCTGTTCGATTCCTTCGACTTCGGACTCGCGTTGAAAAACGGCAGCCCGCTCCGCGAGGAACTCAACACCGCGATCCTGCGAATGCGGGAGGATGGCACGCTCGACCGCATCAAGGCCTCCTGGTTGGGCACGCACGACTGACAAGGGCTCACCGTCGATGCCCGGGCATCATCCCCGGGCGAGCGACCTCATCCGCGGCCGTCAGCCACCGAGTGCTTCTTCGAGCCTGGCAAGCCGCTCCCGGAGCACTGCCACCTCCTGCTCGAGGCCGGCGACCCGCGTCTCGAGCTCGGGACCGGATGGAGTGACTGTCCGCGGAGCAGCCGCGGGGGACGCAGAGGATTCGACGCAGGGCGGCTGGGCCGTGGGTGCGGGGCTCGTGGCGGCGGCAGCCACCGCGGCCATGCCGAGCCCGGCCCGCACCTTGTCGAGCTTTTCCTGGGGCAGAAGACCGTGGGTGAGCATCCGGCCGCGTCCCGGCGGAGAGAGCCAGATCACGAGCCCTTTTTCGGCGAGCCGATCGAGGTGACCGCGCAGCGCGTCGAGGTCGGGGATCGGGTCCATGCGACTGACTCGGCCCCTGAGATCGCCCTCCGTCTGCTCGCCCCGGAGAAACAGCTCTCCCATGATCGCCAGTTCCTCCTTCCCCACGCCCAGCCACTCGTAGGCGAGGTGCCGGTATCTCGGCAGCTTTCCGCTGCCATACACCTCCGCCATCGCACCGCATTCCCGCAGCCCCTTCACGGCCCGCATCACCTGCTCCTCGTCGAGCGTCGTCACCGGATCGCGGTTGCTTTTCTGATTGCAGCCGGTGATGAGTCCATTGAGCGACAAGGGGTACTGGTCGGGCGTCGTCTTGCCCTTCTCGATGAGCACTCCGAGGACCCGTCGCTCGAACGCATCGAGCGGTCGGAGCGGCTTCGCGGGGGCTTCAGCCCGTGCGGATGCGTCTTCCATGTCGTTTCCCGGGCCGTTTCCTCGGTCGCACTCAAAGGCCGAACAGAATCACCGCCAGCGCTGCAATGCCGACGCAGACGAGCGCGGTTCCCATCGATCGCGCGATCGCCGGCCGGTCGGCGTAGCGGTAATCGTCCCGCGTGATCGCCACGAGCACGTGGCGGTGCTCCCACATGCCGGCGAGCGTTGCGGCGATCCCCAGACCGATCAGCGCGGAGCCGGCGATTCGTGTCTTGAGCGGCGAGAATCCGGCGAGCTTGCCGTCGAGACCCACGGCCGCCTGCCCCACCTGCTCGATCCCGAAACCGAGACTGATCATCGCCAGGCTCGTGCGGATCCAGGCCAGCAGCGTGCGGTCGGCGGCCTCACGATTCCGCTCTCGCGCGAGCTCGTTGGTGAGGGAGACGGGGCTTTCCGGACCGGCGGCCATAGAGAGCAGAATACCACCCGCGTCCCCGTTGCCGAACCCGCCGATCCCCGGTGCCGGCCCCGGGTGCGGGAAATCCGGACCGGCCGGCCCGGTGCGTCCTTCGGCAGTGGGCCGATGCTCCGCGACGGCCGCCGGGACGGGCTGGACCAGCCGGACTCCGGCGAGGGGCGACGCGGACTACTTCACCTCGAGGCCCACGCTCGCGGAGTGTGCGGAGAACTCCGGGGCGTAGCGGCTCTGGATCTTCGCGAACCCGCTCGAAGCCGTGCCGCGATGGGCCGCCCGCAGCGAATACTCGAAGACATGCGTGCCCCGCGGCAGCCGTTCGAAGAAGAGCTGCGTGGAGGTGTCGCGGATCGCCACGTACCAGCCCGCCCCATCGGCCCACCGCCAGCCGGAGAGCACGTCCACCGGCTCGGTCAGGCTCGGCCGATGATCGGCCAGTTCCAGAAACTCGTAGTCGCGGTCGCTCGTCACCACGAGCCGCACGACGAGTTCGTCGCCCACCTCGACGGGCGTGCCGTCGCCGGCCGGCACGAGCTCGGGCCCCGCCTTCGTGAACCGCTTGACGAACAGCTTCTTCTCGATCGCCAGCTCGTCCCGACCCGCCGCCGGCACGTTGGCGATGTCGTCGAGATACTGCCAGTGGATGCCGCCCCAGGCGAGTCCGGCGTCGGGCTTCTTGATGGTGATGGCCGCCATCGCCGGCTCGATTTCACGGCGGACGAAGCGGGCCTCGAAGAAGCCGGTGCCGGCCTCGACCTTTTCCGGCGTGATCGTCTCATCCCCGATGGTCACCGACGCGAGCTCCTGCGAGCCGAGCAGGTCGGCGCCGCGGCCGAGCAACGCCCCCACGGCGTCGGCGGTCGAGCGGCTGCCGGGCCACCTGCTCGTCCGCTTCTGCGACAGGAGCCAGACCTTGAGCGCCTCGACCGCGTCCTTGTCGGCGGCCACCTCGTCGAAGCACTCGACCATGATCGCCTGCGTGGCGATCGGGGCATACGCCCAGCTCCACCAGCCGGGGTGCGGGTCGCGCCACCACATGCCCTGATGGGAGTTCTGTTCCTCCCCCGGCTTCACGTCGGCACCCACGGCCCGCTGCCGCAGGCTGTCCACGATCGAGAGCGCCGTCGGCTTGTCACCGGCCCGGGCCAGCGCGATCGCGAGGTGCCCTTGCGAGCGGCGGTCCTCGACCTTCATCCAACGCCGGCGGCCCACATCGAGACCCCACTCGATCGCGGCCGCGGCCTCCCCCTGCGGCGGTGCGTCGCCACTGAAGAAGCTCCGTGCGTAGAGGGCGTAGGCACCGATCGGGGTGAGCACGGGCTCCTTCACCTTCGCGGCCCACCTCTTTTCCTCGACCAGCCTGCCGTCGAGCCAGGGAATGGCCTCGAGCGCCGGCTGCACGTCGATCTTCACGCCGGCAACGCGGAGCCGGCCGAAGCCGGCGATGATGCCCAGCGACACCGAGTCACACGTGCGTCCGCCTGGAAACCACGGCCAGCCGCCGTCGCCGTTCCGCAGGGCGGCGAGCCGCGTCAGGGCTGCGTTCATCTCGTTGGCCGCCCGCGTGGAGTCGAACAGCAGGCCGATCCGGCCGCGGGCCTCCTTCTCGTCCACTGCGTCGCGGATCCAGGGTGTCTCGGCGAGCAGCGTCTTCACCAGATCGGTGTTCTTTTCCAACGGGCTCTCGAGGGCTGCCGTGCCCCTCCATTGCTCGAACACCCGCGCGATCCGGGGGTCGCTCGTGGCGAGGTGCCGGGCAAGGGCGTTGGCGGAGAGCCTCGTGAACAGGGTCTCGGTGCTCTCGTCGGCCTCCTCCATGATCGAGGGGAGCGCGAGCACCGCGTACCAGGCCGGGTTTGAGGCGGCCTGAACGACGAGCGACTGGCTCTCGATGCCGGTGCCGGCGCTGTTCGCAAGTCGCTCGAGCGAGACCTGCCGCTCGCCGGGCCCGCGAATCGTGATCGGCACGGTCTCGGTGACGAGCACGCGGCGTGGCAGAACCGGCAGCAGAGCCTCCTCGCCGTCGCTGATCGGCTTCGCCGATCCTGTGACCGTGCCCACGGCGAGATAGCGGAGCGCATCGGTGCCGTCGGCCACCCCGACGGTGAACACCACCGGCTTCGATTCCCCGGCGGCGAGTTCGAACGGCAACTCCCTCGGGCCCTCGACGAGCGCGTCGCGGGAATCGTTCGTACGGGCATCGGCGAGCGAGAACGTCACCTTCCCGGCGAGCCGGCCGGCCGATTGGTTGCTGACCTTGACCGGGATTCGCACGACGTCGCCCGCCCGCACGAACCGCGGCACGAGCGGCTCGACCATGAGGTCTTTCGCCGCGATCGCCGTGTCCACCAGCGTGCCCGAACGCAGCGCGGCGTCGTGGGCGAGGCCCTTGAACTGCCAGGTCGTGAGCGTGTCGGGCAACGTGAACTCGATCGTGACCACGCCGTCCGAGCCGCTCGTGAGCGTGGGCAGGAAGAACGCGGTCTCGACGAGATTTTTCCGTGGAGGCACCGCCGCTGCGGGGGTTCCGCCGGCCGGCTCCGCGGGGGGTGCGCCGGCCGCCGCATTCCGTTGTCTGTCAGCCTCGCCTTCCCCCATCCTTTGCCCCCCGTCCTTCGCCATCCGCAAACCCGACGCGGCGGTCGGGGCCCCGTCGGCCATCGCCATCGGGGCGGCGGCAAACTCCCTGATGCCGTTGCCGCCGTGCATCCAGCCGTTCCCCGCCGGTGCACCGAACGGATAACGGAGCCTGCGAAAGGTCGTCGGCGGCACGTCGGCGTAGCGGGTGGCGAACTGGCCGAGGATCTGGTTCAGGTTCACGGCGGCATTCGTAAACCCGAGGTGCGTCCAACTCGCCTCGCGGCGAAAGAGGCCCGTGAGACCGTCGCCGGGCCACTGGTGCTGGGCGAGCGCGTCGAGCGACTGGTCGTAGGCCAGCGCGAGAAACTCCGCCGCCGCCGGATTGGCCCGGTCACCCGTCCCGGTGATCCTTGCCCGCCAGACCTCCCGGGTGCCCGGCTCCACGCGGCGGGTGAACCGCTCCCAGGCGAGCGAGAGGGTTTTGTTCGTCCACGGCACGTCCACCGTTCGTGACTCGACCTTCAGCCGCCCGTCGCGGACGAGCCACGCCCGCACGGTGAACCCGCCCCGCTGCGTCTCGGTCACCTTCACACTCACCGGCCATTGCGTCCGCGCGGCGTCCGTCCAGAACCGCTCGATCACCTCACCGGCCTGCGAGACCTCGACGAGCGCCCGGCCGGTCGCGTAGCCCGTGCCCACGACCGCGCGGAACTCCGCGCCGGGCTCGACCGACGTCTGCTCGGGAAACATCGCCAAGGCCCGCTTCACGCCGTAGCGCTCGGCAGCGGGATCGATCACCTCGACGAGCTGCTGCGCCTTCACCGCCGGCACATCACCCTGCGCCGGGATCTCGAACACCGCCCGGTAGAGCCCGGGCTTCAACCGGGCCGTGGCGATGCCCTTGCCCGTCTGCTTGTCGGTGGCGACGCTCTCGGTGAACACCGTCTCTCCCGCGGCCCAGGTCTCCGGGTCGGCCGGATCGGGCTCGATGGCCCCGGGTCGTGGCTGCGGGATCGCGACGCCCGGTCCCCCCTTGCCGCGGAGCGGCCGCCCGCGGACGGGCCGCGGCATCGGGAACGGCTGGGCGTCGAAGAACTCGCCGCGGGCCACCTCCGCCGGCTGCACGAGCCGTGAGACCGCGAGCGTGCCCGCGGCGGCGCATGCCCCGCCGTCGAGCGTCTTCGTGGCGATCTCGATCTCCACCGCCGCCGGTTCACCCCCGCGGGCGGGCTGCCAGGGTTTCGTCGCCAGCGCGGCCTCGATGTCGGTGTATCCGGCGCTCACGCTCCGCTCGCCCGTACGAGTTTCGCCCCCGGCGTCGGTGACGTCGGCCGTGACCTTGAAGGTGAACACCGGCAGTGAATCCTTCGGCACGCCGCGGTCGGGCCTGGCCGGAAACGTGACGGTGAACCTGCCGTTTGCGTCGGTCTTCACCGTGCCCCTGGCGATCGGCTGGGCCTCGCCTCCCCAGGGGAGCCACGGAAAGAAGCAGCGGCACCAGATCGGAAAGCGAACCTGCCGCTCCGCCCGCCACTTCACCACGGCGTCGGCGACGGCGAGGCCGGAGTAGGTGGTGGCGGTGCCGGTGAGCACCACGTCGCCGCCGAGCGGCGTCGAACGCCCGGGCGGCGCGAGCGTGACTTGAAACTTCGGGCGTTTGTATTCCTCGACCCGGACGCCGATGCCGCTTTGGGCCTCGCCCGCATTGGCCTGGATCGACCAATGCCCGGGCAGGGCTCCGGTGGCCACGGGAAAGTTGCCGTGGAACGACCCGTTGGCGTTGGTCTTGTGGTTGGCCTTCGCCACCTCGCGGCCGTTGGCGTCGCGGAACGTGACTTCGACCGCCCGGTCGGCCACGGCGGCATAGTCCCCCTTCACCTGGTCGCCGGCGCACACGATCCCCTTGTAGAAGACGGTCTGGCCGGGCCGGTGGATGCCGCGGTCGGTGACGAGCACGACCGTCGCGATCCGTTCGGCCGCGACGTGCTGCCACACGCTCGTCGGCTCGGTGTCGGCCTGGTGCTTCCTGTCGGCGAGCGAGGCCGTCGCGACGACGACCAGCTCCCGGCCCTGCCCGCACTCCACATCGAACCGCCCATCCTTGTCGGTCGTCGCCGTGGGGCCGACGACGAACGGTGGAGGATTGCCCTGCTGCTCGCGAACGAACACCTGCACCGCCGCGCCGGCCACCGGCTCGCCGCCGGCGATGTCCACGACATGGCCGGCGAGCGGCGCGGGGCCACCCGGGCCGGGCCGGGGCCCGCCGCGGCCGCCC
>SXWC01000139.1 GCA_005789975.1 Planctomycetaceae bacterium
TCCAGAGTCTGCGGGCTGTCCGTGGACAAAGTCATCCATGACCTTTGTCCACTGGATCGACCGGTGGAAACGCCAAGGGTTTCCACGGTCGATGAGCCTCGCATCCTGCTCGGGCAGACTTGTTCCAGAGTCTGCGGGCTGTCCGTGGACAAAGTCATCCATGACCTTTGTCCACTGGATCGACCGGTGGAAACGCCAAGGGTTTCCAGGGTCGATGAGCCTCGCATCCTGCTCGGGCAGACTTGTTCCAGAGTCTGCGGGCTGTCCGTGGACAAAGTCATCCACGACCTTTGTCCACTGGATCGACCGGTGGAAACGCCAAGGGTTTCCCGGCCCGTCAGCTCATGTGCCGGGGACGCGGGGCGGCGCGACCGCGGCCGGCCGGCCCTGCCCCCCCGGAAGCCCGCCCGCGGCACCACCCTTGAGCTGGTCGAGATCGAGATAACGTGCGTCCTCGACATCGACGCGGTTGAGCCCCCGCCAGTAGAGGATCTTGCCGGCCGACGCGCTCGACGGCTGGGCACCGGTCCTGAGTTGCCGGAAGAGTTGGGCGTCGCTTCGTCCGTCCCCCTCGAAGACGAGCAGGTCCTTCCCCTCGCTCCAGGTGAGCCGTGCACTCCGTGCCGTGAACGACTCCCCCTCCACGAGCACGTTGCCACCCGCTCCGAGTTCGATGCTCGACCGCTGTCGGCCCGGCATCGGCGGCGCCTGCCCCACGCCGAGCACGTCGCAGTTGATCGTCACGACGCCCTCGGGCAGGCCCCCCGGAGCGTGCGGATCGAGCGTGTCGCCGCGGCTGGCCACCGGGCCCCAGATCGCCTCCACTCGCTGGTGAAACTCCATCGTCCGACGGTGGAGATTGCCCCGCAGACCGCGTTGGAAATCGACCCCGAGATACGTGAGTTCGTCCGGTCGCCGGGCGGCGGCCACGGGCTGCACGGCGGCCGGCCCCTGCGGACCGGCGGGTATCGACATCGCGGGGGCCTGCCCCGACCGGGTGCTCGTCAGCCTTCCCGGTCCGGTGCCGCTGACGTCGCCGGTCGCCCGATCGATGACCAGGTCACGCACGAACAGCTGCTCCGTGGACTTCTCGCCCGCCTCGTCCAGTTGCTCGCTCAGGATCTTCACCCCGGCGCCGCAGGCGACCCGCGCCACCTCCGGCTGCCTGCCGCCGGGCTTCGAGTCTCCCGTCGCAAACTCGAACCGTCGGTCGAAGATGACGTCGAGCGATCCTGATCGCACATCGGTCGAGCCTCCCTTGGCGACGACGGTGTCGATGAACCGTGCCCTGAGACCGTCGAAGTCGAGGCGGCCCTTCCAGGTGACATCGAGCGTGCCGGGGGGGCCGGCTGAAACGGCCGCCGGACGCGACGCACCGCCGGTGAACGCGAATGAGTCGAGCGGTCCCGCGCCGCCGGCCATCGGCAGCGACAGACGTCCGGCGCCATCGACGGTGAGCCGGTTCTGGCCGCGGTCAAACTCCACCATCGGTCCTTCGAGATCGAGGCCCCGTCCTTTCACGACCGCCGGTCGCCCCGAGACGATCGCCTTGGCATCGGGGCGTGTCGCCCGCGACAACTGCATCTGATCGCCGCGAATGTCGATGCCAGGTTCGGGGGGCGGGCCGCCGGCGGGGGCCGTTGGGAGCGGATCACGCGGCTGCTCCACCAGATGCACCTGCCCCTCCATCGACATCTCGTCGACTTCGTTTCCGGCGGGCGAGAGCGTGACCTGTCCGCGGACGAGCGTGGCCGTCGCGATCATCCTGCCGCGGGTGGCTGGAGGCTTCTGCGGCCCGGCGGCCGGTGGCGGCACGGTGGGCTCTGACCCCGGCGGCCGGGGCTGGGCCGCGACCGCGGGTGGAGCCGCGGCGGAAGCGACTGCCGGCGGCGCCGGCTCGACCGTCCGAAACCAGAGCTCGAGCCGGTCGGTCCGCGCCGCGACTTCCGGGGCGTCTGCCTCGACCATGCCGCGGGCAAGGAGCCGCGACGGCCGCACGCCGGAGAGATCCGGGCCCGCCGCCGGATCGACCCGGGCGCCCTGCGGCGGTTTCACGACCTCCAGCCAGAGATGCATCTCGGCCGCGCTCAGGCGACCCTGAGTCTCGACCGTCACGTCGGCGTCGCCCGAGATCGATACCACATGCCCGGCACCGTCGGGCCGCATGCGCAGCCACTGCTGCCACCGGGCCTGCGCCGGGGGCGACTTCTCCGATCGGACGCGGAGCCAGCCCGGACCGACGGCCATCAGCGATCCGGGATCACCCGCGGGGCCGGGGCAGTAGTCGATCTTCCGCGCCTCCATCTCGGTTCCCTTGGCCACGAGCGACACCGGCTCCTCGCCGTCGAGGAGGATCCGTCGCGTCGCAATCTCGTAGCCGAGCCTTGCGGCCCGCGCCTCGAGTGCCGCGCCGCTCGAACGGGCGACGACCGGCGTGCCCTTGGCCTGGATCTCCACCGGCTCGAGGCTGCCGCGACCGTCGTCACCCGACGAGCCCGCCTTGGCGGGGGTCTTCTGCTTCCGCGCGAGCACGATCGCGAGCAGGTCGCAGGCCAGCTGGTCGGTCGATCCATCGGCGGCGGCCCTGATCACGTCGACGTTCTCCTCCAGCGTGATCACGTTGGACGAAACATTCATGCACATCGCGCCGCGGCAGCTGACGAGCACCGGCGGCGGGGCGGAGGCCGCATCGGCTGCCGGCTCCGCCGCGGGGGGCTGAGCGGCCGGGCCGCCGGGGAGCATGCCGCCGGCCATTCCTTCGATCCGCATCTTCACATCGCGGTCGAGGCGGATGGAATCGACGCCGCCGATGTTGGGCCCCTTGTCGGCCTTGCCCGGGGTCGA
Source organism: Planctomycetaceae bacterium (assembly GCA_005789975.1). Next base: position 2,845 of record SXWC01000139.1, read on the forward strand.
TGGTCCCGAGCCGCCGGGTCGCGGCTTGAGCCGGGCAACGAGCCCCCGACCGCTGCCGCTGGAGTGGCCGTAGCGAAACTGCACCATCTCCCCGGTGCTGACCTCGAGTTCGTCGAGTTCGATGTCCCGGGTCACGATCTCGATGTCGTCCTCGGCGCCCGGCATGCTGGGCGTGCCGCGGATCGTCACCTGCCCGCGGAGGCTGCCCCCCACGAGCTTGGCGAGTCGTCCCTGTCGCAGGTCGAGCGGCTCGTCGAACTCCAGCACAGCCCCCTGCGGAGCGCGGAGCACCAGCGTGCGTCCCGGCTGGCCGTTCGCGGCCACGCGGTTCTTGTCGGGAAGCACGACCAGCGTGCAGGGAACGAGGTTCACGCGGCCATCGGGCAGCGAGTGGTAGTCCTTGAAGAGCAGCCGCATCTGGCGACTCTCGAGCATGATCGGGTTTTCCCGTTCCCAGGAGCCCGGTGGAAACACGTCGCCGAGCGCCGCCAGCCGCTGATCGGCACGCCTGCGGATCGCCGCCGCCTCCTCGGGCGTCAACTCGTGATCGGTCGAGGTGTCGCGGATCCGTGGCTCGACGATCGGCACCACGGCGAGCCGGTAGAATCCCGCCGCCGCCAAGACGACGAGAAACACCCGCAGCGTTCGTCCGAGTCGATGTTCCATCGCCGTCTCACCGCGGGGGTGTGCGTCAGGCCCGATTCGCCGCGTAGCGGGCGACGACCGCGTCCCAACTGCCCCGCGCTTTGAGCATCCGCTCGATCAGCTCGCGGACGGCGCCGCGTCCGCCCGGGAGCCGTGTCACGATGGCCGCCGCGGCGATCAGCTCGGGGCAGGCATCGGCCACGGCCACACCCACGCCGCACCGCGACACGACGGGCAGATCGGGAAGGTCGTCCCCCACGAACGCCGTCTGCTCCCAGGAGAGCCCACACTCGGCGAGCAACGCCTCGGCCACCGCGAGTTTGTCGTCCACACCCTGCCGCACCATCCCGATCCCGAGCTCCTCGGCCCTCAGCTGCACGACGTGGCTCGACCGGCCCGTGACGATCCCCGTCCGGCCGCCCGCCTTCTGCCAGGCTCGCAGGCCCAGCCCGTCGCGGATGTGAAAGGTCTTCGACTCGATGCCCTGATTGTTCCAGGTGACGCCGCCATCGGTGAGCACGCCGTCCACGTCGAGCAGGAGGAGTTGCACGCGGGCGAGGCGACGGTCGAGGTCGGCGGCATCGGGCATGGAACGATTCTCGGAGGGGGCCGCCGCGGTGGCGTCACGCGGCGGCGGACGGTCGCGGGGCGTTGATGACCTCGGCCGGCATGAGGCCGACCAGATCGACGATGTCGAGGAGACCGGCGAGCCGGCCGTCGGGGCCGAGAATGGGCAGTTCGCTCAGCCGCCGCGATTCCAGCATCGAGACGGCGTCGCGGAGCCGGGTGCCCACCGGGAGCGTGGCGGGGCGGCTCGTCATCACGCGGCCGATCGGCTCGTCGAGCGCCGTGTCGTGCCGCCGCTCGAAGAGCCGGGCCAGATCGCTGTCGGTGAAGATGCCCGCGACCGCACCGGCGTCGTCGATGATCATCACCGCGCCGGTGCGGCGGGAGGGCAGCGGTCGCGAGAAGACGTTCCGCACGGTGTCGTCAGGGTGCGCGAGCCGGCATTCGGCGAGCGGCCGCATCGCATCTTCGACGAGCATGAGTTGCCGGCCGAGGCTGCCGCCGGGATGGCGGGCGGCGAAATCCTCCGGAGTGAACTGCCGCAACCGGCTGGTCGCGAGCGCCAGCGCGTCGCCGAGCGCCAGCAGCAGCGAGGTGCTCGTGCTCGGGGCCAGCCCCAGATCGCAGGCCTCGCGGAGCACACCGGTGGGCACGACCACCCTGGCCGCCCGGCCGAGGGTGCTGTCGGGGCGTCCCGTGAGCGCCACGATACCGACGCGGCGGGCGACGAGGTGCGGCAGGAGTCGGGTGATCTCCTCGGTTTCGCCCGATTGCGACAGCGCGAGCACGACGTCGTCGGCGCGGACCGCGCCCAGGTCTCCGTGCATCGCCTCCGCCGGATGCAGGAAGTGGCTCGGCGTGCCGGTCGAGGCGAGCGTCGCCGAGATCTTTCGCGCCACCAGCCCCGCCTTCCCGATGCCCGTCACCACCACGCTGCCGGTGCAGTCGTGGATCAGCCGCACGCCGCGGCAGAACGCGGCGTCGAGCGTGTCGGCGGCCTGAAGCACCGCCGCGCCCTCGGCGCGGAGAATCTCCCGGCCGTGCGCGATGATCTGCTTGTCACTCACGTCGTCCATGACGGCCCGCCGGCAGGGGGAACCGCGCGTGCCCACGCGCGGGGCGGGACTATAGGCCGGCTGGGCAAAGGTCCGCAACCGCTGTTTCCGGCCCTTTCGGGACGGGTTCGCGGCCATTCTCCCACCCTCCGGCCGGCAGCCGGCGGTGAGGGATGCGATGCGCGGCGGGCCCCCGGGACGTGCTCCGAGGCGGCACGGGAGACCCCGGCACGATCAGCGACGGCTCCGCCGCGGAGAGCCTCAGCCTCCGGCGTACCGCTTCGCCATCTCCTCGAGCGTGATGCACTTCACCTTGCCGGCGTTGCCGGCCTGGCCAAACTGCACCATCCGCTCCGCGCAGACCTTCTTCATGGCCTCGCGGGAGGGCTTGAGGTAGTCGCGTGGATCGAACTTCTCGGGCGACTCGGCGAGCACCTTGCGGATCGCACCGGTGATCGCCATTCGGCAGTCGGTGTCGACGTTGATCTTCCGCACGCCGTGCTTGATCCCCTTCTGGATCTCCTCCACCGGCACGCCCCA
>SXWC01000140.1 GCA_005789975.1 Planctomycetaceae bacterium
GACGAGGACGAGGAGGAAGACGAGGACGACTGATCCCGTCTCGATCGATCAATGTTGACCGTGTCCGGTCACCCGGACGCCAAGGGCCCCTGAGAGCAACTCATGGGGCCCATTTTTTTGCGCCCGATCGACGCCGGTCACTCCCCGTTCTCAAGCAGTTCGATTCGCAGAATCCTGCCCCGTCGTTCCACGTCGATCGCAGTCCGCGGTCCGGCTGTCCGCAGGCGGGCCCGCATGTCGTCCTGCCCCGTGATTCTCGTCCCGTCCACCGTGAGCACGCGATCGCCTGCCGCCAGTCCTGCCCGTGATGCCGGCGATTCGCGCCAGACACGGACCACGATCGGCGCGGCGGGTTCTCCCGGATCGTTCCGCGTGCCCAGCCCCCCGCGGCCCTGCGGGCTGCGGCTGCTGTCGGGGATGGAGGCCTCGATGCGGTTGCGGGTGGCGTTGGACTCGTTGAGCGACTCCGGGCGGAAGGCCGGCAGTGCTGCGGGGTCGTCGGCGATCGCGGTGACGAAGCCGAGCGTCAAACGGGCCACGGGCTCGATGCCCTCGAGGTTGACGAGGTGGGCGTCGTCACTCGGCCGGTGGTAATGATCGTGAAGACCGGTGTGGAACATCACCGTGGGGATCTTCGCGGTGATGAACGGGTAGTGATCGGAGTCGTCCTCGATGTCCCACACGAAGCTGAGCTCCAGCCCGGCGACGTTTCCCGGCCGGTTGTTCGCCTGGAGCACCGCCTCCCGCAGGCCGGGGGCGGTGCGGGTGCCGTAGACCTCGAGCCGGTTTCCACGGAGCCGGCCGATCATGTCGAGGTTGACCGAGAACGCGACGCGGAGCTGCTCGACCGCCGCCGGTTTGACCCGCAGGAAGTGATACGATCCGAGCAGTCCCTTCTCTTCGCCGTCCCAGAATGCGAACAGGATCGACCGCCGGGGTCGTTCCGGCAGGTGTTTCATCGCCTCGGCCACCTCGAGCAATCCGGCGACCCCCGAGGCATTGTCATCGGCCCCGTTGTGCACGTGGCCGAAGGGGCCGTAGCTGTTCTCGGCGTTGCCGTAGCCCACGTGATCGTAGTGCGCGCCCACGACGACGAGTTGCTGGGAGAGTTGCGGATCGGTGCCCCGGAGAATCGCCAGGATGTTCCGCATGCCGCCGAAAGGCTGAAAAAAAGTCCCCCCGTCGCCGGCGGGTTCGAGGTCGAGCCTCGTGAGTTGTTCGACGATGTAGGCGGCTGCTGCCCGCCCCCCCCGGCTGCCTCCCTCGCGGCCCTCGAAGGAGTCGTCGGCAAGCACGCCGACGTGGCGGCCTGCGTCGGCCGCCTTGATCGTCGCGTGAGCCGCCGACATTCGCTCGGCGGCCGCGGCAAGATCCCCGTGGCATGCCGCCGCCAGCATGGCAGCGACCATGGCACCGCCGTGCAGGGGTGAACGGCGGGTATTTCGTGGTGTGGGCGGCACGGGCGCGGTGCCTCCTTGCGAGACTTCGAAGCGGCGTCCAGAATAGGCGAAGAAGGTTTTCCCCGACCACGGGGCGTCTTCGCGGTTCCATCGGTTTGGCGACGGTGCCGTGTGTCGGAGAGGTGGCAGAGTGGTCGAATGCGCGTCTTTGCTAAAGACGTGTCCGGTCAAAAGCTGGACCGCGGGTTCGAATCCCGCCCTCTCCGTTTGGTTCAGAAGGTCGAGACGAAGGTGCCTTGTTTTCCAGCCAGGATCCAAGGCTTCTTGAAAAGCGAGTCATTGTTGACCTCCATGACTTTGCTGAAACTTTGCTGAACCACCACCAGCCCCGCGACCACCGCGGGACGACTTTGCTGAAACTTTGCTGATGCCCTGCCACCTCCGGGCGGGTTTGGCTCGGACTTCAGCCCCCGCGGCGCCGGCGGTTGGGCCTGCCTTCTGCGGCGGCCGCTTGCTGGCGGCGCGGGCCCGGTCGGCCTCGCGGCGCTCGGCAAGGTCCCGCATGGTCAGCTGGGCCTGCTCGTCGGCGATGTGGACGTAGATCTTCAGTGCCTCCTCGTCGATGTGGCCGACCCAGCGACGGAGGGTGAAGAAGTTCACCCCGGCGAGCACGGCGATGGTGCAGAAGGAGTGCCGGAACTTGTGGTTCGTGCCCTCGAGCCCGAGCTTCGCGAGCACGGTCTTGAGGTAGGCCAGGATGTGGCGGTCATTGGCCGGCTGGTTCGCGGTGGCGGGCGTGCCGTTCATCCGGTCGATCACCCAACGGCGCCGGCGGGGAAGCGTGCGGAGCATGGCAACGGCGCGAGCCGAGAGCGGCACGGCCCGCTCCTCGCCGTTCTTAGGCCGCCACGGCTTCGCCCGGGGGACGACCTCCTTCGCCCGGATGTGGGCCACCGGCGTCGATCCGTCCAGCGTCAGGTCGTCCCACGTGAGGTGGATGACTTCGCCCACCCGCATCCCGGTCTCCGACATCAGGAGGTAGGCCGCCTTATAGGGTCCCTTGGCGGCGTCCACGATCGCGTCGAGTTGGGCCTGCCGCCAGTAGTCCCTGGGGGTCGGCTTGGGCTTTACCAGCTTCGTGCCCGCCACGGGGCTCGCGGTGAGCATCCGGCGGGTCACGGCAAAATTGAGCCACTGCCGGATGATTGTCAGCTCGGTGTACACCGTCTTCGCGGCCATGCCGTCCCGCCGCCGCCGCACGCCAAACTCGTCGATCGTCTGCATCGAGATCGCGTGCATAAGCCGCACGCCGGCCGCGTGGCAGTGGGCGACGAACCGATTGAGGACATCCCGGTACTTCATCATGGTCTTGGCGGCGCGGTCGTTGGAGTCCTGCCAATCGAGGTAGGCCTGCACGACGGCGGCGACGTCGAACGTGCCCGCCTGCCTCGGCACCGCACCGGAGAGCTCGCTCTCCAGCACACGCGCCTTCTGCCTCGCGACATCGTGGTTGCGAGTGCGGAGACTCTTTCGCTGTTGCTTCGGCCCTTCCTGCCAGTTCGCGTACCAGACGCGGCTGTTCCGGAAGATCGAGACCCGCTCCCCGATCCGTTCGTATCCGTGGCCGGCTTGCCGGCCACCGGGGGGTCGTTTATGCGCCACGTCGCCCCTCCCCCTCGAAGAACCACCGGATGAGGCGGTCTCGATAGAAGCGGAGCACGCGCCCGTAGCGACGGCTGCAGCCGTTGAGCCGGCCGGTGGTGCGCCAGAAGCGCAGCGTTCCGACGGGCACCTGCAGCATGTCCGCAGCCTGCGCGATCGTGAGGATCGGCGGATACTTTTCGGCCCACGGGCCGCTTGCAAAGTTGGTGGTGAGCTCGTTCGCCGACAGCTTCACGCACCCCAGATTCCGACTGGCTGCCATGATGAACAACCTCCATGCTCGACCGTGATTCGCCATCGCATCCGTCGCGACTCGCATCGAATCAACACCACCCATGCTCTGAAACTCCTTGTGCTGGAAGAATCCGCGGAGCGCCCGTGCTGCGCCCGTCCTCGGGACGGCGCCACGGCGCAGCTCTCGCGGAGGGAAAAGAAAAAGCCCGCCGCAGGAGCGACGGGCTCACGTAGTCGTGGCCGGATTCACCACGAGCGGATCATCGAAATGGCCGGCGGGGCCATGGCAGTCAACGCCGCTTTCGCTTGGCCGACTTCTTGGCTGGCAGGCGCGGCGAGGCCCGCCAGATGAAGCCAGTGCCGTCGCCATCGCACTCAAACCACATTGACTGCTTGAGCATGCCGTTATTCAGGGTCTCGACTGCCCGTCGTCGCCGATCGTCGTGGCCGCCCTCGCCAAACGGATCCTCGATGCGAGGTGGCCACCCGAAATCCTCGAACTCGTCGAGGATCCGAACCACGTTCCGTGAACGGCCAGGCCTCGGGATCTTCCGC
>SXWC01000141.1 GCA_005789975.1 Planctomycetaceae bacterium
GCAGCAGGCGCTCTTGAAGATGCTCGAGGGGACCGTCGCCAACGTCCCGCCGCAGGGTGGCCGCAAGCACCCCGAGCAGCAGTACATCCAGATCGACACGTCGAACATCCTCTTCATTTGTGGCGGCACGTTCGTCGGGATCGAGAAGATCATCGGCAAGCGGCTGGGCAAGAAGTCGATCGGGTTCGGCCAGCCGACGGGTCACCGTGGCGACGCCGACCTGGCCGAACTGCTGCCGCAGGTCGACTCGGACGACATTCTCGAGTTTGGGCTGATTCCCGAACTCGTGGGCCGGCTGCCGGTGATCTCGTCGCTGCAACCGCTCGACGAAAAGGCGCTCGTCAGCGTGCTCAACGATCCCAAGAACGCGCTGGTCAAGCAGTATCAGAGGATGTTCGGCCTCGAGAACTGCAACCTCGAGTTCACGGAAGAGGCGCTCTCCGCGATCGCCCGCAAGGCGATGCGAAAGGAGACCGGGGCCCGCGGCCTGCGGTCGATCATGGACGACGTGATGCTCGACATCATGTTCGACCTGCCCGAGCAGCAGGGCAGCTCCTACGTGATCAACGAGCGGAACGTCGCGGGCACGGAGCCCGTCGTGCCCGTCCGCGAAGCCCGCACGAAGAGCGCCTAGCTTCGACTTTTGCAGTTTTTGAGGGTGCCGTCTGAAGGTACCCGTCTCGCAGGTCGGCTCTGCCCACGCCCCGTCACCGGACGTTCGCGGATGGCGTCGTGGCATCCGCGAACTGCATGTCCGCCCGCGCTTCGCCATCCTGGCTGCGGCGTCGGCAGACGCCGGCTCCGGGGCACGGGCAGCCCCTCCAGCAAGGCGGCTTCACGCCCCGCGGCGGTCGTTGGCCTGGATCGCGAGCATCGGCAGGCGGATCGTGATCGCCGTGCCCTTGCCCGGAGCGCTCTCGACACGGATGCGTCCGCGGTGGGCCTCGACGATTTCGCGGCATGAGGCGAGGCCCATGCCGCTGCCACCCTTGCCGGTCTCGTCGGGCCCCGACTTCGTCGTGAAGTGGGGCTCGAAGATCTTTCGCATCACCTCGGGCGACATGCCGCAGCCGGTGTCGCGGACCATCAGATCGACGAAACCCGTGGCCTCGTCGTGGGAGAGCCGCAGGACGAGGCGGCCGCCGGTCGGCATGGCCTGACGGGCGTTGACCAGCAGGTTGAGAAGCACCTGCTGCAGCTGGCTCGGATTGGCCGAGACGCGGGGCACCGGGGCGAACTCCCGCTCCACCTGGACGCGATACTTCATCATTTCGCGTTCGAGGAGCACGAGCACGTCTTCGGCCAGCATCAGGAGGTCGGTCGGCTCGAAGCGGCTCGACCGGCTCCGCGACATCGACAGCACGCTCGCGGTGATCTTCGCGGCCCGCGTGCCCGCCGACAGGATCCGTTCCAGGGCCTTGTCGCGGGTGGGCTGATCCCGGTGGCGGAGCCCCATCCGCGCGTAGTTGAGGATCGTGGTGAGGGCGTTGTTGAACTCATGGGTCGTGGTGCCGAGGAGCTCGCCAATGCTGGCCTGCTTCCGCGCCTCGAGCAGTTGCCGGCGGAGGTCCGCCAGCTCCGCCGCATGCCGGGCCCTCACCGCCTGCAGTTCGTTCGCCGACACGGCCGCCGCCGGCGGTGGCTCCGCCCGGCGGGTCGTGGGGGGGGCGTCGGCGCGGACGACGATCAAATCGCGACAGGAAGGCTCCCCTTCCGCCCGATCGCAGTGCACAGCAGGATCTGACGCCCCATCCATCGTCACCGTGCCCAGGTGGTAGGTATCACCCCATTCCGCAAGCTTCGCCGGATGGGCAGTCTTCGGGCGACCGGTTTTTTTACCCCGTTCGCCATCCCCAAATGTCTGTTCCGCAGGGACTTGCGTCCCAGCGGGAGGTATCGTCGCCAACGCGACGCCGCCTGTACAATCGAACCTTCACGCCGATTCGGCTCCTCGACCGTTCAAGATTCCGCAGACCGGCCTTCATCGCCACTGCGATAGTTCCCATCCGGCAAACTCGCGCGATTCAGGAATCCATGACGCCCCTCCGACCAGTGCACTTGTTCCGCCGTCGCCGCTCGAGCCAGCGGGGGTTCACGCTCGTCGAGCTTCTGGGGGTGATCGCGATCATCGGCCTCCTGATCGGGCTGCTGCTTCCGGCCGTCCAGTCGGCCCGGGAGGCCGCTCGACGGACGATCTGCAAGTCGAATCTCAAGCAGGTCGGCATCGCCCTGATCTCCTACATGGACCGCAAGACGAAGGGCCGGTTTCCGGTGGCCGCGTCGCTGCCGAGCGCGGAGCTTTTCAACCGCTGGCCCGCCGAACCGATCCGCCCCAGCATCGCGTCGGCTCTCGGCGCGTTCATCGAGAACAACCGCGAGGCGTTCCGGTGTCCGTCGGACAGCGTCTATTTCGTCCGGAGCCCGGGGTCGGCGTACGGCCAGCAGATCCAGGCGCGGTTGGCGGAGATTCCCGAGGCCCAGCGGCCCGCCGAATACAAAGACCTGCCCTACGAGGGCACGAGCTACGAGTATCCGATCCGTCGGCTGCTCAATCCCGACCAGAGCAAGGGCAAGACCCGCGAGGAGGCGCTCGTGTATCGCGGCAATCCCGCGGCCACGTCGAAGCTCTGGGTGCTCTATGAGTTGGGCCCGTTTCACATGACGGGCTTCGGGGGCTTGTTCGCGGCGGATGAGGTCGGCACGAATCAGACCGACGACCCGAACTGGTCGCCCCCCGAGGGCTCGCGCAACTTTCTGTATTTCGACGGCCACGTCGATAATCTCTGATTCACGTCCGAACCCTTTCGAACCGGCCCCGCCCGGGCCCGCTCAGGAGACAGCAAGCATGAGCTCGGCAACCCTGCGATCACGACCCGGACGCGACGCATCGCGAACGGCGGATGGCCCGGGATGGGGTGTCTGGCTCGGCCTGTTCGGCCTCCTCGCGGCTGCCGCGGTGCTGCTCGCCTGGTTTTTGGGCTGGTTGGGTTTCGGCGTCGATCCCCGCGTGGCGGAAATCCAGAAACTTCAGGAGGAGGCCCGCCAACAGTTCGCCGCGAACGGGGGGCCCAGGACCGTGGTCGAGGCGACCGCCGCCGTCACGGCGATGAACACGATCCGGGCGAAAGTCGAGGCGCTCCCCCCTGAGCTGCGGTCGCAGGCGGAGCGGCAGGGAGGGAGCGTGTTTCGCTCGGCGATGCAGGCGCGGATCGAGTCTTACTTCGCACTGCCCCCGGACAAGCGGGAGGCCGAACTCGACCGCCAGATCGACCAGGAAGAGGTGATGCGGAAGGCCTTCGAAGCGGGGCAGGCCGTCGCCAGCATGTTGGGCGGCGGTCAGCCGCGACAGGCCGGGCAGTCAGGTCAGTCCGGTCAGGCCGGGCAGTCTGGCAACGCATCCACCCCGACCGCGCGGCCTGGTCCTCCGGGGATGGGAAGCGGCAGCGAGGAAGACCGCAACAAGTGGCGGAAATCGATGATCGACCGCACGACACCCGAGGAGCGGGCCCGGTATGTGGAATATCGCCGCGCGATGGACGAACGCCGCGAGAAACGCGGACTGCCGAGTGGCTGGGGGAGGTGACGCCGCCGGTGTCTGAAACGCTCGGTCTGCTTGCGGAGGCGCGGCAACTCGCCAGCGACCTCGGTTACCGCGTCCGCGAAGAACCGCTCGGCGACCTGCCGGGCGGACTCTGCTCGATCGGCGGCGTTTCGCACCTGATGATCAACATGGAGCATCCGGCGGCGGACCGGCTCGATCGGCTGCTCGCCACCTTGGCGGCCGACCCGCGCACCGCGGCCGAGCCCAAGAGCCGGCTCCTCGAGGCCCGGCTGGCCCGGGTGGAACGGCTGGCAGACGGCGACTCCCCGCCGGCCGCTCACGCGCCGCGGTAGAGGCCGTGGGTCGTGACATAGGTCTCGACGGCCCGCGGCGTGCGGTAGCGGATGCTGCGACCCGCGGCGACGGCCGCCCGCAGGTCGCTGGCACGGATGCCGACGGCCGGCATCCGCACCCGCGCGGCCATGATCCTCTCGAGTCGCTCGCGACCCAAGAGGTCGGCTAGGCCGGTGTCGCGGGTCAAGCTGGCGAGATCGTCGAGCGATTCCCGCTCCACGGCCAGGAGTTCGCATTGGGTGGCGATCGTCCGTGGCTCGCGCCATGTGGAAAACTCCGCCAGGGCATCGGGGCCGAGGATGAGTACGAGCTGGTCGTCGGGGTGGTCGGTGGAGAGTGTGGCGAGCGTGTCGACGGTGTAGCTCACGCTCCCGCGATCGATTTCGACGGTCGACACGTCGAAGGCCTCATGGCCGCCGATGGCCAGGTTGAGCATCGCCACGCGGTGGGAGGCGGCGGCGAGTTGATGACCCTGCTTGTGCGGCGGGATCGCCGCGGGCACGAAGACCACTCGGTCGAGCCGGCCGTGCTCCCGGCAGCATTCCGCGGCGATCAGGTGGCCGATGTGCACCGGGTTGAAACTGCCGCCAAAGATGCCGATCCGCATCGCCGCCTCCACTTTCGATCGCGTCAAAAACCCGAGACTTCGGGAACCCGCCCGTTTTTTTTGTCCCGCCGGGCACGCCGAAGTCTAAATTGCCTGCATGACAGAGCAGCATACGACGCAACGCGAGCTCTTCGAGAGCCGACCGCAGTGGGCCGAGGATGACGCCCGCCGCGGCACGATCGCCACCGTGGTGCTGTCGGAGGGCGTCGACAAGCCGCTCGACTACCTCGTGCCGGAGTCGCTCATCGCGACCGTCGAGCCGGGCCGCCGCGTGCGGGTGCCGCTCGGCCGGGCAAACCGGGAGCGGCTCGGCTATTGCGTGGCTGTCCGGCACGGCGAGTTGCCCCAGACGCCGCTCAAGAGCGTGGCGGGCGTCGAGGACGAGAAGCCGCTGCTCTCGCAGCGGATGATCGAACTGACCAAGTGGATGGCCGACCGCTGGATGGCCCGCTGGGGCGAGGTGCTGGAGGCCGTGCTGCCGGCCGGCGTGCGGCTGCGGAAGCCGCCGCGATTGTCCCCCCTGCTCGTCGCCAGCGGCGCGGCCCCCGCCCGGAGCCCCACGCCCTCGCAGGCCAAGGCGCTGGCGGCCGCCACGGAGCCGAAGACTGCGGAGCAACTGGCCAAGGAGACGGGCGCGAGTCGGGCCGTGATCAGTCGGCTCGTGAAGCTCGGACTGCTTTGTGAGGCGGGGTCCGTAGAGCGGTCATCACGCGGACCGACGCCGGAGCGGCCCGCGATCGAGCACGATCGTCCCGCGGAACTGTCGCCGCCGCAGGAGGCGGCCCTCGCCGCGATCAAGGATTCGATGCAGGCCTCGCGACACGAGACGATCGTGCTTTTCGGCGTCACCGGCAGCGGCAAGACCGAAGTCTATCTGCAGGCCGTCGAGGAGACGGTGTCGTATGGCCGGCAGGCGATCGTGCTCGTTCCCGAGATCAGCCTCACGCCCCAGACCTGCGACCGCTTCCGGGCCCGGTTCGGCACCGTCGCCGTGCTCCACAGCCACCTCACCCCCGCGGAGCGGCATGCCCAGTGGCGCGAGATCGCGTCGGGCCGGGTCAACGTGGTGGTTGGCGCGCGGTCGGCGATCTTCGCGCCCACGCCGCGGCTCGGCCTGGTCGTCATCGACGAGGAGCACGAGTCGTCGTTCAAGCAGGCCACGGCGCCGAGATACCACGCCCGCGACGTCGCCGAGTGGATCACGAAGGTCCAGGGGGTGCCGCTCGTGCTCGGCTCGGCCACGCCTTCGCTCGAAACCTTCGCGCGGTGCCTGTCGGGTGATTGGCGGATGTGCCGGCTGGCCAGCCGGGTGGGCGGCTCACAGTTGCCGGCGGTGATCACCGTCGATCTCCGGGAACGGGGCAGCCGGTCTCGCGGCGCCGTCAGCCCGCGGCTGGCGGCGGGTATCCGCTGGGCTCTCGATGGCGGCGGGCAGGTGATGCTGCTGCTCAACCGCCGCGGCTTCGCCACGCACGTGCAGTGCCACGCCTGCGGTCACGCGGCCCGCTGCGACCAGTGCGATCTCGCCCTCACGCTCCACCAGCCGGGCAACCGAGGCATCTGCCACGGCTGCGGGCTCGTCACGCGGATCCCCGCCGATTGTCCCGATTGCCATGCCCCGGGCCTCGCCCACTCGGGCACCGGCACGCAACGTCTGGAGGAGCAGATCCGGCGGTCGTTTCCCGACGCGGCCGTGGCCCGGATGGACACCGACACCATGCGTTCGCGGGGCAGCCACGAGCGGACGCTCGACGCCTTTCGCAACCGCGAGATCGACATCCTCGTGGGCACGCAGATGATCGCGAAGGGGCTCGACTTTCCGGCGGTGATGCTGGTGGGTGTGGTCAACGCGGATGCGGCCCTGCACCTGGCCGATTTCCGCGCCTCCGAGCGGACGTGCCAGCTCGTCACGCAGGTCGCCGGTCGCAGCGGACGCGGTCCGCTCGGGGGCCGCGTGGTGGTGCAGACGAGCACCCCCGACCATCCGGCAATCCGGGCGGCGGCCGCGCACGATTACGAGGCGTTCGTCCGCAGCGAGCTCCCCGTCCGGGAGGCGCTGCTCTATCCTCCGTACGGTCACATCGTGCGGCTCGTCTTCCGCAGCGTGGATGAGAGGGCGGCGTCCGACTGGGCGGGAAACGTCGCGGACCGGCTCCGGCAGGCGGCCGCCGCCATGCCGGTGGTCCGCGTGCTCGGTCCCGCCCCGGCCCCGATTGCCCGGCTTCGTGACCGATTCCGCTGGCATGTGCAGGTGCACGGCCCCGACGGCCCCGCGCTCCGCGATCTCGTGGCCCGCGCCACCGCCACGCTCAAGACCCCGGACGCCGTCGCCTGGATCATCGACGTCGATCCCGTCGAGATGTTGTAGGCTTGCAGGCAAACTCATGGCCTATCGATCGATCACCGACATTCTCGGCGAGACCAGCCTCGAGCGGAAGGTCCGCTTCCTGTTCGGGATGTGCCTGTTCGTGCTGATCGCGGGCAGCTTCTGGTGGTATGGCAGCCGCACCGAGCAGCTCGTCTACGCCACCACGCGGAGCACGGGCCGCCACCTCGTCGATGCGATCATGCTCCAGTATCACTGGAAGACCCTGGAGAAGGAGCAGCAGTACACGAGCCTGATCGAGACGCTCGGCCGCACGCTCCAGAGCCAGCCCTACAGCTGGCGGTTGCTCGATCCCGATGCGGCGCCCGAGGAGCGGGCCGCGTACAAGCGGCTCGACGCCGCGGTGCTCGACTACTTTCGCGACCGTCCGCCGCCGGCCGCGTCGCCCGGGGAGCCCACGGCCGAATACCGGGAGTTCCGCACCGAAGACGCCTCGGAATACCACTACTACCAGCCGGTCCGGGCGCGGAAGAGCTGCCTCGTCTGCCACGAATACCAGGGATCGGCCGCCGGGGCCGCAGCCGCGGGCGATCTTCCCCGGCTCGCCGAGGGCGACTTGATGGCCGTCGTCAAGGTGGTGATGCCCGATGCGGCGACGCGGAAGTCGATCAACTGGAATCGGGCGATCCTCCTCGCCACGGCCATCATCACGGTCTTCCTGGCCATGCTCGTCGCCTACGCCATCGTGCGGTACGTGATCGTGAAGCCGCTCGAGCACCTCCGCGACGTGAGCGACGAGGTCCGGCGGGGCAACCTCGACGCCCGGGCCGACATCCATACGGCCGACGAGTTCGAGGGTCTCGGACTCGCCTTCAACCGCATGCTCCGTGGGCTGCTCGACACGCAGGAGGAGCTCCGCAAGACCAACGGCACCCTCGATGAGAAGGTGGACGAGCTCGCGCAGGCCAATCTCAACCTCTATGAGATGAATCGGCTCAAGGGCGACTTTCTCGCCACGA